>CAIVCR010000093.1 GCA_903904515.1 uncultured Bacteroidia bacterium
AGGAGCGACGAAGCAATCCCTCCGTGCTAAGAATGACAAAAGAAAAACTCTCATCCTTTACAATTGCTCTTCACGATGGGATTGCTTCGTCACAACAAATTACCATAGTTCCTGCGGAACAACACGACCAATAACGTTCCTCGCAATGACAATACGCACGAAAAGATTGCTTCGTCACAACAAATTACCATAGTTCCTGCGGAACAACACGACCAATCACGTTCCTCGCAATGACAATACGCACGTAGGGATTGCTTCGTCACAACAAATACAACCCATTCCTGCGGAACAATACGACCAATCACGTTCCTCGCAATGACAATACACACGAAAAGATTGCTTCGTCACAACAAATACAACCCGTTCCTGCGGAACAACACGACCAATAACGTTCCTCGCAATGACAATACACACGTAGGGATTGCTTCGTCACAACAAATACAACCCGTTCCTGCGGAACAACACGACCAATCACGTTCCTCGCAATGACAATACACACGAAAAGATTGCTTCGTCACAACAAATACAACCCGTTCCTGCGGAACAATATGACCAATCACGTTCCTCGCAATGACAATACACACGAAAAGATTACAAAACCAATACATTTGCCCATCCACATCAACAGAACCTCAATAAATTATAATAAAATATTTTACCTTTGCCACCTTTAATCAGACAATACCAACTTTTGAAAGTTATTCTTAAAATATAGATCATGAAAACCTGTACCAAACTACTCTTTCTGCTGTTAATAACTACTTTCTTCTCCTGCCGGAGTAGTAAGGAACTCATTTACTTGGGTGACGCAACAGCCAATGAAAACATCAAAGGACTATCCAGCAGTGTCACCGAACATATCCTCGAACCCGGCGATATCCTTTACGTGAGTATAAAATCGACAAACAACGACGTTAACCTGCTTTATAACCCTGAATCCACAATGGAGGCTAATACAGGTCAATCATACATGAAGTTCACCACCCCAAGTGGCGCTTACCTCTACGGATTCGAAATTGACAAAGCCGGCGATGTAAAACTCCCTATGCTGGGCCATTCCAAAGTATCGGGAATGACCCAAACAGGTGCAGAACAGGTGATCCAGAAAAAAGCCGACGAAACACTTACCGATGCCATCGTAAAAGTTAAACTCCTGAACTTCAAGATCACCGTCATGGGTGAGGTGCGGAACCCGGGAGTCTACTACAACTATAACAACTCCATCAACCTCATCGAGGCGTTAGCGATGGCCAGCGGAAATACCGATTTCGCAACAATCAAAGATGTGATGGTGGTCCGTCCTACAGCCGAAGGAAATAAAACCTTTTTGCTCGACCTGACCTCCAAGGATGTTTATGCCTCTGAAGCATTCTACCTCCACCCCAACGATAATATAATTGTCCGTCCTGACAAACATAAAAGTACACAGCTGAACAGCCAGGCTTACTCGCTGTTCCTCTCATCAACATCAGTGCTGGTTACCGTCTTAGGATTTTTACTGGTGTTAAAACCATTTTAACCTGAAACCTGATCACATCTCCGAAAACATAAACTCAGATCGAAAACAGAATATTTATGAGCCAAGTAAACAGTAGCATCGACGAACAACCAGCAGAAGAAGGTTTTGACTTTAAGAATATTCTCTTCATCATTGTAAGACAATGGCAATGGTTTTTACTTTTTGCCATCATCGGTTTTGCTGGAGCATACCTGTATACAAAAATCACAAAATCGATCTATACGGTCACTGCATCCGTTTTGATACCTGAGAAGACAAACGGGTTGGACATGAAAAATATCTTCCAGGGTGTTGTAGACGAACCTAAAAACAACATCTACAACCAGATCGAGATCATCACATCGTATAATCCAATAAACCAGACCTTACTAACCCTACACTGGGGTACAAGCTGGTTTAGAAAAGAGTTGTTCGTCTGGGAAGGAATTTACAAGCAGGAACCTTTCGAAGTAAAGGAACCGGAAAATTTCGTAAACCTCAGAGGGTTGCCGATTAACATTACTCCCGTTTCTGATCAGAACTATAACATCTTAAGCGATGGAAAAATAAGGATCAACGGAGTAATAACAGAAATTAAATTTGAGGGAAACGGAACTTATGGCAGGCCATTTATAAATCCGTACTTTAACTTCACATTGGTCAAGAAGCCTAACATCGATAAGATCCCGGATGGAAAGTATCGGTTTATTTTCAATGATCTGAACCAAACAACACTCGCCTATCAGAAAAAGCTCAAAGCCACCCTCAAAACCAAGATGGGCGATATCATTCAGTGCTCAATATCAGGGGATGAACCCTTTAAAGATGGTGAGTTTCTGAATGAACTGCTAAAGATTTACATCGGCAACAAGATGGACCTTCAGAATGAGGCCCAACGCCGCTCACTCGACTTTATCAACAAACAGCTTACCGGCATCTCCGATTCGATGAACAGTGCAGGAACACGGTTTACCAATTTCCGCGCCAAAAACAACATCATTGACCTCGACGCTGAAGGTACACTGGTAATGAATAACCTCAAGGAGATTGAGACCCAGCGTGCTACCAACCAGATGCAGCTCGACTATTTCCAGAATATCCTGAGTTACCTCAATGAGCCGGGGAATCAAAAACAGCTCATCTCCCCATCCGTGGTCGGCATCGAAGATCCGATGCTTAATTCGCTCGTAATAAAATTGGGGGAACTTTATAACCGGCGTCAGGTAGTCTCGTTCAGTACAAAAGAAAATAATCCGGCAATAGCCCTTATCGACAAGGAGATTATGCAGACCCGGAGCCAGTTGACCGAAAACCTGCGTAACCTGATTAATAACGCCACAAAATCGATCAACAGCCTCAAGGACCGGCAGGCGAATATCAGCTTAGAGCTCAATAAACTACCGGAAAAAGAGCAGCAGATGATCGATATCCAGCGCCAGTTCAACGTCACAAATGACCTGTACACCTTCCTGCTGAAGAAACGCGCTGAAACGAATATCACCCTCGCTTCGAGTGTTCCTGACGTACAGATCATCGATATCGCACGACCCGACGCTGCAGTCCCGATTGGCCTGCCACGCAGCCTGATTTTCCTGATCGGAATTATTCTTGGTATTGGTATTCCATTACTGATCATCGTCCTGATGAAAATGTTTGACGGGAAAATCCGTACGCAGGAAGACATTGAAAACAATACCAGAATCCCCATCATTGGGAATATAATGCACGAACTCACGACTGTCACCCTGATTGTACATGAAAATCCCAAGTCGGTAATGGCTGAAGCCTTCCGGACGTTCCGGACGAATCTTCAGTATATGCTGACCGAGAACCAGGGGAATGTGATCTCCGTGCAGTCGACTCACCCTGGGGAGGGCAAGACCTTTGTCTCGGTGAACCTCGCCTCAATCCTGGCGATGAACGATAAAAAAGTGTTGATCATCGGTGTCGACCTTCGCAAGCCGAAGCTGCACCATGTATTCGACCTGAGTAACGAAAAGGGGTTAAGCACCTTCCTGATCGGCTACCACACGCTTGAGGAGGTGATACTTCCAACTTCAATAAAAAATCTCTCAATGATCCCGGCAGGACCAATACCGCCAAACCCTGCGGAACTTATTGGCAAACCTGAGATGAAGGCATTACTCGATAAGCTGCGTACCACATACGACTATATCATTATGGACAATGCCCCGGTATCGTATGTTACTGATGGTATCATTTCAGGACAACTCTCCGATCTGAATATCTTCATCCTGCGCTATGGCTTTTCGCGCAGGCAGCAGCTTGATATGATCAACCATTTTGGTGAAAAACAGATGATCAACCACCTGGCCCTGCTGGTTAATGACATTAAGCTCGATTCATTCGGCTACTCCTATTCCAAGTATTCTCGTTATGAAGGGTATTATAACTACTCCTACAAGAAAAGTTATAATTACACCTATTACTCTTCCGAGGAGGAGGGAACGAAGACCAAAAAGAAGAAAAAAGGATAACCACTGAGAATCGGAGTACACTAAGAAGCACAGAGAATTTTCCCTCCGTGTTTCTTAGTGCTCTCAGTGCCTCCGTGGTAATTTTTACCTTCCTTCCTTCATTCCTTCATTCTTTCATTCTTCATTCCTTCATTCCTTCATTCCTTCATTCTTCATTCTTTCATTCTTTCATTCCTTTGGTTAACTCACTCCAAATCGGCACACGCATATTGGTTACAGGGGGTGCCGGCTTTATCGGCTCAAACCTCTCTGAAACGCTCATTGCCCAGGGACATCACGTCACCGTTCTCGACAACTTCTCAACCGGGAAGATGGCCAATATCGAAATGCTTCTCCCCCACCCCGCCTTCAGACTGATAACGGGAGACATCCGTAATTTGGAGGAGTGTAGGCAGGCCGTCGAAGGTGTCGATTATGTTTTTCATGAGGCAGCATTGGGATCGGTACCACGTTCCATCACCGACCCGATAACAACCAACGATGTAAACATCTCCGGTTTTCTAAATATGCTTGTCGCGGCGCGTGATGCCAAGGTAAAACGGTTTATCTACGCCGCGAGCTCCTCCACCTATGGCGATTCAGAAACACTCCCTAAGGTGGAAGAGGTGATCGGCCGGCCGTTGTCACCCTATGCGATCACGAAGTATGTGAATGAGCTCTATGCCGACGTATTCTCAAGGACCTACGGTATCGAATGTATCGGACTGCGCTATTTCAATGTCTTCGGACGGAAGCAGGATCCCAACGGGGCTTATGCGGCGGTGATCCCCCTGTTTGTTAAGCAACTGATGAACCATGAGTCACCGCTCATCAATGGCGATGGGGAGTATTCACGCGATTTCACCTATATCGACAATGTGATCCAGATGAACCTGCTGGCCATGCAAACTGAAGATTCAAATGCGGTGAATACAGTCTACAACACCGCTTTTGGCGACCGTACAACTCTGAACCAGCTCGTTGGTTATTTACAGGAGTTTTTGTCCGAATTTGACCCTAAAATCGAAAAGGTAAAGATCATCCATGGTCCGAACCGCGTTGGAGACATCCCCCACTCGCTCGCTTCTATCGACAAGGCGAAAAAGCTTCTGGGGTACGATCCAAAATATAATCTCAGGGATGGACTAAAGCAGGCCGTTCAGTGGTATTGGTTAAATACCAACACACCCTGCGTGTCAGGTTAATAATCCCGGGCCCAAAGCCGTATAATTGTCCGGCTAATTCAAAAATGCAAGAAAGGAAGTACGCTTAAGTGATTGTCAGTCATTTAAGAATACTTCCTTTTTTTTATTTATCGTAGAAAAAAACGATTAGCAGAAATTTAGTTACTAAAGATTGTGAGAGGCCGTATCAAAAGTCATTTTAACCACAAAGTACTCGGGAGTTGAGAAACTCCAACCTCAAAACATATAACACGGTGAAAGTAGTGCAATCTAATTGAGATTTAAAACCTCACGCAAAGACGCCAGGACGCAAAGTTTAATTTGATTTCTCCTTGTTCATTATTGCATTAATATTCAAAGCTTTAAATAGTTTTTGGAGTAATTTTTTTGAATATATATTTTTTTCTTTGCGGCTCTGCGCCTTAGCGTGAGTAAAAAGAGTTATATAGGAGCCCACAAGGTGAACACAAATGTAATATTTTGTATTTATGACTCTTGTGATCTTTGTGCTTCATCAGCTGACGAATTGTGACCATTGTGGTTAACCTATTTTACTTTTGATAAAAGGTCAATGATATTTGCAGGAAATACAATGCTATATGCACTTAACCTCTATAGAGCCGTGTAACGGCGAAAGTTTGGTAGATTGGTAGATTGGCAGATAATCAATTAAGAATTTGTAAGCCGTGTAACGGCGAAAGTTTGGTAGATTGGTAGATTGGCAGATAATCAATTAAGAATTTGTAAGCCGTGTAACGGCGA
>CAIVCR010000094.1 GCA_903904515.1 uncultured Bacteroidia bacterium
AAAGTAATTAACTGGTAATTAATACTTTAAAGATACAAATTCCCGCGGTTTTAACCTAATAAATAATGAGTTATTTTACTGTAAATCAGATAAATAACTAAGTTTTGAACGAACTATTGAATTAAGAGCTTTATCTAATTTATTCAGGATTGGTTTAACCGAAATTTTTGAACCGACAGCACCTTCCATCCACCGTTGGGGAATAATTTTTCCCTGCTGATAAATCCGGTCAATTTCATTGGCAAAATTCTTTCCATTCAGGTGTTCTTCCAGTTGGAATTCAATGATTTGCCCATAAGAATATGCTGCAAGGTATAATGGATTCGAAATCATGTGGGAATAAATCCCTAAAATAGGTTGATCCTTTATCCCGAAAACGGGTGCAAAATAGGTGTTCCAGATATCCCTTGTAATGGCCTGCACAGCCGATTTGAGCTCTGATGCAGTTGCTTCAGGGTGGGCATAAAGCCATTTCCATATTTTCATGTCAACCATTCCCACTCCCATAATTTCCATCAGCGACCATCCTGTATCCAGCGTGTTAAGCTGTTGCTGATTCTGTTGCGTGCTGTTCATATCAAGCAAAAGGAGATCACGGCTCTGAAAAATAAAGGCGAGTGCCTCCGTAAATGCAGTATTTGGCACACCATTTAACAGGTAATAATCGATATTGTAAAGCGAATTTGTCTGCTCTACATTATGCCCAAATTCATGGACTGCAATATTATACCCTTTGTAATCCATTCCGTTTTCCGGAATCCGCGTGCGCAGATGAGCTTTTTCACCTTTCATGGAAGCCCCCCACGCATGCCCTGATCCCCGGGCCGCATCAACAGCAATCCTGTTGGCATAAAATTCAGCACGCTCTTTTGACCATCCCAATTTGGTGAGCATCCTGGGCATATCAGCTTCAAAAGCACTCGGATTAGGATAACGTTTGGTTGTTTTGGCATTCAATTCTTCCTGCGGGATGGCACTTCGTGATTTGAAGCCGTCGTACCAGATATCATAAGGACGAAGACTTCTTCCTAACCTTTTCTCAATGATCGCTCCAATTTTTGCCAATTGAGGGGAACGAAGATAACTGTCAAACAATAATTCAACCTCTTGCTGAGGAATCTCCATTTCTCCTGAAAACTTTCGTAAAATAAATGTATTCATGTCAGGACTAAAGCTGTCAATTGCCCTTTGAGCCTTGAAATTATTAATTATCTGCTGGTAGCGTCGGTTCGGTTCTGCTGTACAAGGTTTTTCAAGGTTGTTTTCAAACACTTTATTGGAAAATGGGGCCCACTGAAGGTTTGGATTATTGATTACCATCTCAGGAATATCCTGATCGATAATTCTTTCCATTACTTTGTAGATCATTTCCTGCTTCTCTATTCCACTTTCTTTATTTGAATAGTTTGCCTTGATCTCATCACGCAGGTTCCAGTGGGAGAGGAGAACCATCTTGTCCGGGAATAGCGGTTTGCCGGATTCGTTTAGCAATTTACCCATCTCAATGTTGTATTCTGAGATATAAAGGTCTGCATCTGCCTCTGCTTTAGTCCCTGCCTGTTCAAGCTCGGCTGGGACGCGCGAGACAAAAATATCCCCTAATCTTGCCATAGCCCATTCTTTACGTGAAATTGAGGAATCGAATTTTTCTTTTTCTTCAAGAGAATAATAGGGGAAGTTAAGCGCAATCTTAAAGGCTATTTTGTTGGCATAAAGGTCATTAAGAAGATGAGAACTAACAGAATAAGAACTGAAATCTTTGTCGATTTCAAGCATGGGCCCATTGTTGAGATCCACATTCTGCTTCAGATCAAGTGAGATTTTATTGAAATGACCGTAAATTGACTCCAGATTTTTACTGACCTTTTCGAAAAACAGCTCTCTTTCGGCTTCACTGGAGATAAAATTCATTTTGCAAAATGCCCTGAAATCGTCAGCAGTACCATCTTCTTTACGCCACAGCGAAGCGGTATGGTTTACCCCTTTCTTAATTCTGGCAATAGCATTTGGCTCTTTGTTTAATTTCAACGTGTCAATTAGTTGATTTATGGCGACTTGGGGAATTGGATTTTCGGATTCCCGAACCAATTTTTGGGAGCCAGACCCTGTACAGGCTGAAAACCCGGCGAACAGAAGAATAAATAATTGTTTCATCCAATTTTTAGTTTAAAGATATATATTTCAGCCCAATCTGTAACCATTCGACCGGGCGAAGTTGATTTAAATTTCTTGTACATTTGATCCAATATTTTTCATTGGATCATAGTGTGATTTCATGCTTTCCCAGTGATGTATTCAAAGATCAAATATTCTTCTACTAAACATTTTATGCAGCTATTTTTATGAAAACAAAAATTATTCAACTCCTTACTCTCCTAATGTTTTTGATTCCACGATTTCTATTGGCTGGTGTCAGCGTATCGCACGAACCTCAGTATTTCTTTGTCGGCACCTACACAAACAGTGGAAGTGAAGGAATATATCTTTTTAGCCTTGATCCAAAAAGCGGTAAACTTACGAATCACGGATTAGCTGCGAAATCGGACAATCCTACTTTTATGACTTTATCGCCAACAGGAAAAATCCTGCTGGCGGCTAATGAAATTCAGGATAAAAACAATCGTAATATGGGTTACATTGAATCGTTTGCTGTGAACAATGAAAATCACCATTTGAGTTTCATAAATAAGGTGTTAAGCGGTGGAGCTGATCCGTGCTACGTTTCAGTGAATCAGTCCGAACATGTTTTAGCGGCCAATTATTCTGGAGGTAGTGCTGCACTTTTCAACATGGACCAATCGGGAAGCCTTAGTGAATTTACAGATCTTAAGCAACATGTCGGTAGCGGACCAGTAAAAGCCCGTCAGGCTGAACCACATGTGCATAGCGCCTATTTTGAACCCTCCTCCAACCGGATTTTTGTTGCCGACCTTGGGACTGACAAAGTTGCTGTTTATCTGTTGGATGAGAGAGGTTCAAAACTTAAAAATTCACCTTTCCCAGCGATCATAATGCCTCCCGGAAGTGGACCACGTCACATGGCTTTTCATCCAACGCTGAAATTCTTATATGTGATCAATGAAATATCCAATACTGTATCTGTCGTTTCGTTGAATAAGGATGGCAGCTATTCGATACTGGAAACGATCTCGACACTTCCGGCAGGGTATGATAAGCCGGGTAATTGCGCAGATATTCATATTTCAAACGATGGACGATTTTTGTATGCCTCCAATCGCGGGCTCAACTCTATTGCGATTTTTTCGGTGAATCCCCTCAGTGGCAGAATTGTTCAAATTGGGCAGGAATCTACACGCGGAGAGATTCCGAGGAATTTCACCCTATCTCCAAATGAAGATTTTATTTTGGTAGCCAACCAAAATTCTCAGAATATCGTTTCATTCCGCAGGGACGCAGTCACGGGTAAACTTGAATATGTTGATCAGATTAAATCACTTAAGCCGGTTTGCCTCTTGTTTTGCAAATAATTTTCAATAAAATGGCCCTTTGGATTCAAAGGGCCATTTTATTGAAGTATATTGATATATAATTGATTATTAGGATTAAAACTGTTCCATTTCAGAGAAGAAAAACGATCCCTCACGAATGGCATTTTCGTCACTATCTGCACCATGAACGGCATTGGCAGTAAACGATTCAGCAAAAAGTTTTCTGATCGTTCCTTCAGCCGCTTTTTCAGGGTTTGTATTTCCGATTAAATCACGATAGCTATCAATTGCATTTTCCTTTTCAAGAATTGCTGCTACAATAGGTCCGGAAGACATAAATTCAACGAGTCCGTCGAAAAAAAACTTGCCGGCATGGATCCCATAAAAGGCTTCAGCACGTTCGCGGGTAAAATGGGTCATTTTTATCGCCTTGATGCGGAACCCATTTTCATTAATTTGTTTAAGGATCGGACCGATAAAATTATTTTTTACCGCATCAGGTTTAATCATTGTAAATGTGATATTTCCACTCATCTCTGCACGTTTTTTTAAGTGATTTATTGCTGTAAAACTTCGATCATAAATTTAGTAAAAAAGTACTAAGTACCAATTCTGACTTTTAATTGTTTCAGTTTTCGGGGGTGAGCAATGCGTTGACTTTTAAATAAGCCAAATTTAAATAGCTCAATTTGAAAACAGGAATAAATATAAGCGTCATTTATCGCCATACAACCAATAATGGTATCTTTGCCTTTTGATTAAAAATTAGAGTAATTGGAAAGATTTAATGTAGATACCTGTAAAAGGGTTAAGAATTGGCTTGAGTCAGAAGTAAAGCGAATTGTAATTATTCCTCATGTCAATCCTGATGGAGATGCAATTGGCGCTTCCATCGGATTGAACGACACCTTGCTGAATGCTGGTTTTGATTCCATGGTAATAGTTCCCAATGATTACCCGTCATACTTAAGCTGGTTAGGTGCAGAGAGGGCACCACTTATTTATGAACAAAATAAGGAGCAATGTCATTTGATTATTGATCAGGCTGATGCATTGTTTTTTCTGGATTTTAATGATGCCAAAAGACTTGGAAAAATAGAGGATTACCTGCGTGATAAATCAATCCCGATTGTCTTGATTGACCACCATCCTGATCCACAAATCGAGGCTGAATACTTGTTTTCAGATACAGATGTTAGCTCGACCGCCGAATTGGTTTATGATTTTGTGGAGGCAATCGGAATATTGGGTCATCTTGGCCCGATTGGTGCGAATGCTTTACTCACTGGGATTATTGCAGATACCGGTTCCTTTAGTCATAATGCCTCCCGACATTCGACATATCGCATTGTTGGTGATCTGATCAATAAAGGCGCGGATAAAGAACGGATAAATGAATCTTTATTCAATAACTTTTCAGAGAAAAGAATGCGTCTGTTAGGTTATTGTTTAGCCGAAAAGATGGAGATTTTTCCACAATATCGGTCTGCATTGATATGGCTAACTGCTAAAGAATTAACTAAATTTGATTTTCATCCTGGCGATACCGAAGGTTTTGTAAATTTTCCGCTTTCGATAAAAGGAGTAGTTTTTTCTGCATTTTTTATGGAGAAAAACGGGATTGTCAAAATTTCGTTCAGGTCGAAGGGTGGTTTTGCTACCAATGAATTTTCAGGGGCCCATTTTAATGGAGGAGGACATAAGAATGCATCCGGAGGTGAAACAAAACTGCCTATAAATGAAGCGCTTGATCTTTTCCGGTCATTGCTTCCAGAGTATGCCTCTCAGTTAAAAGGTGATTTATAAATCGGGACTTTTTCGAATATTAATAAAATTTTTCTTTATATAATGAGAATTTTAAAACTGGTTTTTCTTGCTCTGTTTTTTTCTGCCGGTTTCACTTCTTGTCTGAAAACTATTGATCAAATTTCTGTAAATCAGCCAACAGAAGCGCAGGAAATGACACTGCTTGCCAAATATGTTGCTAAATTTCATCCTGGTTTAGCGCCAAAATCATCAGGACTATATTTTATTGAGACAAAAGCTGCTCCATCCGGTTCCGATTCTATAAAAGTTGGTGATTTGGTTAATGTTTATTATTCCGGATTTTTAATTTCTGAAAGTACGACCGGAGGTGTTCTTGATGGGTATAATTTTGATAATTCAGGTCTTAATTATCCTGTTTCTTTTGTAGTCGGGGCTGGAAGGGTTATCCCTGGTTGGGAAGAGGGAGTAACCTATATGAAGAACGGAAGTGAAGCGAAATTGATAATCCCTTCAAAACTTGCTTATTACGGTCAGCAATATTCCGCAATTCCGCCTTATTCTACGCTGGTCTTTTATGTCCGAATAATTAAGTCAACACTTTGAGAATTAATGAATAGATTCGTATTATTTGAATATATATATCAAAATATTCCGGGTTTGAGGTGGTCTAATAACTCCTTTGAGTGAAACAGGCAGCACATATCAAAAAATTACTTCCCGGTTTTATTCCCCTGTTCGTCTTTATTATAGCCGACGAATATTGGGGGATGAAGGTTGGGATTGTTGTAGCAGTTATCATTGGTCTGGGCGAAATGGTTTATACCTGGATTCGTGAAAATCGGCTTGATCGTTTTGTATTGCTTGACACCGCCTTACTTGTTGCCTTATCCGGTATCTCAATCCTTTTGGAAAATGAGATATTTTTCAAATTAAAGCCCGCACTAATCGAATCAATTCTTGTTGTTATTTTGGGTGTTTCCGTTTTTTCTCCGATTGATATCATTGGAACCATGACCCGGAAATACATGAAAGGGATTGAGATGAATAAGGAGCAGGAGCTACTTTTCAAGCGCAATTTGCGTAACCTGTTTTACATTGTTCTTTTACACACTTCATTAGTCTTCTATTCTGCATTTTATATGAGTAAAGAGGCTTGGGCATTTATCAGTGGAGGCCTATTCTATCTCGTTTTTATACTCTATTTTGGATTTGAATATTTTAAAAACCGTAAATCAATTCGCACCAATGGGGTGGGGGAGAATTCAACTTCAGAATATGAAAATGAAGAGTGGCTTCCGGTTGTGGAAGAGAATGGACGAATAATTGGTAAAGCGCCTCGATCGTTGTGCCATAAAGGTGAAAAGATTCTTCATCCAGTGGTTCACCTTCATGTATTGAATTCTCACGGCTATATTTTTCTGCAAAAAAGGCCTCTTGAGAAACTTGTTCAGCCGGGCAAATGGGATACTGCAGTAGGAGGACATATCTCTTTTGGCGAAGATCTTGAAACGGCTCTGCGGCGCGAAGCATATGAAGAGATTGGACTGGAAAATTTCGCAGCTAAACCACTTGGTAATTACCGTTGGGACTCGGATATTGAGTCAGAGCTGGTTTATTATTTTGTTTCGTATGATTACCAAAAAATCAGATTACATAGTGAAGAAGTAGTAGAAGGGAAGTTTTGGAGTCCTTCGCAAATTGAACGGGAGTTGGGTCAGGGAATTTTTACCCCTAATTTCGAATATGAATACCAGTTGCTTAAAAAAAACAGGATCCGTTAATTCGACCCCTTGTCGGTTAATACTACAAAAATAAACGTTGACCTTATTTGATCTTTCCTTGCTATTCCAATCAGCTATTTCTTTTTACCTAACTGCCTATTACCTAACAGCCTATTACCTAAATGCCTACAGCCTAAATGCCTACAGCCTAACGGCCTATTGCCTGCTTGCCTGCACAAGAAATATTGCTGGCCGTTTATTGAGATCAGGAATTTCTTTTTTCCATTGAGCAACGGTTTGAGTTTTAATGTATTCCGATTCCAAAGTCAGGTCACAGGCAACGCAAAGTCGCGTCTGATCCATCAATGTTTTAATTAAATCATTGATTAAAGGAGAATTACGATAGGGTGCTTCTATAAATATTTGGGTTTGATTCTCCAGCCCTGATCTCTTCTCTATCTCTTTGATCGCCTTCACTCTTTCAAGCGGTTTAACCGGAATATATCCGATAAATGCGAAATTTTGTCCGTTCATACCTGACGCCATTAGCGAAAGCAAAATTGAGGATGGGCCAACTAACGGAATAACGCGGACCTGCCGAATATGGGCATATTTAACCACCTCGGCTCCGGGATCTGCAACTCCGGGACATCCGGCCTCGGAAATTATTCCCACGTCAAAACCCTGAAAAACAGGATCCAGGTAACCTTCAATAACATGACTATCAGTATGCTGGTTTAATTCGAAAAAATGCAGCTCGTCAATATTTAGCTGAGCATCCAATTTCCGCAAATAACGCCTGGCCGTACGAATATTTTCAACGATGAAGTATTTGATATTTTTAACGATATCAGCAACATCTGATGGGATTACATGCGTTGTGGCTGATTCCCCTAATGTGGTCGGTATAAGGTAAAGATTTCCCATATTTCAAATTTTGCCAAAGGTAGGGTTATAAAATGAAGGAATGAAGGAATTAAAGAATGAAGGGATGAAAGAATTAAGGAATGAAAGAATTATAATCCATTTTGAATTTTGTACTTTGCCATTCTTAATTTTTGAGTATGTTTGAATAACAAAAAGACGATAATGAGAGTAACCCTGCTGGGCACCGGCACTTCGCAAGGAGTTCCGGTTATTGCCTGTAAATGTGATGTTTGTCGATCGACTGATCCTCGCGATAAGCGACTTCGCAGTGCCATAATGGTGGAGGAAGGATCGACAAGAATTGTAGTCGATGTTGGTCCCGATTTCAGACAACAGATGTTACGACACGATGTGGATAATCTGGATGCTATTTTACTCACCCATGAACATGCGGATCATATCTTTGGACTGGATGATATCCGGAGCTTTAACTGGTTGCGTAAATCACCCATGGATGTGTATTGTGAAGAGCGGGTGCAAAAAAATCTCCGCTCCATTTTTAATTATGTTTTTTCGACAAATAAATATCCGGGTACGCCTCAGATGGACCTGATTGATCTGGACAGTAAGGCGTTTAAAATTGGTCAAATTCCCGTGATTCCTATCCGGGTTTACCATTATAAATTGCCTGTATACGGTTTCCGTTTTGGTAAATTTGCCTATCTGACAGATTTCAATACGATTGAAGAAAGTGAGATCGATAAGCTGTATGGAATTGACACGCTGGTAATCTGTGCTTTACGCAAATCAACCCATATTTCACATTTGAGTCTTTCAGAAGCAATTGAGTTGATCGGGAAAATAGCTCCCAAAAGATCTTTCCTTACCCACATGAGTCACGAGATGGGGAAACACGACGATTTACTGGCAGAATTACCTTCTACCATTGAACCTGGATTTGACGGATTGGTTTTAGAGATTTAATTCAATTCCTTTTTGCAGACAATATTTTGTGTGTCAATTGCAATCATTAATTCTTCATTGGTTGGAACAACGATCACCTTAACTCGTGAACCCTCTTTGCTGATTACCCGTTCTTCACCCCTTAACCCTTCATTAGTCTGAGGATCTATTTCTATTCCCATAAATTCAAGCCCTTCACACACTCCACTACGTGTAACATCAGAGTTTTCACCAATTCCACCTGTGAAAACCAATACATCTACTCCACCCATCGCTACTGCATAACTTCCAATGTATTTTTTTATCCGGTAGTCGAACATTTTTATAGCAAGCAGGCATCGTTCATCTCCCTTGTCTGCTGCAGCACGAATCTCGCGTGAGTCGGATGAAATCCCCGTAATTCCTAGCAATCCACTATGTTTATTGAATAGGGTAGAAGCCGATTTAGTGCCAATTTTCTCCTTATCCATGATATAGGCCACTGCCCCCATGTCAATATCTCCGGACCGTGTTCCCATAATTAATCCTTCAACCGGGGTAAATCCCATCGATGTATCAATCGATTTGCCATTCTTTATCGCACACGCCGATGCCCCGTTCCCTAAATGACAGGTTATCACTCGTGTTGAATCAGGATCTAAACCCAGTATTTCGCAAGCCCTGTTAGCAACATATTTGTGACTTGTGCCGTGAAAACCATACCTGCGAATTCCGTATTTTTTATACAGTGCGTAGGGTATTGCGTACATAAATGCATGCTGTGGAATAGTGTGGTGAAAAGCAGTATCAAAGACCGCAACCTGTGGAACGTCAGGAACCAACGCTTTTAACGCATAAATTCCCTTAATGTTTGGTGGATTATGCAAAGGAGCCAATTCGATAAATTTCTCAAGTGTCGTTATGATTTCATCGGTAATTAACACACTTTCACTGAATTCTTCACCCCCATGAACGACGCGGTGTCCCACGGCACTTATCTCGTTCAGAGATGCGATGCATCCATGTTTTGAACTCGATAAAACTCCAAGTATATATTCGATTCCAATTTTGTGATCGAGAATCTCACCCTCAAAAAGCACCTTTTGACCCGATTCTTTTTCGTGTTTCAGGAAAGATCCTTTCATCCCAATCTTTTCCACAATCCCTTTAGCCAAAATTCGTTTACTTTCCAGGGCATAAAACTGGTATTTTATAGAGGAGCTTCCGCAGTTTATAACTAATATTTTCATTTCATGTTTTATTTTAGGTTGACCCTCTGTTGGGAAGTTGCCAGAGCCAATATTTTTTTAAGTTTAAGATTTCCTGATACTTAAATTTCACCTTATTCTCTTTCAGTGGCAATCGGGCCATTCCCAATCATTTTGCCATTTTGATCATAGGTATAAAATCCGCAACAGGTATGGATTCCGAATCTCCTTGCCCGTACTAATTTTTTAATTACCGGTGAAGCCATATACCTTGGGTCTCCAAATTCGGAGTAGAGGTTCTCCATCCATCGATTGATTTTGTCAATTCCAAGAATATCAGCCAGTTCAAACGGACCAAAACGCATTCCGAATCCAACTTTCCAGACTGTATCAATATCAACCATCGCACCAACCCCTTCGAGGAGCACCTCGCAAGCTTCATTTAATAAAGCGGTATATAGTCTGATCGAGATCAGACCTGCCGATTCTTCAACCGGTATAGCCTGGCGATTAACCATTTTAACAAATTTCAATACTTTATCATATACCTCTCCAGTGGTATATAACCCTTTTACGACTTCACACACTCTGGCCTCAGGAGACTGAACAAAGAAATGGAGACTGACACACCTGTCGCGGTATTTTAACTCGGAGGAGAGCTCGGTAATAATAATTGTAGTCGAATTTGTGGCAATGATACAATCGGGCGAGACTACCTGTTCAACTTTTTTGAATACCTCCATCCGTTCGGTAATCTTCCTTTCACTGGATTCGGCCCTGATCGCTTCAATCACGAAATCGCAGTCCTTTAAATCCCTATAGTCTAAACTTCCTTTGATTCTTGAAAGGATAAGTTTCTTCTCCCCCTGGGTCATCCCCCAATTATCGATCCGGCGGTCCAATACGACCCCTAATCGATTGTAGGCATTTTGGATCCGGTCCTCCGAAAGCTCGATAAACACCACTTCAATACCATTTGCACTTGCAATTCGGGCTATGTTTTGTCCATCTTTGCCACATCCCACGATTCCAATTTTCGAGAAAAGTGTCCGTTGCTGCTCTTTCTTGCTTAACCCAAAATCCTCAATAGGTTCAATTAATAGCTCTTCCATTTCTGAAAATTCTTATGTTTTTGATCACTTTTTTACTCAATATCAATATGTTGTATGTTTGTCAGTCAAATGACTGCAGATCAAGACTTAACCGCAAAATAGTCACATTACCCCATTAGCACTGACTTGTCCTGATTTTTGTTTACTTTTTCTGTAAACCTATTTCAGGACTAGACACCCATTAGCACATAACCCCATTAGCACATTACCCTATTAGCACATTACCCCATTAGCACATTACCCTATTAGCACATTACCCTATTAGCACATTACCCCATTAGCACATTATCAAATTCTTCTCACCCTGCCTGAATTGCAGTAATAGCGACCATATTGACGATATCGCTCACCGAGCAACCTCTTGATAAATCATTTATAGGGGCAGCCATTCCCTGCAGTATAGGGCCAATAGCTTCTGCTCCAGCAAGTCTTTGCACCAGTTTATAGCCAATATTTGCTGCCTCGAGTCCGGGAAATACAAGCACGTTGGCTTTTCCTGCAACCTTACTTCCCGGACATTTTAACCGGCCAACTTCTTCGCTCAATGCAGCGTCGAGTTGCAATTCCCCATCAATCATCAGATCGGGAGCCATCTCCTGTGCTATTTTGGTAGCATTTTCAACTTTAGAAACAAGTGGATGCTGGGCACTTCCTTTTGTTGAAAAGGAGAGCATAGCAACGCGCGGTTCAATATTCGCTATTGATCTGGCTGTTTTAGCGGTAGTAACAGCAATTTCGGCTAATTGTCTTTCATCAGGGTCAGGCATAACTGCGCAATCTGAAAATACGAGAATCCCATTTTCGCCAATTGTTTTATCCTTGAAGAGCATAAAAAACACTCCGGAAACGACACTTACTCCCGGTAAGGTCTTAACATATTGGAGCGCCGGACGAAGCACATCTCCGGTTGAATTTATGGCTCCGGCAATTTCTCCATCAGCATCTCCTGCCTTAATCATCAGAGGTCCAAAGACCAGTGGATTATTCAACGATTCAAGTGCTTCTTGGGTCGTTAATCCTTTACTTTTTCTGATTTCGACCATCAATTGTGCATAATGCTCCCTTTGAGGGCTAGTTTTTGGATCAATAATTTCGGCACCTGAAATTGTAATTCCTTCCCGTGAAGCGATTTCTTTAATTATCAAAGGATCACCAAGTAAGATTATTTTAGCTAGTTTTTCACGAATCAATATTTCTGTAGCCCTGAGGGTTCTTAATTCTGTCCCTTCAGCTAAAACTATTCTTTTTTGAAGGTTCCGCGCCTTCTCTCTAATTTGGTCGAGTAATTCCATTCACACAATTTTTAAAACTTTTGAACTTATGCTTTAAAAGTTATGCGAATTTACAGATAATTGTCTGAAAAGGGTTGAAATTCCAAATTATTTCGATTATTCTCATCAAACAATAAAAAAATCAAAATATTACCTCCTGAAGCTGAAATAACCGGCGCTTTTTTGTGATATTTGCATTTGGAAACAATCGAACTCTTAAATAGTTTAATATGTATAAAATTCAAACACTTAACAAGATCGATCCGGAAGGTCTTCAGGTTTTTCCTGCTACCAACTATGAAATTTCCGGCGAAATGACTGATCCTGACGCCATCGTTCTGCGCAGTTATAGTATGCACGATATGGAGATACCCCAATCGGTTAAAGCTATTGCAAGAGCCGGTGCCGGTGTGAATAATATTCCAATTGCAAAATGCACCGAAAATGGGATTGTTGTTTTTAATACCCCGGGCGCTAATGCCAATGGAGTTAAGGAACTTGTAATCGCTGCCCTGTTGTTGGCTTCACGTGATCTGATCGGAGGAGTTCAATGGGCTAAAACTCTTGTCGATGAGGGCGATAAAGTCCCGGCTTTAGTAGAAAAAGGGAAGGCGAATTTTGGCGGGAGTGAGATAAAAGGTAAAACACTTGCTGTTGTAGGTCTTGGAGCTATTGGAGTTTTGGTGGCCAATGCCGCTCAGTCGCTTGGTATGAATGTAGTTGGGTATGATCCTTATATTTCAGTAGATCATGCCTGGAATTTACATCATGACGTGGTTCGCGCTTTTGGTATTGAGTCGATGCTGGCAAAAGCTGATTTTATTACACTGCAAATTCCATTGATGGCAGAGACAAAAGGGTTTGTCAATTCAGATAAACTTAAATTGATGAAAAATGGAGTTAAGATCCTAAACTTTGCTCGCGGCGAATTGGTCGTTGATGCCGATATCATTGAGGCAATTAATTCGGGGAAAGTTGGAGCCTATTTTACCGATTTTCCTAATGCCGAACTATTAAAAGCTGATAAAGTTGTTGCTATTCCTCATCTTGGAGCCTCTACAAATGAATCAGAAGTGAACTGTGCTATCATGGCCGCTGAACAGATTCGTAATTTCTTTGAAAACGGAAATATACGTAATTCTGTTAATTTCCCTGCAGCAGAACTCGAACGAAACAGTGGTGCCCGCCTGCTGGTGACCAATAAAAATATTCCCAATATTATCAGTCAAATTACAACTATTCTGGCACAGGCTGGAATCAACATTGATAATATGTTGAATAAAAACAGAGGGGATGTTGCCTATAATATAATAGATACGAATAATGAATCTCTTTCCGATGAGATCATTGGGAAAATAATAGCTATTGATGGTGTGTTTATGGCAAGGGCATTAAATTTAAAATAGTCAAGCTATTGATATGTAATGAATTAATCTCGCCTATAGGTAAAAACTAAAAAGTGAGATTTGTGATCTATTTTGCCTAAGTAGAAGATTTTATCAATATTTTTCAAATAATTATTATCAAACAGTACGCTAATGAGTAATTCAGCAACCAACAGAGCCGCAGATAATATCCGTATTCTTTCTGCTGCAATGGTCGAGAAAGCGAATTCGGGACATCCCGGAGGTGCAATGGGTGGGGCCGATTTTGTAAATATCCTGTTTACCGAATTCTTAAATTATGATCCCAGCGAGATGACCTGGCCTTTCCGTGACAGGTTTTTCCTTGATCCGGGGCATATGTCACCTATGCTCTATTCCGTTCTTGCATTGGCTGGTAACTATTCTCTCGAAGATCTTAAAAACTTCCGCCAGTGGGGATCTGTAACTCCTGGTCATCCGGAAGTTGATCCTGAACGCGGTGTCGAGAATACCTCAGGTCCGTTGGGACAAGGTCACACGATGGCTGTAGGTGCTGCAATTGCCGAACGATTTCTTGTGGCCAGGTTTGGCGAATGGATGGCACATAAGACCTATACTTTTATATCAGATGGCGGAATCCAGGAGGAGATTTCCCAGGGAGCCGGGCGTCTTGCCGGTTTTCTTGGACTGAATAACCTGATCATGTTTTATGATTCCAATGATATTCAACTCTCTACAGGCACAGATGCTGTTACCACTGAGGATACGGCAATGAAGTACAAAGCCTGGGGATGGAATGTTTTAACCATTGCCGGAAATGATGGAGATGCCATTCGTGATGCTATTCGAAGTGCCTTAACTGAAAAAACAAAACCAACCATTATTGTCGGTAAGACGATAATGGGTAAAGGGGCAATCAAAGAAGATGGTTCAAACTTCGAACGGCAGTGTTCTACTCATGGTCAACCATTAACCCATGCAGGTGCCTCTTTCAAAAAAACTGTGACCAATCTTGGTGGTGACCCTGAAAATCCTTTTGTGATCTTCCCCGATGTAGCTGAGCTTTATGCCAAACGTCGTGAAACATTAGAGGCCTGGGCCAACACAAAAAATGATCAGGAGGATGCCTGGGCGGATGCAAATCCGGAACTGGCCGCCAAACTCGATAAATTTCTCTCCGGGGATGTTCCGGAGTTTGATTACTCAAAAATTGTTCAGAAAGCCGGTGCTGCTACACGTAATGCATCCGCCACTGTACTTGGAGCTTTTGCCAAAGAGATTGAGAATATGATTGTTTCCTCGGCTGACCTCTCTAATTCAGATAAGACAGACGGATTTCTGAATAACACAAAAGCATTCAAAAACGGTGATTTTTCTGGTGCTTTTCTACAGGCCGGGGTTTGTGAACTCACCATGGCTTCAATTATGAATGGTATTGCCCTTCATGGGGGAATCATTGCCGCTTGCGGGACTTTCTTTGTATTCTCGGACTATATGAAACCGGCACTGCGCATGGCCGCTTTAATGGAATTACCCGTTAAATATATCTGGACACACGATGCCTTCAGGGTCGGCGAGGATGGTCCAACACACCAGCCGGTTGAACATGAAGCTCAGCTCCGTCTGATGGAACACCTCAAGAATCATCATGGGGAGAACTCCACATTGGTTTTACGACCTGCTGATGCTCAGGAGACTACAGTTGCCTGGCAACTGGCTATGGAGAATACGTCCACCCCAACGGCATTGATCCTTTCCAGACAAAATATTAAAGATCTTCCTGCTAATACCAGTCGCTACGAAGAGGCAAAGCAGGCTGCCAAAGGGGCTTACACGATCGAAGATTGTGAAAATCCGGCGGTTATCCTTGTTGCTTCAGGATCTGAAGTAGCTTCATTGGTAGAAGGTGCTGTTTTGCTTCGTGAACGTGATGGTCTTCAGGTGCGGGTAGTTTCTGCCCCTTCTGAAGGACTATTCCGCGAACAGGATAAAGTATATCAGGAGAGTGTCCTTCCGGTTAACGTTCCTAAATTTGGATTGACAGCCGGTCTTCCGGTAACTTTACGTGGCCTTGTTGGTGATTCCGGCGCAATCTGGGGACTTAGCTCATTTGGCTTTTCAGCCCCTTATGATGTTCTTGATCAACAACTTGGATTTACAGCTGAGAATATTTACAACCAGGTAAAAGCGCTTTTGGCTTAAACCTTTGAAAATATATTCAATAAAAAACGGGCATCAGATTGGTGCCCGTTTTTTTTGTGTAAATTAATTAGTAGAGACGTGGCATGCCACGTCTCTACTCGTGGCACGCCGCGTCTCTACTAATTCAAAAACAATTCATCCACGAATATCCACGCAGGTTTTCCTTTGCGATCTTTTCTCCAAACAGGCATACTTTTAACATTCGAAACACTAAACTTATAATATTTAAAAGAGGTTCCCTTTGGAAAATTGCAGGTGAACGTTTTGGCACCGGAAGGGTCATCTTTTTGAGCCACAGGAAATTTTGCCTCAGCTATCTTTTTAAACACCTTTCCATCTTCACTCCCTTGCGCTGTAATAGCAGCAATAGGGAAAATTTCAGCTCCGATTTCGATATAGGCATTGAAATACACAGAATTTAATGGCTTGCTCTGATTAAATCCAATAATTAAATCCATATTCGAATCCCTATAACCTAGCCATTTATCTGTATATCTGTTGTTTTCGCCAAGGTCATAGTCAATCAGAGTTTTGGATCCATTTCCTTTGTGTTGTGGATCTGGCTGTGTAAGTAATTTAATGGAATCAGGATGAATCTCGGATTTGTAATAAGTCCGTTGAACGACATCACTGCTTTTCCATCCGGCCCGGTAGGCTTTAATCTTCAGCACTGTATTAGATGTCAATCTGAATTTTTCCTTAAATTCCTGACTTTTAATACTGTCAGGTTCACTTCCATCGGTTGTATATCTGATCACAACACCTTTTAAGAGATGCTTTAACTTAACATCTACGTGAGTTGGGATAATTAGAGAGTCCTGTTCAATGGTTGGATTACTGATCTTCATTACCTGATCTTCCAGATTATCGCCAACTATAATTTTTATTGAAGGGTACTTCTGCATGATCTTTTCAAGTTGCTTCTGAGTTCCGTTCTTTGTCCAGACATTTAATTCTGAAAATCTGGCATGTTCCAGAAACTTATTTATTCCTGGTTCGTCAAATTCAATTCCGCAGATTGAAACAGATTTCAGGCCGGGCAACGACTTTAGTACCTCAAGTGAAGCTATATCCAGTTTTGTGCTATTTAAGTTTACAGACTGCAAATTCTTCATTTGTATGATAATATCCAGATCTTCTTTTTTCAACGGCATCCCCTGCATATTCAGGTTTACAATCTGACTTTTGATTTTCTCCAGTTTTTTTAGATTATCGTGATTATAAAATGATCCCTGGAAAAAATTCACCTCTACTTCATCACTACCATGAAAAAGGTAATTGACTGAGCAATAGTTAGAATTAAACTCTTTTAAATCAGGAAGATTCCCTTTAGGTTCAAATTTGGCATTTGAAACAGGATTGGAATTTTTAGCCATAAGAAGTAAACTGTCACCGGGTGACAACTGACTTAATTTAAGCTTAAAACTGGCACCGCCCTTTAACCATTTAGTTAGTGTATTTAGCTCATCAGATGTGAGTTGCATTTTCCCCTCGGGTGGCATATGCTTTTCATCGGCAAGAGGCAAATGGATCCTTTCTAAAAGAGGTGCAGTTTTATTGAGATCTCCCTTGAGGATATCACCATGTTTACCCCCTTTCAGAATATTTTCAGGGGTATTGAGTTGCAAATCCCCTTTGATTTTATCAACACCATGACAGCTGATACACTTTTGTGATAAAACTGGCGCAATGGATGTTTCATAAAGTGTCGATAAGCTGTCAGTGGCCGATTTATGCTCCGTCTGTGTAGCGGGCGACTGTGGGAAACTTAACGCGTTAACACCATGGGTAAGCTGCGCCCCCTTGTGAGTCGATCCGATAAGAATGGCCAGAAAAAAAAGAGCCAGGTATTTTTTGAAACTGATTTTCAGATCAAGAAGATAAAGTAACAGCCAGCTTAAAAGGGCAATAGCGACGCCTCCCCATTTATGCAAATTAATCAGATCGTTGTCATAGGCATTTTGTTTTGACAAAAGAAGGCCGCATATAACAACTCCACTCGCAATAAAAGCATTTATTGCCAAAAGTAATTTTTCGGTGTTAAGAGGAAATCGGCGATTCTGGAAAAACAGAAAATAGATCGCAATCAACATTCCAAAAACAACCGGGAAGTGCAGTACTAATGGATGGAGCTTCCCTATCCATTGTAAAAATAAACCCGGCTCAATTTTCTGATTGTAAATGGCTAAAACGAGTATTAATGGATTTAGAACCCATAAGGATAATTCAAGCAGTTGATAAATCTTTTTCTCGCTCATTACTAGCTTATTATATCATGAACAACATTGCCAGCCACATCAGTTAATTTGTATCGTCTTCCCTGGTGTTTGAATGTAAACCTTTCGTGGTCAATTCCCATCAGGTGCATCACTGTGGCATGAAAATCGTGAACATGGACGGGCATCTTGGTTATGTTATATCCAAATTCGTCAGTTTCTCCAAATACACCGGGTTTGATACCCCCTCCAGCCATGAAAATTGTAAAACACCGGGGGTGATGGTCGCGTCCATAATTGTCTTTTGTCAATGCACCCTGGCAATAGTTTGTTCTGCCAAATTCGCCGCCCCAGATGACCAATGTTTCATCGAGTAAACCCCGTTGCTTTAAATCTTTGATCAAGGCAGCAGACGATTGGTCCACATCTTTGCACTGACCCTCAATCTCTTTTGGGAGATTTCCATGGGTATCCCAACCCTGGTGATAGAGCTGCACAAACCGAACCCCATTTTCGGATAACTTTCTGGCAAGCAAACAGTTTGCTGCATAAGTACCGGGGATCAGACAATCCGGACCGTACATCTTGATAATCGATTCCGGCTCATTTTGCAGTGAAGTAAGTTCCGGAACGGCCATCTGCATCCGGTAAGCTAATTCGTATTGTTGAATCTTGGTGACAATTTCAGGATCTCCTATATTTTTATAGGCTGCATCGTTAAGTGCCGAGATCTCATCGAGCATGGCCCTTTTATCTGACCGGTTTATAAATTCGGGATCTGTCAGATATTTCACAGGTTCTTCACCGCTGCTAAACTGAACTCCCTGGTGGATGGAATCCAGAAATCCATTGGACCATAATTTTGAATAGACTCCCTGACCATTTCCCTTGCCTTTACTAAGCAAAACACAAAAAGCCGGAAGGTTTTTATTTTCACTCCCTAAACCATAACTGATCCAGGATCCCATGCTTGGTCGGTTTCCAACCTGGGCACCAGTCTGAAAGAATGTTAAAGCAGGATCGTGATTGATCGCCTCTGTATAAATTGAGCGGACAAAACATAAATCATCACTCATACTTGCCAGATGGGGGAGGGTTTCACTGAACCACGCACCACTCTTCCCATGCTGCGAAAAATTGAATTTTGTTCCCGCCAGGGGGAACTTCGCCTGGTTGGCAGTCATCCCCGTAAGTCGCTGACCCATTCTGATACTCGCTGGCAAATCCTCCCCCTGCATTTTTTGCAGCATCGGCTTATAATCAAAAAGATCTAACTGAGAAGGGGCACCATTTTGGAAAAGGTAGATAATTCGTTTTGCCTTGGGCGCAAAATGCGGAAGTACATTTGAAAAAAGATCATCTTCATTCTTTCCGTCAAAAATTCCGGGAACCATAAGTGATCCTAATGCCAACCCGCCAATCCCCAGGCTTAATTTCGACAGGAACTTACGTCTGTTTTGGTTTAAACCATGTTCTAAAAATTCTCTCATAAGGGTTAATTAAGATTTTGTTATGGCTTCTTCTAAATTGTAAATAACCAGGATTGTTTTCATTAAAGCTCCGGTTTCCAGTGTATTATGATTCTCTTTCGGATGTCTGTATTCCCCCGTTTCCAGAGTAAGCTTTAATAAATCGGGATGTTCCTTAAAATATTCCTGTTGTTTGCGGCAATACTCAATTAATTTATTTCGCTCAAATTTAGATGGCTTTCGCACGAGGATTGATTCAAAAGCCTGGTCTATTTTTTCTTCAAGGTCTTTTGGAGTAATGGAAATGTTTTCTGCTAAAACCCGCGATGCCTCCAGAACGGTTGGATCATTAAGCATCGTCAAGGCTTGCAATGGGGTATTGGTACTTGATCGTCTGGCTTCGCACTGGTCCCTGCTGCTGGCATCAAAGATCATTAAACTTGGTGGAGGCGCGGTCAATTTGAAGATGGTATACAAACCCCGACGGTAGATCATAGGACCATGGTCTTGTTTGTATGTGGCGAGTACCCCTCTGCCTGAAGAGGTGCTTTCCCATACCCCTTTAGGCTGATAAGGTTTTACACTGGGCCCACCAATTCGGGGATTCAATAAGCCACTGCTGCTTAATACCCAGTCCCGGATAATCTCAGCCTTGAACCTAATGCGGGGTGCTCTTGAATAATAGACATTCTCAGAATCCTGCTCCAACTGCTTCCTGCTAACTTCGCTCGATTGGCAATAGGTATTACTTGTAAGTATTTTTTTAATTAAATATTTGATATCCCAGTTGTGATCCATAAAGTCAACGGCCAGCCAATCCAAAAGTTCAGGATGAGAAGGTAATTCTCCCTGCAAACCATAATCGCTTGACGTTTTAACAATTCCTTTACCAAAAATCTCCTGCCAGATAAAATTAACAAACACACGCGCTGTCAATGGATTCTTTTTATTGATCGTCCATTGTGCAAGCCCCAGCCTGTTACGCGGATAAGCCAGTGTGTCGTATGGCATAATCGACTCAAGACCTGTTGGTTTAACAAGAATATTCGTCGGAGCGTCGTATCTTCCACGGCTCAGAATATAAGTCGACTTTTTCACCGAATCATCTGCCATTACCGAAACCTGCAATGAATTAGTATCAACGGGATTAACGTACGGCATAAATTTTTTGATCTCCTCGCTGTTAATGAAAAGCTTTGGAGCCTTGGCAGGCGTGGAGGTACTTACATCCCCTTCAAAACCCTTCTCTTTACTAACATTGAAGAATGCATACAGCTGGTAATAATCTTTATTTGAGAATGGATCGTACTTATGATCATGACATTGTGCACATTCGATTGTGACTCCCAATATCGCTTTCCCAAAAGTTCTTGTTTTGTCGATATTGTACGAAACACGATACTCCTCCTCGATGATGCCACCCTCTTCGGTGTATTTGTGATTTCGGAAAAAAGCGGTGGCTAAAATATTCTCTTTCGTTGCATTCGGGAGTAAATCTCCGGCAATCTGATCGGTCAGAAATTTATCGTAAGGGATATTTTTATTAAATGCGTTAATTACCCAATCTCTCCAGGGCCACTGCGATCTAATATTATCATCCTGAAATCCAAATGAATCGGCATACCGTGCCAAATCACACCATAAGATAGCCATCTTTTCACCATAGGAAGGTTTTTGTAAAAGGGTATCCAATAATTGACTGTACCAATCTTTACCCGATGTGGCACTCCAGTGACTAACCTCCTGATAGGTAGGAGGGAGGCCGGTAATATCTGCAAATGCCCGTTTGATCAATATTTCCTTTGAAGCTTCGTCATTGGGACTAAATCCTTTTTGATCCAATTTATGCAGGATAAAATGGTCAATCTCGTTTTTAGTCCAGCTCTTGTCGCTAACTTCAGGAATTTGCAATTTTACAGGGGGAACAAATGCCCAGTGTTTTTCATATTTTGCCCCCTCTTTAATCCATTTGCGAAACAGGCCAATCTCATCGTGATTTAGTTTCGTAAGGTGACTCTCGGGCAGTGGCATTAATTGAGATGGATCATTTGACTCTATTCGGCTGATCACTTCACTTTTCTCAGGATCGCCCGGAATAATCGCAAAATGACCTTTGTTTTTTTTCAATTCAGCATAGGCTCCAGACTGTTGGTCTAATCTTAATCCGGCTTTCCGCTTATTTGCATCCGGACCATGACAGGCAAAACATTTATCCGAAAGTATAGGGCGGATGTCCCTGTTGTAGGAGACTAAATTTTCACGGCTATTGAGATTGTATTTTTTCAAATATACAATGCCGGATATTATGCAAATAGCAATAAAACTGGTTGTTACGTAGAGAATGTATTTTTTCTGCATTTGATAAATTAGGCTTTTGTAAACTTATAGGGATACACTTTTCCTGATGCCCACTGGGCAACATATAAACTTCCTTCATCATCCACACACACATCATGGGGATGGATAAATATTTTATCCGTTTGAGATAGCGGTGTCAGTTTATTGTTTTCATAAACGGGTTCTGACCCACCTAAGTTTGAGACCACCTTATTTTCTTTGTTCAAAATGGTGACAAAACCGGATTTTTCGTTGCTCAGACTTGGTGAGCGTAAGACTGCCGCATAAAGATAATCACCCTTAATAACTGGTCTGCAGACACATGCACCTGGAAGGTGAATTACTTCGATTAATTTTCCGTCCAGCGAAAATCGTTTAAATGCATTGCGTGTTCTGTCAGTAATCAGCAAAGTAGGGGTCGAATTCCGGTAATCGATGCATATTCCGTGTGCATTGTCAAAATGTTCTTCGCCGTCGCCACGTCCGCCGAAAGAATTTTTTAAACGGCCATTTTCATCGTAATGCAAAATATGTTGTGCGCCGTAGCCGTCAGCGATGTAGAAGTCCCCATTCTCAAGAACGGTTGTTTCGGTTGGAACAAAAGCATCTTTCTTCTGATATGCAGGAAGATCGGCCGGGGCATCTATGGTAAGCAGAATCTTTCCGTCAATAGTGGTCTTAAAGACCTGATGTTTAACAGTATCTGTAATAAATAAAAAATCCTCTTTCCCCGTATGCTGAACAGTAAGTCCGTGAGCTCCCGGAAATTCTTTACCCCAGGTATCGATCAGACGTCCGCTTTTATTATAAATAATGATATTGTTTTTTGTTTCATTGGTCAATAAAAGAATACGTCCTTTAACATCCTGGATCATTTCATGACAATCGTTTACAGGTGTTTTTTTTGGATTCAGAGCACCCCATTGTGTATTAAGCCTGTAGGTCATTTCATTATGGCCATATATCTGACCTTTTGGTTTGCTAAATAGGTCTTTGGATATTAATATTCCGGCAGCAGAGAGCGCTGAATTTTTCAAGAAGGTTCTTCGTTCCATTATATGGGGTTTATTAGTTATAGCAATAAAAGGAAAAAGCTTAGTTATGATGGAATAACAACAATTGCTATAAAAAAGTTTATGCCCCCCCTATATATTTAGGGGAAGGAAGGGGATAAAATAGATGATATAATAATTAAGGGGGTATTGGAATGAGCGATCGGTCCTTAGAGAACTGAATATTTTCGATTGAATTTTTAAGAATATGGTGATGTTGGGTGGCCTATCTTAATTGCGCCAGAAGTGATTTTTTCTTAAGGTTTCTTGAAGTGTGGTGAATAGTAAGTAGATAACACTTATTATCTATAATCTGAAAGATAATTCTATAATTACCTGTGATGAATTCTCGGATATGATTATTATATCCTGCTTCCGGGACCTTTCGTGCTGCAAATGGATTAATTCCAATTCTTTTAATTTCAGTCCAGATCTTTCGTGCAATCAGAGATGCATAGTATTCCGAGTCCAAAGCAATAAATTCTACGATATTTTTATAGTCATCATAAGCTTTGTATGACCAAATTACTTCAACCATTTTTCCATTTTTTCTGCTACCTGTTTTTCAGAAAAGACTCTCCCAGACTCAACATCGGCTATACCTTCTTCAATTTTGCTGAGTAATACAAACTCCTCAATAATATCTTCAATACTGAAATTTTCAGGCATATCTTTAATTGCCTGTATAAGTTTCTCTTTAGTTATCATTTTTCTAGATTTTTTGTAAATATAAATAATTAATAGATTTGAACATTTTCGATATGAGAATTTCGGTATTTGGGAGTCACCGGGTGAGTGTCCATGATCTGAACACTCACCCGGTGACTTATCGAATAACTTTCATACCCTGGCGTTGACCAGAAACCAATTTAATTTATCAGCTGTTCTTCAATCTTTTGTCTAACAAGGTTATTCAGTTCATCCGGAGTCAACCCTTCCGGATTGATTGCTGGGAGAAATTCAACAACGATTTTGGTTCTTCTGATTCTGAGCCGGTCGGTCGGATCACCATAGTAAGCACCTGAAATGACGATGGGCACAATGGGGGTGTTTAATTCTGAACTTAAAATAGCATAGGTTTTCTTAAATTTCCCCAGTTCCCCTGATGTTGTGCGGGTCCCTTCGGGGAATATAAGGATTTTTTTACCAAGCTTGACCACCTCAGCCATTTTATGGATTGACTCCTTGAGCTCTTTTGTTAAATCCATAACTATCAGGTTGGTGTGGGCTGCAAGATAGGTTCGGACTGCACCCTTAACATGATCCTTCTTGGCGTATGAATAGGTATTTGCCAGGGTCTTATTATCAAGAAAGGAGAGAATCAAAAACGCATCTAATTTACTTTGGTGGTTTGATGCGAAGAAGCAAGCACCCTGAGGAATATTCTCAAATCCTTTTCCTTCGATGGTTAAAAAAAGCTTGGAGATTTGTCGTACTGACCGGACGATTACTTTCAATAAGAAGGAGGATTTCGGGAGATCAACCGTCGTTTCATCCTTTAAACGCCCCATCCAGTTGGTGTCTTCCTGTTTGAAAAATAATTTATGATTGTTGATGTATTCTGATATAGCCAAAACTGAGGGGAACTTAATTAATTCCTCTTCGCTTATTTTTACACCAAAGGTTTTTTCGATGTTATCAATTAAACTTAGTTTGCTCAAAGAATCGAGTCCTATGTCAAATACCAAATGGTCACTGGCCGAAATAGTGGTATCAACCTGAGATTCTATAAAATTTTTCAAAACGACGTATTCCACGCTGGTAGGTTCCTGAAGTTTATCTTTTTTCCCTGCAGTGTTAATAATCAACTCTTCCAGTTTAAACCGCTGAAGTTTTGACAATCGCGTGCGGGGCAACTCCTGATCGATCAGGGTAAATTGTTTGATTTGTTTATACGGACTAATTGCGGCGTTAAAGGGAGACAATACGACATCCCGGAAATAGGATTGCGGATCTGATATATTATTATCGGACAAATAGTTGGAATCGGGAACTATTACGGCATGGAGCAGCTCCTTGTACATAAATACTCCAGCCTCCTTTATGGCTGGTGAAGTGCCTTCCAGCTTCATTTCCAGTTCTACTGGATTGATATTCTTGCCATTAGACAGAACGATGATCTCCTTTTTTCTCCCTGTAATGTAGAGAAAACCGCCCTTTTCAATACGACCCAGATCACCCGTATAGAGCCAGCCATCTTTGATCACTTCGGCAGTCTCCTCCGGACGATTGTAATATCCCTTCATAATATTGGGCCCTTTGGCTACAATCTCACCATCTCTGATCTCGAGGGTAAGTCCGGGTAAAGCCTGACCTGTTGAGCCGATTTTAATTTTCCCTGGTCTTGGAAAGGTGATCATCGGAGCAGCCTCTGTCATTCCAAAACCCTCGAGAATATCGAAGCCGATTGCATAGAAAAAATTTCCAACCTCTTTATTCAGAGCAGCTCCCCCGGCAATCATAAATTTTAAATGACCCCCTAAACCGACATGAACTTTCTTGAACAGGAGTGAACCAAGTTTTCGGCTTTTAGTAAGGTATACAACTTTCAAAAGAAGTCGTGCAATAGGACTCTGATTGATTTTGGCCATTAGCCCCCGATAAATCAGATCATAAAGTCTTGGAACACCTATCATTACAGTAACCTGATTGTCCGCCAGCGTTTTCATTAAGTCGGGTGTCTGCATCGATGGACAAACGACGATAGTTCCCCCTGCATAGAGCGGAACCATCAGAGAACCGATCAGGGGAAATACATGATGCAAGGGGAGGAGTACCAAAACCTGACTCCCTGAATTAAAGATTCCCGCTTCAATCACCGCATTCATATTGGCGATGATATTTGTATAGGAGAGCATAACTCCCTTCGGGTTTCCTGTGGTGCCTGAAGTATATATTATTACTGCAGTAGTTTCATTATCGTCGGGACCCTCCCAACTGTTTTCGGATTGATCACTGACGACCGGGTGATCTTCAAACCGGATTATTCGGGGCCTGAATATACTTTTCTCAATTACTTTTTGATAGGCCTCCTCCATGCCTGAACTGATAAATAACAATTCCGGATGGCAATCATCAAGAATATACGCAACATCTTCGGCTGATGCCAGGTAATCAATTGGAACTGCAATGCAATTACTTTGAAGAGCGGCATAAAATGTATAAATCCACTCCACCCTGTTCTCTGAATAGATGCCGACTTTTTTAAAGTCTAGATTATTAATCAAGAGCGAATACTGCTGAATACAACTAAGAAACTCTCTCCCCGTTTGATCCAGGTTCTGAGCAATTACAAATTTCTTATCCGGATTTTCTCTGCTGATTAAGGGCTTATTCATAAATTGGTAATTAGTTGCAGTGCAATTTTGAGATAATATATTATCCTTTGAATCTGAATCTAAAATCAAAGAATAATTGAAATTTTTCAAATTCAAGAAGCAAGATATTTTATCGTTTGATAGGGTGCAAATTAGTGGATTATCAGACAAAAACCAAATGGTTTATTTGAAAGGTATGGGATTTAAGTAATTAGAATTGTTTATCGTCGTATTTTCTTAATTTCTTTTTGCAAGGTGTTAAATCAATTTTCGACTTGAGAGGAGTAGCCTCAAACAAAATGGCAACAATGTCCGTTAGCTGACGGATTAATCTATTGAAAAATAATGTGTTGCGACTTGAATAATCTCAGGTTTGGCCCATTTAACAGGTAAATGTGCCGTGCCTAAGGCACTCTTTTTCCGTATTTTATTTCATACTACGGATTTAAAATCGTAGTTATAAGATGAATCGAGCCTATGGCTCTAATCCGACATCTACTTTTTATTAATACAAAATACAGTGTTTAAAACATAATTTTCTTGAAAGATGGAATAAAAATTGCAAATGTCAACTCGCTGAGATTGCCCTAAAATATTTCTGCCTGGTATTGGTGTGGAATATCTTATTCACGGCAAGCAAAAAGAGATCCAATTTATGATGAATTTTAAATGGTATGGCGATTAGTAAATTCCAAATTGATGAGAACAATAAAAATATGGTTTCATGTCCGATTCATTTATTAAATTTGTGTTCCACAAAAAAAAACCAATATGTCGGGACACAGTAAATGGTCAAAGATTAAACGCAAGAAGGGTGCACTGGATGCAAAGCGGTCGAATATATTTTCCAGGTTAGCCAAGGAGATTACTGTAGCGGTGAAAGAGGGTGGGATCAGTGATCCTGCTATGAATGCCAGATTAAGGATTGCTGTTCTCAATGCCAAAGGTCAGAATATGCCTAAAGACAATATTGACAGGGCCATAAGTAAAGGTGAAAAGGATGGGAATGACCTTTCCGAGATTTTTCTTGAAGCTTATGGGGCAGGCAGGGTGGCTGTATTTGTTGAATGTCTGAGTGATAATAACAACCGGACAGTTGCTGATATTCGGCATATCATTACCAAGCGTGGAGGTGCCCTGACCACAAAAGGGTCACTGAATTTTATTTTTGACCGTAAAGGTGTTTTTACAATTCCGGTTAAAGAGGGAATCAATCTTGAAGATCTGGAACTTGAATTTATCGAAGCAGGGGCCGAGGATCTGGAAATAGATGAGGATATCATTACAGTAACAACTGCACTTGAGGACTTTGGGAATTTCAATAAAAAACTGGAAGAACTTAAAATTGAACCCCAAAAAGCTGAATTGCAGCGTGTTCCTCAGGTTGACAAACGACTGCCAGTTTCTGAGGCTAAAATTGTTCTGCGGATGATTGAAGAACTGGAAGATAATGAGGATGTCCAAAATGTCTATCACAATCTCGAAATGACCGATGAACTCGAGCAGGCTTTGGAGGAGGAGTAAGAAGAACTAAATTGCTAATTTGAAAATGTGCTAATTTGAGAATGTGCCAATTTGAAAATTCCGGAATTCGAGGAAACCTAAAGAATTAAATTAATCAATTATGAAAAATCGTAAAATTCTCTACCCGGTATTGATTGTTATTGTAGTCCTGGCTATTTTAGTCAAATCGCAGTTTCCAAAGCTTTATATTGCAACAGGTTATGGTGCCAAAACAATGGCCACTGCAGTTTTTGTTTCTGGAAGAGATCCCCAGCTGGTTCAGTCGTTCGACCTGAATTATTCAATCGTAAAATATACCCGCAGTGCTATTGATTTCAAAAACAAGTCGGTAACCACCTCTTTTTGGGGCCTGGCAAAACAGACTGCGGTTTATCGTGAAGGATTCGGATGTTGCCTGACCGGCCAAAGTGGGATAGATCTTTTGCAAAAAACAACTTTTAATCTGCCACTAACAAAGCGTAATGGTGTTTGGCGGACACCCTGGCCGAACGGTGATCTCAGGAAAGACACGGTTTTCCCAGAAGTTGATACACTAAAACTTAAGAATGCGGTAAGTTCAGCATTTGGTTCCCCATTAACAGATAAAAGATGGACCGCCGCAGTTGTTGTGCTTTACAAGGGGGAACTAATTGCGGAAAAATACTCCGAAGAGCTCGGCGTTACCCCTGATACCAGGATCTGGGGATGGTCGATGACGAAGAGCATTATGAACGCCATGGCAGGTGTTTTATCCAAAAAACACAAACTGAATGTTCAGGCTACGGCCCCTGTTTCCCTATGGTTAAATGATCAACGCAGGGATATCACAATTGACAACTTACTGCATATGAGCAGCGGATTGAAATGGGATGAGGATTACGGTGATGTTTCACCGGTTACTTCTATGCTCTATAAATCAAATGATTGCTATAAGATTGCCATTGATGTTCCCTATCAGAAAAAGCCGGGAAGCGAATGGAAATACTCTTCCGGAACATCAAATATCCTCTCGGGGATTATGCGAACGTTGATTGGAAACGATCTTGCTTATCATGAATTTCCTTATCGTGAAATTTTCGATAAGATAGCTGTCACTTCGATGATTCTGGAAACTGACGCCTCAGGGAATTTTGTAGGATCCTCATACAGCAATGCCAACGCGCGCGATTGGGCACGATTTGGATTACTCTATTATAATGATGGTATTTGGAAGGGTGATACAATTCTCCCGAAAGGTTGGGTGAACTATACCCGAACACCAGCTATTGATTCTAATGGCGAGTATGGTGCCCAGTTCTGGCTTAACAAATCTAAAAAACTTAAGGATGTACCCGAAGATCTATATTTCTGTGATGGACATCTCGGCCAGCGCGTTTTTATAATTCCTTCGCGCAACCTGGTAGTTGTCCGTTTAGGCTTTTCAGAGAATGGATTTGATCACAACCAATTTTTAAAAGGAATTCTGGAATCTTTTAAATAGAGAGAGTAAAGCTTGGTCTAAGTGACATTTGGAAAATTTAGACAATTGTAACTTAGTGACAAAAGAAATATTAAAAATGAATAACCCAAATATTGTATTACCCGCTGAATGGGCCGAACAAAGTGGTGTGCTGCTGACATGGCCACATGAACATACCGATTGGGCTTATATGCTTAAGGAGGTGGAAGAATGTTTTGTGGCAATTACAAGGGCAATCTCAAAACGGGAAAAAGTTTTAATTATTTGTCAGGATAGTAAGGTTCTATCGGGCAAATTAAAAAAGTGCCGGATTGAGAATGTTATTTTTGTTGAGCTTCCTTCAAACGATACGTGGGCGCGTGATCATGGCGCCATCACTGTTTTTCTTGATAATCAGCCTACTCTTTATGACTTCACCTTTAATGGTTGGGGGATGAAGTTCGCCTCAAATTTCGATAATCAGATTACCCAGTCACTATGTCAGGAAGGGGTATTTCAAAAGGAGGTTATGTATAAGGATATGCAGAATCTCGTTTTAGAGGGTGGAAGTATTGAATCTGATGGGAAAGGGACGCTGTTGACAACCCGGGAGTGCCTATTGTCTAAGAATAGAAACCATTATTTGTCTGAAAAGCAGATCGCACAGCGGCTGACAGATATGTTTGAACTTAAGCAGATCCATTGGTTATCATCAGGTTACCTGGCAGGTGATGACACAGACAGTCATATTGATACCCTGGCCCGATTTTGTGATCCGGAAACCATTGCATATGTAAAATGCAATGACCCAAATGATGAACATTACGAGGCATTAAAAAGGATGGAATCGGAATTGTGTACTTTTAGAACCCTGGAAAACAAACCGTATAATCTTATAGCTCTTCCAATGGCTGATGCTGCCTATGACGGAGAACTTCGATTACCTGCAACATATGCTAATTTTTTAATTATTAACGGTGCCGTTTTAGTTCCGTATTATAATTCTCCAAAGGATAAAATTGCCGGATCATTGCTTAAGAAGGCATTTCCCGGCAGGGAAATTATTGGAATTGACTGTAGTGCACTGATCAGACAAAACGGATCGTTGCATTGTGTGACAATGCAACTTCCGAAGGGGCTATTGTAAACGGAGAAACGAATTATTTGTTTAATTTTACTTTGTGCGCTGACAAGAGGTTGAAATATTAAATTTACATAAAATTACGTATAATGCTGAAAATTGGACTAATACAGCAAATAAACAGTGCTGAAATTTTGGCGAATAAGTCTAAATTAGCGACTAATATTGGGTTGTGTGCAGCGAATGGAGCAGAGCTAATTGTGCTGCAGGAACTTCATAACTCGCTCTATTTTTGTCAGACAGAAGACCCCACACTTTTCGATCTTGCTGAGTCAATCCCGGGAGAATCAACCGGGTTTTACAGTGAGCTGGCAGTTAAATATAACATTGTTCTGGTAACCTCTCTTTTTGAGAAGCGGTCAGCTGGTCTTTATCACAACACTGCTGTAGTGTTTGAACGGGACGGATCGATTGCGGGTAAATACCGAAAGATGCACATCCCGGACGATCCTGCTTATTATGAGAAATTTTATTTCACACCGGGAGATCTTGGATTTGAGCCGATTCATACTTCTGTGGGCAAACTTGGTGTCCTCATTTGTTGGGATCAATGGTATCCTGAAGCGGCAAGACTAATGGCGCTTGCCGGTGCCGATATTTTGATTTACCCTACCGCGATCGGTTATGAATCTACTGATCCGGCCGCAGAAAAAAGCCGGCAACGAGAGGCCTGGATGATATCCCAGCGTGGTCATGCTGTGGCAAACGGGATTCCGGTTGTATCTGTCAATCGTACTGGATTTGAACCAGATCCATCCGGACATACCAACGGTATAGCTTTTTGGGGGAGTAGTTTTGTCGCAGGTCCTCAGGGTGAACTATTGGCCGTAGCCCCTGAATCTGAAGAGGTTAATCTCATTGTTGATGTCGATCTTAAATGCTCTGAGTCGGTCAGAAGGTGGTGGCCTTTTCTGCGTGATCGCCGCATCGATGCCTATGGGGACATTACCAAACGTTTTATTGACTGAGAGTTTGCTGATTGATTCAGCTGAATCGTCCTGACTTTTGTTTGCCTTTTCTGTAAACCTATTTCATGACTAGACACTCATTTTCAAATTATCCCATTATCCCATTATCCCATTATCCCATTAGCACATTAGCACATTATCCCATTATCCCATTATCACATTAGCACATTATCCCATTAGCACATTAGCACATTAGCACATTGGCAAATTAGTACATTATCTCATTTTCAAATTGTCCAATTAGTCCGCCGCAATTATCTTAACCTTTCCCAATATTCCCGATGGCACAGGATCCCATTTTGTGGCGTCAAAGGGTTTATAGGTTATATCGACAATATTGGCATCGTAGAATTTTTTCCAGTATATCTGTTTGCTATCGAGATACCTCGCTTCATTGGCCGAAAGGTTCCGTACCTCTATACTGATTGAATTTCGTTGTCCGAATTTCAACAGCTCGTTTGAAATAAATATTTGAAAGGGAACTGCCCAGATAGTCCCCACGCTTTTTTCATTAATTGTAATGCGGGCCGTTTCACGAAGATCTTCAATATTAATATAAATGCCAGATCTATTGTGCCATACGTTCGGCAGGCTGAATTTTGTGGTGTAGGTACCATAGCCATTAAACCATTGTAGCGCAGAATCTTTCCAGGTGGTCCAGCTTGTGAGTTTTTCGGGATGAAAAATTGTTACAGGTATGACCGGCGAACCTTTGGAGAATTTTACTTCCCATTCTGAAAGTTCAATTGATTCCGTGGAAGGGTAGGGGAATCTAATTCTCTTTCCCTTTTGCTTTTGATTGTATATGATTAAAAAACAGGAAGATCCGGGAGGCAGATAGAGTTTGGCTGCCATGCCTCCTGGCTTGTTTTTAAAATCAATAAATCCGCGATCTCCGGTCATCGGATTGTAATATTCCAATGCTTTACCCTTTTCTGAAATGGAGATAGTATCATTATAAAACTTATCTGAAAGGTTGGTTATAAACCGCAAGTGGCCGGTCTTAGTTTTTTTCCGGATAAAGCTTAAACCTGACGAACTCAGGTTTTCATGGCTGATAGTTCGATTTTTTAGTGCAGAATCAGAACTTCCGATTAAAACTTTCGGGTTTTGGATGAACTCCTCTTTCAACGCGTTAAATTGAGATTGTTGAAAATCACGTCCATTTCCCGGTAATACCATCGGAAGTGACTGGTCAAAAATTACAGAAACCCCTTTTCGGGAAAGAGCTGCCAGGTTTTGCAAAGTTTCTAAAGTCATATGGGTTGTCCGGGGAATCAGGATTGTTTGATATCTACTTTTCCCGATTGATACACTATGGTCTTTATTGACAGCTAATTGACTGATTTGCTGGTCGGAAATATAATCAAACCCATATCCATTTTCCCATAAATGGGTAGCCATTTTCCCGAACGGAGTATTTAGGAACCATTTTTCGGCATGATGGACTGAAAAGAGTGATAAAAGCGGTTCTTTGGTATTGGCCCAAAAATCATAGATCGGGAGATAAACGAGGATATCGTTATCCGGTTCAGATTCCTGAAGGAGTTTTTGACAGGCTGTAATATATTGATTTAGTAATGGAAACTCGTTGTAGAAATGGGAATAGACTCCATAATTTGTTGAAGCATAAAAAAGCCATCCCGGAAAAGGCAAATCCGGTGGAGAGTAGGTTGTGCCATGAAAAAACAGATGATTTATTCCAGCTGTAAACAATTCGTCGAGCTGAGGTTTAATTTGAGAAAGTGCAACTTTAAAGTGATTTCCGAGCCAGGTAGTAGATTCTGAAGCGACAAGTTTTTTCCCAAGCAGATGAGCAGGGGAGGAGGCGAACTTCATCATCAGGGGATTCGGGCGTCCGAAATTCTTCTCCTCATAATCGGTATCCAGACGGACACCCGGGATTTTGAAATTACTGCTTCCAAAAGATTCTGTTTCAGGGATATCTGCAAGGGCATAAAGGTCGAGCAGATTTCCTGGTGAACCATGTGCCTGATACCTGGTGAGTATTTTATGCCCGGAGGCCCAATCCGACCAGGTTTTTTCTGACTCCTGCAGGAGGTCTGAAAGAGTTTCGCGATAATCGGAAAACAGTTTCACTTTGTGTGGCGAATCGCGATAATTGGGACTTAATATAAAAATGTTCTCACTTAAATCGTAATGATGTTGCATCCTGAATTTTTCAAAAAAGTCAGTGGTCCAGTTTGCATTGTACACTTCGTATGAGTCGTTATACATCGCCCTTGGTGCCTGATTATTTTTAAAGGCAAATAAGGTTGAATCAAAAACCTCCAGATATTGCCGCATAGCGTGTGGACTAAAATGATCAATAACTAATCCTTCACCACCAGGCGCGGCTCTCTTAACCTTTTGATTGGTTGGTTCATAAGTAATAATCAGGATTTTTTTTAACTCATTATCTGATAATTGATTTACAGAACTTACATTATCAATTCGTGTATATGTTTCATCCGGATTAATTAAGAAAATATCTGCTTTTGCATAGATGCTTTTTCGAAGTGAATCATTAATTCTTAAAGTGTCAGATGCTTTAAACTCATGAAAAACAAGTTGTTTGGCGATGTTTTGCTGAGTCACGGATGGTCCGCCAAATGGCCACCCCGTCCCTGTCGACAGATCAATACCCAATCCAAGTCGGTTGGCTTCAGTACAGGTGAAATTGAAAATTTCAAGCCAGCTGGTTCCCAGGAAGGGGAGGAAATGAGGCTCTTCGCCTTTAACTCCATAGATTGGAATGATATGGGCACCCCCCAAACCCGATTTTTTGAAATTTTCCAATTGCAAGGTTATTCCATTTCGGTCAACAGTGCTTCCCATCCACCACCAGTAGGTCCAGGGCTTAATGTTTTTAATGTCCTGTTTCGTAATAGGTTGCGAGAATAGGTTATTAAAAATAAGAAGCAGAATTATTGAAATGATTATTTTCATCACAGCTGGTTTATTAACAGATTAGAAAATTCGATTAATTTTCGGGAAGTTTAATCATAAATAGGGGAAACGACTGATTAAACTAACACCAACACTAAAAGTATAAAATAATTCTGTTTTCAGAGAAAAGTCATTAAAAGCATTGAAAAATATGGTTATTTTGCGCAAGTTTTGATTGTTTAATCCTCTTCATTAAGAACATTAAATGGGAAAAGTTTTGATTATTGGTGCAGGTGGTGTAGGAACTGTCGTAGCACACAAGATGGCCGGGTTACCGGAAGTTTTTACCGAAATAATGCTTGCCAGCCGAACGAAATCGAAATGCGATGTGATTGCTGCACGGATTGGTGGTAACCGGATTCAAACGGCCCGGGTGGATGCGGATCAGGTTCCTCAATTGGTCGAATTAATCCGATCGTTTCAGCCAGATCTTGTTGTAAATGTGGCACTTCCGTATCAGGATCTCACCATTATGGATGCTTGTCTTGAAACAGGCGTATCGTATCTCGACACTGCCAATTATGAGCCAAAAGATGAGGCGAAATTTGAATACAGTTGGCAATGGGCTTACCAGGAACGGTTTAAGGAGGCAGGATTAACTGCAATTCTTGGATGTGGTTTTGATCCCGGAGTGACCAGTATATTTACGGCCTGGGCTGCCAAATACGTATTTGATGAAATTCATTACCTGGATATAGTGGATTGCAATGCCGGTGATCACGGAAAAGCATTTGCCACAAATTTCAATCCTGAAATTAATATCCGGGAGGTGACACAAAAGGGAAAATATTGGGAAGACGGAGCCTGGGTTGTGACTGAACCCCATGAAATCCACAAACCGCTTACCTATCCCCATATTGGGGAACGTGAATCTTACGTGATTTATCATGAAGAACTGGAGTCACTGGTAAAAAATTTCCCGACACTGAAGAAAGCTCGGTTCTGGATGACCTTTGGCCAGGAATATCTGACTCATCTTCGTGTCATTCAGAATATTGGGATGGCAGGGATAAAACCGATACTCTATGAAGGGAAAGAGATTGTCCCAATCCAGTTTTTAAAAGCAGTCCTCCCCGCACCTGAGGAGCTGGGAGCGAATTATAAAGGTGAAACTTCGATTGGATGCAGGATCAAAGGGATTAAAGACAAAAAGAAGAAGACCTATTATATCTACAATAATTGCAGCCATGAGGCGGCATATGCCGAAACGGGGATGCAGGCCGTGAGTTATACGACGGGTGTGCCCGCAATGATTGGTGCAATGATGTTCCTTCAGGGGAAATGGAAAAAACCGGGAGTTTTTAATGTTGAAGAATTTAATCCCGATCCGTTCATGGAACAGCTTAATTTACACGGACTTCCATGGTGGGAGTTACACGATGTAAGGTTGGAGATGGATTAACATAATTTTAAAAAGAGATAGTCTGGCACTCGCCAGATTATCTCTTTTTACGTTGGCCCGATTCTTCCGGACAGATCATGTGATAGATCTCTCCCCATCCTGGAAATCCTCCGACATTCCGATCATCGATAAACAGATCAGCATGGATTTTCCGGCTGAGAGAAAAATCAAACCTCTCTTCGGGATAACTCCTGTTCACTGCATAAAATTCAACACCACCCTTTCTGCAAAATTCTACCGCCTCTTCCAGCGTTTTACCTGTGCGGTAAGTCCACAGGATAATTTGGTGTTGTTTTTTCTGGAGTGCTTTGATGGTCTCCAAGGCAAATGGAAGTTCCTTCCCAATTGCAGGATAACGGTGTTCAACGATTGTTCCATCAAAATCAATTGCAATGATCATAATTATCTATTTTACAGTGTTTTAATCGATGTATTTACTGTTTGCCTTTAATGGCCGGCTATTAATAATTTTTCATATCACAAAACCAATTGCCGGATATTTTGGGTCGACTTAAAGTCGTGCGTGGATCAGATTACGTGGCAATATTCCTTTCACATCATAAATAATAGCTCCATTATCTTTAAAAGTCTGGAGGTCAATCTCCATAAATTGTTCATGAGCCACGGCCAGAATTACAGCACCATATTCAGCAGATTTGTTAATTTTACTTGAAATCGCAATGCCATATTCCCGTTTAACTTCCTCCGCTGAAGCCCACGGGTCATAAACATCGACCAAAATCCCATAACTAATTAACTCGTTGTAAATATCTGTAGCTTTGGTGTTTCTGATATCAGGACAATTTTCTTTAAAGGTAATTCCCAACATCAGTATTTTTGAGTTTTTAACTGCGATCTCGTTCTTGATCATGAGTTTAACCACTTCTGTGGCGATGTATTTCCCCATGCTGTCGTTTAATCTCCTCCCGGCGAGGATAATCTCGGGATGGTATCCGGCTTCCTGAGCTTTCTGAGCCAGGTAATAGGGATCAACTCCAATACAATGACCACCAACTAATCCAGGTTTAAAGGAAAGAAAATTCCATTTTGTGCCGGCAGCTTCTAATACATCGTGAGTATCGATCTTCATGGCATTGAAGATCTTTGCTAATTCATTCACAAACGCAATGTTGATATCGCGCTGACTATTTTCAATAACTTTTGCTGCTTCTGCCACCCTGATTGAAGAGGCTTTATGTGTTCCTGCCTGTATTACTGATCGATAGGTGGCGTCGACTATTTCCGCAATTTCGGGTGTCGAACCGGAGGTGACTTTCAGAATTTTTTCAACGGTATGCTCCTTGTCCCCGGGATTGATCCTCTCGGGGCTGTATCCGGCATAAAAATCGACATTGTATTTTAACCCTGAAATCTTTTCGATAACAGGAATACAATCATCTTCAGTAGCTCCCGGGTAAACCGTTGATTCATAAACAATAATATCACCTTTCGAAATTACATGCCCAACTGTTTCTGAGGCTTTTAGTAATGGCGTAAGGTCGGGCCGATTGTTTTTATCAACGGGTGTTGGAACCGTAATTATATAAAAATTGCAATCTTTAATCTCTTCAGCATTTGCCGAACAGAAAAGGCCCGTCTTTCCTGATTTTGATGTATTTTCGGAAACAAGGGCTGCTGTGAGAATAGTTTTTTCTACTTCAAGTGTCTGGTCGATTCCTTGTTTTAAATCATTGACTCGTTTCTGATTAAGGTCAAATCCAACGACGGGATATTTTGTGGCAAAAAGTCTGGCTAGTGGAAGGCCAACATAACCAAGGCCAATAATTGCGATACGAATAGCAGGCATACTCTTTTTATAAAGGTTGAAATTTTCGGTTTGAATACAACTGATTATTAAAAAGTTTTAGAAATCAGTATTGTTCACCTCTAATGATTCCGTATTACTCTTTATTTTCCGGCAGATAAAGATAGACAATTTTGTTGGACACGCAGAACACTACGATAAGGTATTCAAATTTGCCCGATTCAACAGAAATAAACCACAAATAAACAGCTAAATTATGTCAGATTGAATTGTTGCAACCACCTAATGATCATCATTATTTGTCCTTTTTTGCAACATAATTTGAAGAAAATTAAATTATTTTTCATACCCGCTAATTTATACTATCTGATCATTTTTTTTGAAGCGCATTGTAATATTGATAATTAGGATTTTCTTATTTAGAATAAATCAATATAATTTAACTGAAATCACATCTTTTAAAGAGCAGATATTGTTTTTTAAGTTTGCGTTTGATATCTTTGAAGTATCGTTTGATAATTGAAAACCATTATTTGATCATTAATTTAGCAAATATCACTATGACACAAATACAATTTCAGAATTCACTGACAAGCCTTCACAGTAAATTATATTATTTTGCATTAAGTTTAACAAGTGATTCTGACAAGGCGCATGATCTTGTTCAGGAGACTTATCTGAAGGCCTTGACCTATCGCGACAAATTTTCGGCCGATACCAATCTGATGGCCTGGGTTTACACCATTATGAAAAACACCTTCATTAATGATTACCGGAGAAATGTAAAAGCAAAAACAACTTTAGAGAGTTCATCACATAAATTACAGATTTCATTTTCAAAGGATGATTATTCTCCGGCGGCAGATTCGATTCATGCAGAGAAAGAGATCTATAAAAAGATTGACATGCTTGAGGATGAGTTCAGGGAACCTTTTCAGTTATTTTTAAGTGGTTTTAAATACAAAGAGATCGCTGAAAAACTCGATTTGCCGCTTGGCACAGTAAAAAGCAGAATATTTTTTACCCGCAAAAAATTGGGTAAATGGCTTAGCGAATATATTAACTAGTTCTTTCAAGAAATCATACTACAAAAAGCTCCATATAAATTTTTATATGGAGCTTTTTGTATCTAACTAAAAGCGGTATTGTTTAGTGTTAAGGTAACAAGTTTAGTGCTATTCCCATTAAGTTTAAGTTTCACAATTTTTAATCATTCCAAATAATAATTTTAAAATACCTGTATGCATACCTAGAAAAGCTTTAATATTAATACCTTATAGAACCTAAACTATGGCATTCTCACACTTAGGATTATTCGATTTACTCGCTCCTGAATACCTGGCAGGATTTGATTTCCCCGAATATGTACATCGTTATCTCTCCATCCTTGGGATAGATGAGTTACACACCCATGAAGGGAGTGGTTCGGTAGTTTATAACGGTATTTGCAGTTTTACCGGCGATGGGAGCGGAGCCCCCGAAATGACCCATGCAGATCCTTCTGGCACCCAACTCACTTTTCCAATGAATCGCATCCGCTTTCGTCTGAGCATTCCCCGCGACGGAGCAGCATTTATTCGCACTGAAGCCAATTCATCAACTTCCGATAAACTACCTCAGGTAGCTGTGTTGCTCAATGATCTTTTTGAGGCTACAACACTTGAACCGTTGTCTCCAACCGATCTCCCCGGGACAAAATTCACCCTTCAACTATTTATTAATAATGTCCGTTTCTCACTTGGTACAGATTGGGTAGCAGGAGAATTTGATGCCGCCTTGCATAAGGTCGTAACGCATACAGATCCACGCCTGGCAGGTAAGCCGGTTGAGATGGTTATGCCTGGACTTGCATTTACATTCTCACAGGGTGACGACCCATCGAATATGAATCTGAAATTTACGCTGGATTCATTTGGTTCAAATAGTCTGGATGCTCCCAATGATTTGGGAATGGGGGAGGTGATCAGAATGGAGCCGGGTATTGCGCTGCATACTTCGGGTCACGTAGCGTTCAGTGTTGAACAAATATTGCTCGATACCAGTCAGGATGCAACACCACCTGAAATTCTTGATCATTTTGGTATTGGAGATGACTGGCAAGGGATTTACATTAAACAACTTCTTTTTTATTACAACAATGATCAAAGTCTTGGCTTTGCTGTGCGACTGGCAGATGCACTTTTCGGTTTTGACGGCAAAGTATCGTTTGAAGCAGAACTTGATATTTATCCCAACCCCGATACTACGTCATTAGTTGTTACCCCTGTTTATTTTCACGGTTCGGCCAAAGTTGATCCGGTCCATCGGGGTATTGTGGATCCAGAACCGGCTGCTTTACCTGCTGATCCTCCTGGATTGGTCCGACTCACTCAGGGCGATGCCATGCAACTTGATATTTCGCGGGGAGTACCCCCTTTTCAGATTGAGGTACTTGAAGGTGCGGTAAATTTGTGGGATACGACAAATCGCAGGGTTATTTTCAATACACCAGGAACACACAACATAGTCATCAAAGTTACCGACAATAAAGTACCTGATCATCAGAAATTCAGGGAATATATTCAGGTAGTGGTGGCTGCCCTGGTTGCTCCGGTTCCTGCATCAGGTTCTCCTGCCGACAGTGGTGCTACTCCCAGGCCTTTGCCGTTAATTCACTATAACCAAACTGGTAATGACACCATATACGCACTAGAGAAAATTTCCGGAGAAGAGAATCCGGCCCGTTTTAGAGTGGTTGGCGGCAATAATTTTACAATAGAAATCACCCAAACAGCAGGTGGAACAGCAGCAGTGCGAACTATTTCAAATGAACGCGAGTTTTCGATTGATGTTCAACCAGGTACAACGTATACTATTGGGTTGACTTTTTCAGCAATTGATCCATCAACTCCATCTGAAACCAGATATGTTCAATTTAAATATGATCGTCCTTTAAACTCAGAGGTTTCTACGTATGTGATGCATGGTTCTGGTGATACTGAATTTGAGAGTAGTTTTAGTAGCCTTCCTAACCATCCTGCGTCTGCTTTGACCGGAATTGTACTGGATGGTTATGCCAGTAATGATCCAAGTAATCCTGCGCACGATATTGAATTATCACATAACCGGGCACAAACCGTATATCAATTATTGCAGTCGGGATATACATCCTCTATTTTGCCTGCACCAGGTGCGCCGAATTACCACGGTCATTCGGGATTACCTTTTTCACCCGATAGCGAACCGCGCAACAGGTGCGTAAAGGTAGTTTACACTTTTGCAACTACCCCTTCGCACTTGGTGACAGGGACTTTGAGCCGTGAGTCCTATCCACCTGTAACAACTCCGCCACCGCCATCTCCCCAGGAGACACCAGCCGCTCCACCTCATTTGAGGGGAATACCCCCAGCCTTCAAATTATTAGGTGTGCGTGTGAAAATTGACAATAATCAGTTATCCCTCCTTGAAATTTACTGCAAGGTAGATTTTGAAACAGATATTGAAAAGAAGTTGCGCGAAGCTCCTGATTCGGATGCGGGAGGGACTCTTGATATGTCGCATGAAGGGGTTGTTGACTTCAAGATAGGATACATTTATGACCGGGCATCTCAGGAAACGACGATCAGTTTGCTGGTGCACACCGAAGAGGGCGATACAAGCGGAATTCTGAATTTTGAAAACAATGCCAATCGGGATGACCGCCTGAAAAATATTGCAGGTGCTTTACTCCTGTTTGCACCGATAATGAATGCGAGTGCCTCTTCTGTAGTTGCGAATAAGGATGATGTAGGGGCTTGGATTGGGCTCGTCGCAAGTTTCGGAACGGCAGTATTAATAGGCGGATTAAATGTTTTCAGAACACGGAAGGTTGTCCTTTACGGTATTGAAGGCAAGTTTAAATGGATTCGACCCGACTCAGGTCTTCCGGGTCGCTGGGACCTGGGGTGCATCCTCGATTATGGGATTGAATTTGATATTATTGTCGATGCACTTGGTATTGGCCAGGATCGGAAACCATCCGCTCCTTTGCCACTGCCCCGTCCATTAAAAGCACGTTACAGAGCTATCGGATTCAATATTGTGCTTGGTGTCGATGGATCTGCTCAATATCAGTCGATCTTTGATACCAGTAAGGGTTATGAACTTGATCTCAGTGATCCTAGTTTGTTCCGTTTACCGGCACCTCTGGGAACGTTGTTCAATATTGTTGGTGCCAGGGTGGCCAGGTTTAATCCGGTTACTTTTGAAGTGGATTTCGCGATAAAGGTAGATTTAGGGGTGATAACAGTGGATCGGTTTAAACTTAAGATCCCCCTCGATCCCGTTGGACCACCTCAGATTATACCAAGTGGTGTGCGCGTGAATATTCCCGGAGTGATTGTTGGGAACGGATTTGTGAATATTGTGGATGCCGATGTTGTTCAGCCTGATGGTATAACTATTCATTCAAAAGGTGTTGAAGGTGGACTGGATCTTACCTTAGTAAGTCTGAAACTGCGAATTGCAGGAAATGTAGCATTTGGAAGCATTAAAGACAATGTTTCCGGGCGTGAAGCTATTGCTGTATTTGTTGGTTTGATTGTCGAATTTCCGACCCCGATTATTTTAGGTCAGTCGGGGATGGGACTCTACGGCCTGTCGGGCTTATTTGCTATGCATTACCGGAGAATTGAAGATCCCCGTCAGCCAACAGATGCTGTGGGTCCTGCATTAAAATGGCTAATCAAAGCAGGAGGAGAAGCTCAGAAATTGTACAATGGAGGGGTTAAGCTTTGGGAGCCCCAGTTTGACCGCTGGAGTTTCGGAGTAGGAGCAGTGTTGGGAACTATCGAAGGAGGGACACTGGTTAACCTCCAGGGGATGTTTGTCCTTGAATTGCCGGGGCCGCGTATCCTGATCATGATTAAAATGCGCCTGATCACACCAAAACCGAAGGTGAACACAGATCCCGCACAAATGGAACTGGGAATGATCGGAGTGATCGATCTTGACTTCCAGCAGATGCAACTCACAGTGGGTGTGATGGTTAATTTTGAAATTAAAGAATTGCTGCAAATAGCTATTCCTATTGAATTGTATTTCAAGTTAGATAATCCTTCAAATTGGCATTTATACCTGGGCACTATCAGTCAGCCTGCTTCGGCAAAAATCCTGAATATTGTGCGTGGAAGTGCCTATTTTATGATTCAGGGAAGCAATCTGGTTTATGCCACTTACGGTAGTGCAGTCCCGGCATTCCTTCAGGATAAGACATTGAATGCTGTTGCAATTGCTACCGGAATAGAGGCAAGTATTTTATTGGGGGATCCTGGGTCGGTTTATCTGAAAATAGCGGCTGCTGCCCACCTGGGTGTCTCTTTCTCCCCATTTTTGATTGTCGGCAATCTCCATTTTGAAGGGACATTGCGTCTTGTTGTCATCAGCATTGGAGCTCATGGTGATTTTAACGTAATGGTAAATCAGCTCCCTGACAAATCGTTTAATACCTATCTCAGAGGTGAAGTTTGCGGTGAAGTGGATTTCTTCTTCTTTTCCATCAGCGCCTGTATCAGTCTTGAAATAGGATCAGAAGATCATACAATTATACCACCAAAACTGGTTCGGGGAATTTATCTTCAGAGCTATTCTCCCGTATTGGTATCCGGACAGGCCAGCAATCAGCGTCCAATTGATGCCAGTCTTGGAAATGCAAAAGAGGTTGAACATGGTGAGGCAACTCCTGTAGACGGTTTCCCAATTGTTCCAATTGATTCGGTGATCGTTTTGCAATTGCAGGCAGCCCCTGAAATTGCAGTAAATCTTAATACGCTGACTTTTACTGAAGATGTTTTGGCTGCACCGGGACGTCCCTCAGGAGGATGGTATCAGCTTAGTGAAGATGTTCAGGTCCAGTACGTGATCAATAGTTTATCGTTGTCAGAAAATGGGGCCGTTTATTCCGGAACCAGACCACCTGCAACATGGAGGCTTGACCGTCCGCATCAACCTAATGGGGCAGATACTGCCATAGATCTGGCACTTTTCAGTCGTGTTCCTACAGCTGCAGAGTTTGCAATGGAACGGTCGACAGACCTTAAAAAAAGTGTTACAGTGCGTTGGGAGAATGCATGCAAGCCCGCAGCCCCACCGACACGCGTGATGTATAGCTTTTGTAATCAGCCTCTGGGAGCCTCCAGACATGGATGGAAAATACGGGGTATAGCATTGCCTGATCCACCCGATACCATCCGCTCTGAGCCACCAAAAACCTTGATCTCTGTTTATGGACCCGATTGCTGTGGTACGCAGAATCCGTTCGATCTGTTACTCGCAGAATATGGATATCCCTATTCTGAAACAGCTGAAATTGTTGGAGTTAACAATCTGATGATTAGTGCGAACAGGACTGTAGGCTCTTTTACTCACATTGACTTCGCAAGTCATCAGGTTAATTTGGACACAGCATCGCTATCCGATTTACGTACAACACAGGATTTAAAAAAGTGTTATGACCTTACGGCATTAAAAAAAGGGTACCAAAGGAATCCGATAATATTAGAGAATGAGATCGAAATTTATAGTTCTGCTACAAAAAAAGGGATCTATAGCAAAACAAGAGGATTCCTAAGCGAGAATGTTTTTTTGCAGTCGAAACAGCTTAAAACACGCATCAGGTTATTGCAGGATGTGAAGGGTATTTCCGTACGTGAGTTTATGCGTATTGATGTTTTAGGTGCGCCGGTACAGGAGGTGTCGGTAGAGTTTATTTCCTATTCAAATAAACCCCGGACCGTTCTTACTGTTTATGCTTATAATGATCAGATGAAATTGGTTGCCCACCAAAAGTGGACACCAACTACGGATCAAAAAACAGAACACGCACAAGTTGATATCCGTGCTTTGAATATCAAATACCTGTTGATTGCGAGCCGATATTTTGTGGGAATTCTTACACGTATTTGTCTGAGTAGAAAAATTACTCCTGTAATTGATTCGTGTGGAAACTGTTATCGGGCTTTACAGTTGCCATGGGAGAATAAAAGAACGCAACAACTTCAGGATAACAGGGACCAGCCCGATGTTGAATTAGTGAGAAATTATCTCGATAAAAAACCTTGCTGCCGTTATATAACCATCGAAACAGGGGCTTGCGAGGAGATCTCGCTTTTCGGTGCGGTTTACAGTAAGTTTACAAACCAGATTCAAGTTGAAGAGTTGGATGAAAACAATACTATTCTGGCTTCCTACTTGCTTTCTGATCTTGCCCCGAAAGTTATCACACAACCTGCAACAGAACTTCCGAAAAGTTGGCTTGAGCCTGATTTGCCCTGGCGAAAATGCACCATTCCGGTACTTATGTTTATGTACAGTGATCAATTCCGGATTTATGATAAGATACTGATTACACTTCGTCCGGTTAAAGGTGAGGCTTGTAAACGAATTCGGTTCAATACCTGCGAGGTCCATTCCAATATGCCTGCGATGTACCTGGCTTTGGCCGATTTGCTAACTTCAGGCGAAGTTCAGCACCAGCAAACAATTACCGAAATCCAGCAAACCGATAAAAAAACGCTCGATGATTATGTAAATAATAATACGCCACGAGTCCTTATGAAACCTGATCAGGTTTACAGGCTGAATGTGAATTATTCTGTTAAGATCAAGTCGACGGGACAACCTGATAATACGCAGTCATTTGACCAGGATTTTGTTTTTAAAACTGACAATAAGGCTCCTGCAGAATTGAACAGTTATGTGTTGGGTACAACACCTGAGATGGATGAACATTTCCATTTTTATGGAGAAGAACTGGCAGTGGTGTTTAATGACCCTGAAATACTCAGGTTATATGAGGCCTATGGCAAGCACCTTCGGGCTGTAATCCGGGGCGCTGATGGCGCACAGGTTATCAATAGTCCGGATGAACTTCATACACTTGAAGAAATTCCTGCTGAAGTTAATTCACCATACCGTGAATATGTTGAAGAGTTACTTCAAAGTGGTGCATTGCCATGTGTCGGAGGTGTAGTGAATTTTGAACAGCATGGTATCTATAATGCTCCTTACAAACTCAAGCCGCTGATGCCTTATACGCTTGATATTGAGTTTATAGAAGCTGATCCTGCTGTTCCGGATCAGGCAAATACGCCATTGTACAGACGTGCATTTACCACTTCGCGTTTTGAGGACCTTAAGGAATTTGCTCAGACTCATAAAAGTTTTGCAGTTAAACATAGGGCATTAATATCCGATTTGTCAGGATTGCCTGATTTGGTGGGAGGAATTGACCCTGTGGTATCGGCTACCGACAAAGAGATTGAGCAGGCACTGATAAATGCTGGTGTTCCTTTTAGTCAGGATGAGGAGAAAAGCGGGTTTACTATTCTTTGGCGGCAATCCGGTAGTTTGTGGAGACCTTGCGCGATGGTGATTGATGCTTCAGAACCTACCTGGAAAAAACGGATTGAGCCGATGCCTAAACAGATGGTTGGTAGTGATAACACGGTGATTGATCCTGCGTTTGTAATTTATGAAAAACAGGAAAAAGATCACCTGCTGCTAAAATCTGTGGCAGGGGAGGACCTGGTAAAGGGATTCATTCGCTCGACCGGAGGAACCAGAACTGTTGTCGTTTTTAAAGACGGGTTAGTGATTCCTGCTTCAGGATCTCTCTGCACGATTCAGATTCAACGACCATCAAGTTCTCTCTATGGGTTATCTGCCAAAACCGAGACATTAATTCAAATAAACCTTTTACCTAAAGCACCCTGGGAGGATTAATTATGCCTATATTACTGCCACAATTCAGATTATTCAGTGCTTACATTCAACCTCCGGCTGATAAAACGGGTCAGCCGACTGTTGATATAGCGAAAATGCTTGCGGAGTTAAGGGAACTCGTTGATAAGGATGCTTTTCCGGCAGAGTTCCAAAAGGAGATCAAAGATCAGACTGCAACTATGCCGGAATGGGGTCCGCAACCTGTAGGTTTACGCTGGTCAATGATACCCGGGTTTGGATTCCCGAGAGAGGCATTCTCGGTATTTCGACGTAAACAGCAATATGATAACGTAATAGCATGGCTGACTGATGTGGCCATCCTGACAAATGTACTGAATTTCACTTTTAATGATGAAGATCAGTATATCATCGCAGTCTCAGCTACCCCTGACACGGGAACGACGATGACCATGGAGGCTATGACTCATGACGGAAAGGTGATACCGGAACTCACCAGACAACTTTCATCAGGCGGGGTACTTTTCTTCAAATCCCCTTTTATCAGAGGTTTACGGATACAAGGATTAGGCACAATATCCCAGATTTCCTCAGTCAGAACAAGTGATGTACTTAACGCAACAGGGTGGGAGCTGATTCAAAAAGTAGGATTGCCTTTCCCCAAAGGGATGACTGCTGCTTATAGTGATGCTCCACAGGGATTTATCGGTGTGAAGACATCTCCGGACCGGGCTGCAAAACAACGTTTACAGATGGGGGAGATGCTCTATCAGAATCCACCTCCCCTGAATGCCACATTGAACTCACCCGATTGGACAGCACCCGATCCGGGTAAATATCTCGACAAGCTTATTAATCAGCCTGATCAGCCATTGAGCATGATTTGCGAATGCCTCGAGAATTGTGACGATTCATCGTGGATCGCAGCCAAACGGCAACCTGCCTATTTCACAAAACGTATTTTGCCGGGCATTACCCAGGAGGGGAATCCGAATACAGGGGACGATGTTAATGCCCAAATTCCTGTTGTTGCTACTAATCTGATCGCTGTTTCGAGCGATAACTTTGCTTCATTGGGATTGGGGTATGGAACCTATGATTTTATCAGGACAGCCTCATCCCGGCTTTCGGCAACTCATGTCGAGAGTGCCAGAACCTCTGCAGGTTCATCTTTAACCTCGGGTTTTGATTACCTGGTAACCGCTCCATTTACGGTGCGTCCTTCCGGAGATTTTGAATTTCCGGAATTCTTTAAAACCTTTTCTGAATTGCAGATTTTTGGGGCATTATCAGAGGAACTACCATTACCGCTTGCTCCATCCGATCTCAAAGCTAAATCGGAGCAGATAAACCGGCCGGTATATACCGATGCCAGGGCAACTGAGGCCATTCGGCTTAGCTGGCTGGCACCTTCATTCCCTCAGGGTTATGGTCTTACATCCGCAATAGGCAGTATTTCACCTTTCTGGCTAAACGACCAGTGCGACTTCCCGGGGAAAGTTTATCGTCCCTTTTTAACTTGTCAGCCGAAGAATGAAATTCCAAATGAGTTTACAGGCCGTTTTTCGTTTGTTGAGTCTGAAAGTCCTGTCCCATTGAATGGAGTTAGCCATGATCAATATTTTGTTGCAGGTCTCGATGTGCTGGGGAGATGGTCGCAATTCACACAATCAGAGCATATTGCAATGGCCATGCAGCCTCAAAAGCCAGCTATAACAGCGGTAAGGCTTTCACTGGAAAATCCCGATCTTGTCTTTCCTCCAATGCCCAATACAATCCCCTGCACATTGGATATTGAATTTAGTTGGGAGTCAACCGACCGGAGAGTAGCGAAAATAGAGTTTGCTGGTTGTTTTTACCATGCAGCACTTTTACCACCAGACATTCCTGCTTCGGGTTTTTATACTAATGCTTTAAATAATCCGACACATTCGATTATAACTGTTAGTTTTAATTCTTCTGGCGTGCCAATTTCTGATTTTGGAACGGTCACCTTATTGACAGCTACAGATTCATCAATTCCCAATCTGCAAAAATACAGACTCGTTGTGAACGGGATTACTGCGACCTTTCCAAATGGATCTCCGAATGCGGTCTCTTATGCTGTTTATGGTCGTGCCCTGGAGTTGGTCAATGTGCCGACAAATTTATTTAGCGAATATATTGGTCCGGTAAAAAGCAAACTTGATGACCCGCGTCAACCGCAGGTAGTGATTTTGCCAGCTACGGTTCAGTTCACTGCTCTCCCTGATGCAACCCGCAAAGGGCGAGGCCATCTAAGTTGGGCTTCAGCCGGAGGAGCTATCGGGTATCATGTTTATGAAGCGAGCGAAGTTGCCATCCGAAGCTATATTGAGCCTCTCGTCGCTCTGGAAACTCCCGCTATTGATTTGTTGCCACTCACGGACAACCATTCTTTACGTGCAACGCAACTGCGTGATTTATTAGCAATTCCCAAATATGCTTCAGCTGCAGCACGCGCTTTTTCAAAATACAATAAGGAACTGCTAACTGAAACAGCCGTAGAACTTGAAATTCCATCAGGATCTGAAGTGCTTACCGTTTATCGGATAAGCTCCATGAATGGTTCCAATATAGAATCGGATAAGTCAGGACCTGTTTTTTATGCTGTACCACGCCTTGTTAAACCTGCACCTCCCATTTTAATGGTGAAAACGGTTTTGGCAGGGATTGAAATCACGGCACTGAACGGAGCAGGTCCGACTCCTGCAGGCTTCAGAGTCTATCGAATCCGGAAAAGCCTCCCGTCAACCGATATCGGGACCAAAGGATTGCCTGTATTGAAAGAGGATAATTCAGGTTGGACCAGTACCGTTTATACCAGTTTACAAGGAACTCTTTACCCAGGGAAAAAGATAGTGGACACAATAGCTGTACGTAACTGGAAACCATATTTTTATCAGGTTACAGGAATTGGAATTTTAGATACTGAAAAAGGATTGCTTCCAGGTGAATCCAAAGGTTCGTCTACCCTGCAATCCTATTTCCCACCATTAGTACCTCCTCAAATTACAATTGTTGGAACCCTCTTGTCTCCTCCAACTGTTCAGTTCACAACCGATATTCCATTTATCGCAGTAGAATTAGGGCGGGCAATATTGGAAGTCTTTGAGTTAATCTCCAGTGGAGTAGGAGAGAGTAAGTCATTACTGACCTCTTTTTTTGCTGATGATTTAACAGCTGGTGCCACAGCAGTTGCCAACATGACTCTTCTAATCCCTGATTCAGGATCCGGAATCACAACGCTTTCGTTGGTTCTACCTTCAGGAATTCTAAAAGGGGCCATTCGAATCACCGATCCGTTACGTCGTTCTACGGAAGTTAGATTTGAAATTACATAAATAGCAGTTACCTGTTTAAACCTAAATTTCAATATTATGCCATTAATTAATGACCTGACCCGTGCTAACCTGAAACAATTTGGCCTGGAACCTTTTGGAATAAGTTTACCAGCCCTGTCGAAGCAGTGGATTAATATTCCGGGATCAGATATTTCATCTGCCATAACCTTAGATGAAAATAACCTGTCAATCAGCTCATCAGCACCATGGATGATGCCCATAAGTGCGATGGGCCGAAAAGTAGACACTTCGGATTTGGCGATCAATGTTACCCTTACCAAAGCTGATGGAAGTTGCATGAATGAAGCCGGACTTTTTTTTGAGCTTTTCCCGCATGCCTATCTTCGTTTACAAAAACTCTATTCGCTCAAATTTGAAACTGCAGGAACCCATAATCCACTTCGGACCACTGGCATTTCCATTCGTCCTGTACCCAAATATTTTTTTATCGCCAACAGTTCTATTCCAACAGATGTTCATGGTGGATTTATTGTTGCCGGAGGGAATACAGAAATCTCAGGTGAACTTAGGTTTTTCGACGAACAGGGATTTATCATTCATCCACTGGCTGTGGCTTCAGCTTTTAACGCTTTGGCCGGCATATATGCTGGTCTTGTAAAAACATCGTCTCCTGATCAACTTACGGGCATTATTGGATTACATCCTGACAGTTTTTTAGTGCGTTATGTTACTCCTGACGGCAATCCATATACCGGGGAAAACATTGAGGGTGCATCAGCTGTAAATACTGCGACCGGACTTTTTTCTGCGAATGATTTCAGCGGAACCGATTCAACGATTCATTCGCAATTAACACGAACTGCTGATACCGGAACAACGGGTGTTTTCCCTGCTGTTCAGGCGCGCCATTTTCATTTTGGTCTCACGACCTACGGACGCATGGATGGAACGATCAACATACCGAAAGCAAATGTGGCAGTTACACTAAGTCACGAATTTTATACCGTTCAGGTAGTTGATACACGCACATACCTCACAGGTACACCAGACCCTGATTATAACGGATCGAAAATAGAGCCGAAACCGGTTGTCAGATTGCACGAAAATATCGAATTACAGGCAGATGGCAATTCACTGATGAGGCAGTTGCAATTAGTAGCCGATGGGGCAGCTACTGAATCATTGATTGTCGGGACAGAATTGGATACGCGGTTTCCCCTACCATTGACAGGCGATCGGTATTGGCCTCTTTTCCCTCCTGTTACAGAAGGAATTACAGCCGATGATGCAACTTTTCCTTCAAATCTTAAGGAACAGTTGACTCACTATTCAAAAGCAGAAGTAATCACGGGAACAGCCGATATTCAACTTACACTTACCGGTTTACCGTTAGATTCTACTGTACGTGTATATACGAGGCAATTTACTCCGGATGCGCGGATTTTGCGTTTAACCGGTCCCGGGGGAATCGCAGCCACAGAGGTCTCACCTCCGGTGGCCCCGGCATCTCCTTCACGGAAATTTAATGGCGAATGTGCACTCAGACTGAAAAACCCATTGCATTTAACCCCTCCCATTACATTTAGTCCGAACCCGTCACTCATTGTTGATGTGTGCATCGTCCAGCGTAGTGGTAAAAAAAGAATCATTGGAGGAATTGAAATACCGATAAATACTGGTGGCGTGCCACCTTCTGCTGAACCCACAGAGAATGCAGCAGTAAGTATTTCGAAAAAGGGTGTTTCGAAAGCGGCCATTCTCGGCTTACATTCAACATCAGTGTCATTTATTCCAACGACGAGTTTCAATGATTTCATCAATAAGATCCTTGAACTTTCGGGCGAAACGCCTCCAAGGGATGCACCCCGGCTTCCGACTATGGCCCGGCGCGATTTAATTGCAGCAGCATTGCGTGGCGGATCGTGGAATGCTTTGATCTCAGGTGGCGGAGTGGGCACCTACCTTCACGATGCCTCACCTTTCCTGGGCTCTCCGGGCAGCAGGGGGGGCAAACACGCCATTCACACCTCTCTCCAGACCGGGGGTGCATGTTTGGCATATGACCTGGCCCGAATGGCATTCAGAAGGACAACTTCTTTCAATGATCGCATTCAGTCATTAACCAATAGTAACTGGAATGAACCTTCAGTGAATACGATTCTTCCGGCTGGAGACTCTCCAACCTCATCCAGAGGAACAATCTCCGGAGCTGTATTGCAGAATATCTCTCCATATTGCGAAATGCCTGAGCTATCACTGATAAAAGAATTTTTAAGTGATTCGGAAATCGCAGGAATACCAGCTGACTGGAATGCGTTGGTTGATTGGACTGTAGCCAAAATAAACGACATTAGCCTTTCCGGTTTGTCAGGTTTACTAAATACAGCTGTCACCAGTTTAAAAACAGAACTTGTTAACAGGTTAAATGCATTAAAGGATACCGATCCGCTGCATGAAAGCCGGAATGAACGATTATACGCAGAATTACTGCGCGAAGTATCATCATCTTGTTATGGCAGAAGGGATTCGCAATGGGCAATTGAAAATGCTATTAAAAAGGCACGAAATTTCATCTATATTGAGACTCCGGGATTTTCAGCAACAGAATATAGTCCCGGGGATAATTACAGCCGTAACCTGACCAATCTATTGGCAGATCGGATTGCAGCCTGCCCAGGCTTGAAAGTGATCATTTGTGTCCCTAAAATGCCCGATTACGGGAAAGGTTACGAAGGTTTTGCAGCCCGGGAAGTTCAGGACCGGTTGGATCTGATTCTGGCCCTTCCTGCTAAAAATGTTGTTGCCTTTCATCCGTATGGTTTTCCGGGAGTAGATTCCAATATCGAAACGAATGCAATAATTGTAGACGATCAATGGGCACTCCTGGGATCATCCTCATTCAGAAGGAGAGGGCTGACCTTTGATGGCTCAAGTGATTTGGTCTTTACTGAACTGGAACGGGTAAGAGGAGCATCTCCGAAAATTAAAGCTTTCAGGAAAAGCATCTTTGCAGCGCGTTTGGGAATCGATCCAACAGATGAGTCAGATACGCGGCACGTTATGATCAATGACGCCACAAAAGCATTTAATTATATCCGTGAGATGCTGATAGATGGGGGATTGGGTAAAATTGACCGGTTATGGAATGGTCATACCGAAGGCGTCCCTTTTGTGGCACCTGTTTACGATCGAAAACTCGTAAATCCCGATGGAATAGAGTTCAACCTGTTGGAAACATCAATCTTCAGCGTACTCTCGGGACTAGCCACATGATTTTTTTAGGTTGGATATAAAAAAATCCTGCAAATCATTGATTTGCAGGATTAACTGTGACCCCGGAGGGGTTCGAACCCTCGACCCATTGATTAAGAGTCAATTGCTCTACCAGCTGAGCTACAGAGTCATTTTCTTGTTGAACTTTCCTTAAAAAGCTGTGCAAAGATAACCCCAATTTTTTTAAGGACAAACTGATTTAATTAAATAGTTCCGTTTATTTGAATGACTTAATTAAAGTGCTAAATGTTAATATATTAAGTGATGATGTTTCTATTAACTTAAAGTAATTGTTTAAGTAAAAAATCCATCTAAGTCATTAATGTTAAAATTGTTATGGATTTTAGAAAGAGCAGAAATTTCCCTGCAACAGGAAGCTTTATTTGTTCTGATTTCCCGGTGTTAGCGGCGAGTCAGGTTCTTTAGCCATATGATTATAGGTAAGTCTATCGAGTAATGACGGAAAAAATTTACCCAGAAAAACAGAAAATTTTCCTTCAATAAAGGTCAAAATAAGGCTCCTTTTCCGCTTTTTGATAGCCTCGGCAATTTTATAAGCACAGGTTTCTGCACTCATCATTGATCCTTCATTGCGGGGTGTCTCTCCCTGAGGTGTTCCGTCAGCCGTAAGCGCCGCCTTGCGAACCTCCGAAGAGGTAAATCCAGGAGCAGCAACTAAAACATGGAGCCCGCTTTTAAGATTTTCAATCCTTATTGTATCCAAAAATCCCCTTATCGCAAATTTGGAGGCAGAATAGGCCGTTCTTCCCGGTAACCCGATGTACCCGGCAATTGAAATGATACCTACAAGTGAACCTTTGGTCGCAAGCAAATAAGGCAATGCATACTTTGTACAATATACAGTCCCGTAAAAATTGACATCCATTACGCGGTGCATTACTTCAAGATCCATATCATTAAAGAGCGCCCGCATCGAAATTCCGGCGTTATTTATTAGTATATCAATCCGTCCGAATTTTTCTAATGTTAAGTCAATCAATTTTTTACAGTCAGACTCCCTGGAGACATCCGTTTCTGTACATAAGATATCAGAACTTTGAAGTTCACTCTTTAAGGCCTCAAGCTGATCCAGACGGCGTGCGCCAAGGGATAATTTGGCTCCCCGCAAAAAAAGCTCTTTGGCTAAAGCCTTCCCGATACCCGATGAGGCACCAGTGATGATAACAACTTGCCCATTCATATAAAAAAAAGTAAGTAACAGATAATGCTCTTTAATAATACGATATCCTTTATAAAGTCAACAAAACTACAAATAAATCGAAACTTTCTGCAAATTTATCGTTTTGGTATTTGCTTTAATTAAAAACAAGGCTATCTTTGCACCGCCTTTGAAAAACATAGGCACTCAAAGGATGACTCAGTAGCTCAGTTGGTAGAGCACATCCCTTTTAAGGATGGGGTCCTGGGTCCGAGCCCCAGCTGGGTCA
>CAIVCR010000095.1 GCA_903904515.1 uncultured Bacteroidia bacterium
ACCAACTGAGCTACACCCGTAATTGCGGAGAGAGAGGGATTCGAACCCCCGGTACCTCTCGGTACAACGGTTTTCAAGACCGCCGCAATCGACCACTCTGCCATCTCTCCAAGCGTGTGCAAAAGTATACTTTATTTTGATTCATCAAAATAAAAGTGAGTAATTTTTTAAAGAGTTTTTTAAAGTATTGAACATAGATATATTTTAATTGTTATAATACCTTTAACTGATCCGGATTTAAAGTTTTAAAAGAAAAGTTTTTATTTACTGACGTTTTCCACTTTTCCTATGAAATTGTAAGCCGAAAAAAATTAGTGATATATTTTGCATATTTGCTATAATATATTTAACTTTCGGCAAATCTGAATCTTCGTTTAATAATTTAATTTAAATTCTTACTATGAACAAAACTCAATTAATTGATGCTGTCGCTGCAAACGCAGGATTAACAAAAGTAGATGCGAGAAAAGCTATAGATGCTTTTGTAAAAACAACTGGTGAACAGCTAAAACAAGGTGAAAAGATTGCTCTTGTTGGATTTGGTACATTTTCTGTTTCAGAAAGACCTGCTCGTCAGGGTCGTAACCCTCAGACTGGCGCTAAAATTGAAATTGAGAAGAAAAAAATTGTCAAATTCAAAGCTGGAAGCGAACTAAATGATGAGGTTCAATAGCCTGTTGTATATTCCATAAAAAAGGGGGTGAAAAACCCCCTTTTTTATGTCCTTAAAAGCCAGAATCAGAAGTTTTGCATCCCATGAAGTTTCTTGTAAATCCCGTCGATGGCGATTAACTCATCATGGTTTCCGCGCTCCACGATTTCCCCTTCGTGAAATACACAGATCAAATCGGCATTTTTAATCGTTGAAAGACGGTGTGCTATAACAATGGAGGTGCGGTTTTTCATGAGGTTTTCGAGTGCCTCCTGCACCAGTTTCTCCGATTCGGTATCCAGAGCCGAGGTAGCCTCATCCAGGATCAGGATAGGAGGATTCTTCAGCACAGCCCTGGCAATCGATACACGTTGCCTTTGACCTCCGGATAATTTTCCGCCACGATCCCCAATATTCGACTCGTACCCTTCAGGGGTAGCAATAATAAATTCGTGTGCATTGGCCACTTTAGCCGCTGCCTCTACCTGCTCCAGGGTGGCATTTTCAACACCGAAGGAGATGTTATTGAAGAAGGTATCGTTGAAAAGAATTGGATCCTGGTTTACGTTCCCCATCAATCCGCGCAGATTGGATATTTTATAATCCCTGATATCAATTCCGTCAACCAGAATCTGACCATCACTGACATCATAAAATCGGGGAAGCAAATCAACAAAAGTAGATTTCCCCGATCCTGACTGACCCACTAAAGCAACGGTTTTTCCGATCGGTATAGTGAGGTTTACCCTCTTTAATACATCATCTTCAAGATAACGGAAAACAACATCCTTGTACTCGATATGCGTTTTAAATGTCTTAACGGGCACCGGATTCTCCTTGTCGATGATGTTATTTTCGGCGAGCATCACCATGTCAATTCGCTCCATCGAAGCAAGACCTTTCTGTATGGCATAAAAAGCCGTTGTAAATGATTTGGCGGGATTAATGATGCTGTAGAAGAAAACCAGATAGGTAATGAATCCTTGGGGGGTTAAATTGCTGTTGTGGTTAAGAACCAGCTTTCCTCCGTACCACAATACAATCACGATAACGGTAGTCCCCAGAAATTCAGACATGGGGTGTGCCAGGTACCTACGCCACATGAGCCCGTTCATGATATTATAATATTGTGTATTCTGCTTTTTAAAGTGCTCAGAGACCTTTTTCTCTGCATTAAATGCCTTGATGATCCGAAGACCGGTTAATGACTCCTCGATGGTTGAGAGTAATTCTCCCATCTTATTCTGTCCACGCATCGAGGGCTTTTTAAGACTTTTACCCACTTTCCCGATCAGGTATCCGACAACCGGAAGCAACAGAAAAACAAAGAGGGTGAGCGACCATGACATATAAATCATGAATGCCAGTGATATAAGGATGATCAACGGATCTTTGAGCAGCATCTCTAGCGAACTCATGATTGAGTTATCGATCTCCTGCACGTCTCCCGTCATCCGGGCAATGATATCCCCTTTCCGTTCTTCCGAAAAAAAGCCGATTGGCAATTGAAGGATTTTCTGATAGATCTGATTCCGGATATCCCGAACAACCCCATTTCGCAGCGGGACAATCATATATAAAGCCAGGTAAGTAAAAAGCACCTTCAGAAAAACCATGATCATCAGGAAAACACCAATGTAAACGAGCGCTTTTTCATTGCCAAATTTAACGATGATATCACTCAGTTCGTACATGATGTTGGCCTTGATGCTTCCAACGGTCAGCGCCCATTCGACAGGCTTTTCAACCAGTTTTTGTGTTCCGAATAATACTCCAAGCACAGGCTCCAGAGCTGCAAACTGAAACGCTCCGAAAATTGCCCCGAGAAGGTTGAAAATAAATGCAGCAATTACGTAGCCTTTATAGGGCTTAACAAAACGTTTTAACAGAAGGTAAAGACCTTTCACAATTATAGTATTTAGATTGTAACGAAAATCAGATAATTACTCCAGTGTAATTATGTGGCGTAATCTTCTTTAACTCATCCTTTATTGCCTGGCTAACCTCAAGTTTATCAATGAATTCATGCATTACTTCGCGGTCAATTTTGCGATTAACCCTGGTCAGGTCCTTCAATGCCTCATAAGGATTTGGGTATGCCTCACGACGAAGAATCGTTTGTATCGCTTCGGCAACAACTACCCAGTTATCTTCCAGATCACGTTCAATCACCTCATTGTTGAGCAATAACTTACCTAATCCTTTTAGGGTTGATTTGATTGCCAGTATGGTATGTGCAATCGGGACACCAATATTCCGCAGCACAGTGGAGTCAGTCAGATCGCGTTGCAACCTGGAGATTGGTAGCTTGGCTGAAAGGTGTTCGAATATCGCGTTTGCTATTCCCAGGTTTCCTTCAGAGTTTTCAAAATCAATTGGGTTGACTTTATGCGGCATTGCCGATGAGCCTACTTCTCCCTGCTTAATTTGTTGTTTGAAGTAATTCATGGAGATATAGGTCCAGAAATCGCGGTCAAAGTCAAGGATTATCGTATTGATGCGCTTCATGTTATCGAAAATCGCGCCATAGTTATCATAATGGGCAATCTGAGTGGTTGCCTGTGAACGCTCCAGCTGAAGGGCATCCCGGACAAAGTTATTGGCGAAATCGACCCAGTCAATTTGAGGATAGGCCACATGATGAGCGTTGAAATTTCCGGTTGCACCACCGAATTTGGCATAGCAGGGGATCCCTTTCAACAGCTCGAGCTGCACATTAAGCCGTTCAATAAATACTTTGATCTCTTTTCCCAGACGGGTAGGAGAGGCGGGCTGCCCATGTGTTTTCGCCAACATCGAAACATCTTCCCAGGCAAAGGCCATCCCCTCGAGTTTGGCAATTAATTCATCAATTAAAGGGATATAAACATTCTGAATGGCATCACGCAGCGAACAGGGTACAGCAGTGTTGTTGATGTCCTGAGAGGTGAGGCCGAAATGGATAAACTCCTTGTATTTGGCCAGATTCAACTCGTCAAACTTCTCTTTTATAAAATATTCAACCGCTTTAACATCGTGGTTGGTTACTTTCTCAATATCCTTAATCTTGCGGGCATCATTGAGGCTAAATGTGTCGTAGATTTTGCGTAATGCAGCTTTGAGTTCCGGATTAAAGCTGTGTAATTGCGGCAGAGGAAGGTCAACTAGCGCGATAAAATACTCAATTTCAACATATACACGGTATTTAATGAGGGCGAATTCCGAAAAATAATCACCGAGTTCCTCCACTTTGTCACGGTATCTGCCATCGATGGGTGATATGGCAGTTAAGATCTGTAATTCCATTGTTTTAACTTATTCTGTTTGGCGCAAAGTTAGTAAAATCTGTTAAATGTAATTCTTGAGTGAAGGCTTCACTCTCCGGGGCCTGAATAGTGAAGCCTTCACCGATAAAATTATATCCCCGGCTCTTTTAGCTCAATTGTGTTCTGCCGGTTGAATAAAATCAGTGCAAGTGCTGTAATTGCAATCCCTGCAACTGACACAATATCGGGTGATTCATTGGGAATAAGTATCCAGCTCAGGATAGCTCCGGAAACCGGAATGATAAATTTCCAGATGTTTAGATCCGAGACTTTCACCCCTTCGCGCTGTAAAAGGGAAAACCAGATCGAAAGTGCCGTTGCGGATAAAAAACTTAGCCAACCCAGGGAGAAATAGTATTCTGCAGGGGGATTTGTCAATTTGAATCCTTCAACAGGTATAGAGGTTAGAAACAGCAATACTCCACCAAAGATAAGTGCGGAGGAGCTTAATACCAATGGGGGAATATGCTTCGCATCACGTGCAATAATCACATTGGTAAATCCGGCATTGATATTGGTGAGAAAAAGGAGAAGAATTCCAACCAGAATCAGATTGCCGGTCCCCTTGACGGAGGCATGGCTTAGACTTACAAGAACAATACCAATGATCCCCATGAAAATAATCCCCAATTTGGGCAATGTCAACCGGTCATCCGGCATCAGAAAATGTGCTGTTAGAGCAATAAAGAGTGGCCCTGAACCGATAATAATGGCTCCCAATGCCCCGGGAATCAGATTCAGACCACTGTATAATAAGGCATATTGAATAAAAGTCTGCAGAAATGCGATGAGCAGGATGAGCTGGAAATTATTCCGGATATACCGAATGGCGCTGGCTAATGATCCAACCAGCGGGAGGACCATTAACCCTGAAATCATAAAGCGAATTCCGGCAAATTGCAGCGGTGTGGTGTATCTGAGGCCGATTTTAATTACTGCAAAAGCCGATGACCAGAGTAAACAGGCTATGATTGCCAGGAATACCGTTCCTTTGATTTTTCCCATCGATTAGTATTTCCACACCAGTACACCGCCCTGGGGAATTGAATTTTTTCCAAAAATAATCTCCGCTGAATTGGCGAGTTTTAATTCGTAGTTTCTGTCCGAATAATTCATTGCAATTCCAAATCCATCGCGGTATTCGGTGATAATTCCGTCAGGGTAATTTTCTATGCCAACACCCGATTCATGAAATAATTTTTTCAAGATAGCTTGTTCAAGATCTCCGGATTTACTGTCGACACCGATGTATGTAACGGAGCCTTTCCCAAGTTTTCTGGAAATAACGGCTGAACTACCGGCATAAAAATCCCCTTCGTATTTTGCCCAGGTTTGAGTCCCTTGGCCTGGTTTGAGTAGTTCTCCCCAGCTTGTCCATGCAAATGGTCTTTTTTCAAACCGCACCGAATCGACTGTTTGAGGCATCGGCAGATCATACGAATTGACCTCTGCCCCGATCAGGCTATAAATAGGCTGAGCAAATGGCGCCTCCCACAGATGACCGTCGCGATCCTGGTGTCCGGTGCGGCAGCTCATCACTAAGTGACCGCCGTTTTCGGCATAAGATGATAATTTCGCAATCAGCTGTTTGTCAATTTGCTGGTAGGCAGGAACAATCAGGAAGGGGTACTCTGCAAAATCGGTAGTGTCTCTGATGAAATCTACCGGAGCTCCAAAAGATTTTAATGCTTTGTAGTATTTTAGAAAATGGTTTTCGGTATTCCACTCAGTCGTCTGTTTATTCTGATTAATAGCCATTACATTATCAGCGTTGAAAAGAATTCCTGTTTTTCTGCCCGTATACGCTTTTGGGAGGGTGTTTTGTGTGTTGTACTTCTTTCGCAGAACAGTAATATCGCTGATAAACTGGCTGAATTCTTTTCCTCCCGGAGTCGGTGTAACCCCATCGGTTCCAACGATTCCGTAATGGTATTGTTCATAACCATAGAGTGGAGCCCGGTAGCGATAGGTGCAGGTAAATTTGCTTCCCCCTGCGAAAACATGCCATAACCACAATCTCACAGCACCAGGCATGGGTTGTGAATTGATTGTTCCCCAGTTGACCTGTCCCGGTTGTAGCTCCATTACCCCGTAATATCCGGCCATTGGTCTGAAAAAATCGTTAGCCATTGCAATGCGCGAATATTCACCTAAGCGGTAACCTTTATGTCCAATTCCCTGATCTGAGCCGTAAACCATATATCGCGTGTAGGAGGTAAAGTCAAGTTCATGGCTCATCCCCGGGTAGCCGGTATCGTACATGGGGATGTAATTGGAAGTAATCCATTGTGAAGAAGATGAATACTTACGGATCACATGGGCTTGTTCGTCAAGAAAAGAGGCTGTTTCCTGGTCTATAAACCGTTCGTGATCAAGTCTTTGGTGGTAATTCATTCCCCATTGTGCGTTCAGCGGGATATTTATCTGTTGAAAATCTGAATAGGTACCACTCCAGAAATTGGTTCCCCATGATTTATTTAGGGCATCGATGCTGGTATATTTCTGTTTAAGCCATCCGCGAAAACGTAATTGCGCATCGGTGTTAAAATCCTGAAATTTCCGGGGCTCATTATCGACCTGCCATCCGATAACTTGTGGATTATTTCCATATTTTATGGCCAGTTCTTCGACCATTTTTAGTGAGTATTTTCGGTAAAAGGTGCTTGAAAAAGAGGCATTTTGACGCGATCCATGATCGTTGGCAGTCCCATTTTCATTTTTTATCAGTACTTCGGGATATTTTCGCACCAGCCATACAGGGGGTGTTGCTGTAGAAGTACACATAATTACCTTCAAATTGTATTTAGTGGCCAGCTCAACGGCACGGTCGAGCCATTTAAAATCGTAATGCCCCTCTTCGGGTTCAAGCTGTGCCCAGGCAAATTCGGCAAAATGGGTAAACTCAAATCCTAACTCGGCCATATTTTTAAAGTCGCGTTCCCACTGTGTCGAATCCCAATGTTCGGGATAATAGTAAACGCCAACTTTGGTCAGGTCCTTAGAAGGGAAAAATTTCTCACCTTTTTGGGCAAAGAGCTGAGAACTAAAGATCAGAATCAGGAAAAAAAATAAATTTTTCATTGTTGAAGGATTCAAATAATATTTGGATTAACACTCATAATTCATCACTTATAATTCATCACTTATTCATCACTCATAATTCATTACCCTCCATCAGCATCCGATTTATGCCTGATTTTTTTGATTGTCTCTTTACGTGAAATCAGCATAGGAATTGCAACACCAACAGCCAAAGCCATCAGTATAAATAAGGTCTTAAGCCCGTTACTTGCCGTTTCGCCTAACGTAAGGGAATAGGTCTCACTTGTTACTGCCGTTCCGGACAATTTAATCAATCCCAGCATCATCCGGTAGGCAAAAGCGCCGGGTACCATAGGTATTACAGCAGGGATCGAAAATACAAGCGGTGGTGCGTGCTTATTATGAGCAGCAGAAACACTCAGAATTCCGACCAATGTCGCCCCTGCAAAACTCGAAATCACAATGTCGGTGTGATAGTGCATCAACAAAAGCTTGGTCAGGCCACCAGCTGCTCCAATTAACCAGATTATAAACAAAGCTCGTTGAGGAACATTAAACAGGACGGCGAATCCCAATGCTGCAAATCCAAACCAGATGCCTTTTTCAAAAATTGACAAAATCTCTAACGACATATTGTTAAGCTAGAAAGGATAAATATACTATTAAATAAATCATGGCACCCGTCATTGGTCGAGATAGGCTGCTGGCTGCTGGCAGCTCGCTTGACTCTTCCCAAGGATTTTTCAGTTTTTTATGCACAAGTGTGAAACAATTAGTCATATCAAATCCCGTAGATCTGCATTGCGAACATCAAACCCAGGGCAATGGCAAAAGCTATGATAAGCCCATTTACTCCCCTTACAATTCCATTGAGTGTGTTCCCATCCATCAGGTCTGTGAGTGAGTTGATGAAGGGTACACCCGGAATCAGAAAAAGGACCGAGGTCGCCAGAGCATATTCAGGATTTGTTCCAAATCCAAATTTTACGGATAATCCGGAGATCATTGAGGCAGAAAATGAGGCAAAGACTACTGCAATGTAGGGGTTAAACCGTTTTTTGATTGCTTCCTGACGAATGAAAAGGCCAAAAAATGTGGCAATAAAGGCTATAATCATTTCGAATCCTTCACCTCCAAATAACCTGCAAAATGATGCTCCTGCCAGAGCCACCAAAGTGAGGACAACCAGGCGTGGGTAATGGGGAAGTGACGTTAACCGGATAATGTCCTCATTGATCTGTTCTACGGTCAGGTTTTCTTCAATTACCCGCCAGCTCATCCTGCTGATTCCCGATACGAGTTTGAAGTTTACCCCATGTGCAGGAGTTCGTCTGACACTGCTTGTGTAATCCGAACCATTCTCTTCCGTTACAGTCAACATTAGTGAACGGCTAGTGATCAGCAATTCAGCTTCATAGCCCAATGCTTCGGCTATCCGGTTAACCGTAGTTCTCACCCTTCCCGTGCTGGCTCCATTACTCATTAGCAGTGTGCCGACATCGAGTAACATCTCTTCAACTTCTTTAATACGTTTGAAATGTTCGCCGTTCATAGAAAACTTGAAAAATGATCCATATAAATTTAAAATCCGGGTAAAGTTACTATCAATTTCACTTATTTTCGCATAGCCTTATTGATCCCCAATAAAAACCAATTATGAGAAATCTTTTACCAGGTTTATTTGCTGTTTGTTCCGTTTTGAGTTCAGCGATTTGTCAATCTCAGACAAGATTCCCTTCAGATGTTTATCAGTTTATTGAAAACCCTGGAATGCTTGAGTTGAATCAGGAGCCAGGCCACGCCCCTTTGGTTGCCTTTAATAACCTGGACAAAGCTCGGTCAGACACGAAGGATCAATCACAGGGTTATCTTTCTTTAAATGGGGTATGGAAGTTTCATTTTTCAGAAAATCCGGCAGCCGCACCAGCCAATTTTTTTCAATCCCGGTTTGACGATCATGCCTGGGGCAGCATAAACGTTCCGGGAAACTGGGAGATGCAGGGGTATGGCGACCCGATGTTTCGAAATGTTTCTCAGCCTTTTAAGGTTAATCCGCCAAGGATTCCTCACGATTATAATCCGGTCGGATCGTACCGGAGATCGTTTAATGTGCCGGCTGAATGGAGGGGACGTGAAATATTCCTTCGAATGGACGGATCAACCTCCGCAACTTTTGTTTGGTTGAACGGCAAAGAGGTAGGTTTTAACAAAGGGGCGAATGAGCCTGCAGAATATAATCTGACACCCCTATTGATTTCAGGAGAAAATACCCTGGCTGTTCAGGTTTATAAATATTCAGACGGCACTTACCTTGAGGATCAGGACTTCTGGAGACTTGCCGGGATCTTCCGGGATGTTTACCTGATGGCAACACCTTCGGTTCATATGCGTGATTATTGCGTGACAACCGACCTCGATGATCACTATCGCGATGCGTATTTAAACATTAAGGTCATGCTGAAAAATTATCAGAAAGAACCAAAAAGCGGATTCAGGGTCAGAGCTACCCTTTACGGAAGCGGTCATCAGATCATCCAGGAACCCTTTGTTTCAGATGTTGTTAACCTTGCAGGTTCTGAAGACAGGGAAATTAAATTAACATCACGGGTAGTAAATCCACTGAAATGGTCCTCGGAATATCCAAACCTGTATCAGTTAACACTTGAACTCATCACAGAGGCAGGTAAAACAGAAGAGATTATCCCTGCACATCTTGGCTTTAAGAAAGTCGAAATTAAACATCAGGCACTCTATCTGAATGGAGTGGCAATCAAACTCAACGGCGTAAACAGTCATATGCAGCACCCCCTGCTTGGTCATGCGATGGATGTTGAGACGATCCGGAAAGATTTTACATTGATGAAAAGATTTAATATTAATCTGGTTCGGACCTCCCATTATCCTCCCCAGCAGGAATATATTGAACTGGCTGATCAGCTGGGAATCTTTATTGTCGACGAGACAGGTGATGAGTCGCATGCCACAGAATATGTTTCTGAGAAAGACGAATGGACAAATGCTTATGTTGAACGGGTGAATAAAATGGTTTTGCGGGACAGGAATCATCCCTCGGTGCTGTTTTGGAGTGCGGGAAATGAGAGCGGGTTTGGTAAAAATATCTGCGAAGTGATTAAGGAGGGGAAACGTCTTGATCCGACACGACCATGGATGTATGGAGGGAATACGGATGATGTGGATTGGAAAAATGAAGTTCCCTGCGAAGAGATTATTGGTCCGCGCTACCCGACGCCCTATGAGTTGGAAACCCGTATTGCCCAGGTTCCGGAGAGTCAGGATTCCCGGCCATCTTTCATGGATGAATATGTCGCAACAACCGGCAATGGAGCTGGCGGACTTGACGAGTTTTGGGAGAAGATTTATAAATATCCGCGGCTTACCGGGGGGGCTATCTGGGATTGGATGAGCCCGGGGATAACCGAAAAAATAAGGTTGTTAAAAGATGAATCTCCGAATCAGATAAATAGTTCCATAAAAGGTCGGGCCATTTTGGTGGCCGGAAAGTTTGGTAAAGCCATTGAACTGAACGGACACGATCAATGGGTTGAAACTTACCGGGATCCCTCACTGGATATTACCGGCAGTAAGCTTACCTTATCGCTTTGGGTTTACCCGAATAAATGGAATGGGAACGGCACCTATTTGGTTAAAGGTGATTATCAGTATGGTATCGTTCAGAAGGATGAGAGTAATCTGGAGTTTTATCTTACTGATCGTCAAAAACTAGCCATTATTGGAGCTTTACCGCAAGGGTGGACCGGGAATTGGCATCATATTGCAGGTATTTGTGACGGTAAGGAGATGTCGCTTTATATTGATGGGAAGAAAGTGGCAAACCGGCCGTTCACCGGAAATATTACCAATAAGCCATTTCCCGTTTCCCTGGGATATAGCACTGAAAATGAAGGATCGGAATATTCTGATAACATGTGTAATGCCTTGTTTGACAGGGTTGCAATTTTCGATCATACGATTCCAATTGACCGATTACTGGCTGATGACGCTCCTGCATTGAAGAATGAATCGCGGTTGTGGCTCGATTTTGACCAGGAGGAGTTTAAGGGAGATTATTTTAGTCTGGGAATAGGCGCAAGGTCTTATGGCATGGTATGGCCCGACCGGACCCCTCAGCCGGAACTCTGGCAGGTTAAGAAATCAGCGCAACCCGTTCATGCTGAATGGCGGAATTCAGAAAAAGGGATCGTTGAAATCACAAATCGTTTTGCGTTCACTAATCTTAATGAATTGAATTGTGTGTGGGTGTTGCAGGGCGATAATTCGCCGCTGCAGCAGGGGACGCTTGACCTTTCACTGAAGGGGGGAGAAAAGGGGGAACTCGTTATACCGTTTCAGAAGCCTGAACTAAAGCCCGGAGTTTCGTATCGACTGCTCCTTAGCTTTCAAACCAAAGAGGATAAATTTTATGCCGGAAGGGGCTTTGAATTGGCCTGGGAACAACTGAATTTAACCTGGTCTGTTCCTGAAAAAATACAGATGAAAAGCTCTGATAATTCTCTCAAGGTTCAGGATAATAATGAGATGCTTGCAATTTCCGGTCCAAATTTCACCTATTCATTTGATAAATTAACGGGAAACCTGAGTTCGATAAAATATGAGGGGGTGAACATGATACAAAAGGGAGCAGAACTGAGTGTCTGGAGAGCCCCCCTGGTCAATGAAACCGACCCATGGGCCAATTATGGTTCTCAGCTAAACGATCGTCAGCCAGGGATGGGTAACGGTCCTGTGAATAATTGGTACACTCTGGGATTAAATAAACTCAGTTTTAAATTGGATCAATTGATATGGTCCATGAATGACGCAGGAGAGGTTGTCATCGCTGTAAATAATCATGCAGAAGGGGCAACCTATCACACCGCGTTCTCGAATGCATTTACCTATATAATCAGCTCAGATGGACAAGTGAAAATACTTCATTCCGTTACTCCACACGGAGTGATGCCTGCATGGCTTCCCAAAATCGGACTGAAATGGAGACTGAATAAAACCTTTGAAAACATTGCCTGGAATGGACGAGGTCCGTTTGAAAACTATCCTGACCGGAAGAGTGGCGCAAAGTTGGGGATTTATAAATGCAGCCTCAGCGAATTCAATGAACCTTATCTGAAACCTCAGGACTATGGATGCCGGACAGACAACAAATGGGTAACCTTCCAAAACAATGAAGGTGTGGGGATTACTTTTTCAGGAGATCAACTGTTTAATTTTAGTGCTCAGACTTACGACACCGACCATCTTACCCGAGCACTATATCCTTATCAGTTAGTCCCTTCAGATGAGATTACGCTAAATTTTGACTATGCCACAAGCGGTGTTGGATGTACAGCAATTTCGGTACTTAACGAATATCGGGTCTTACCCAGGATATATTCTTATGTTTCGTTTGTGAGGCCTTTCAAACTTAAAGAGTAGTTGAGGGGTTGATATGAAAAGTGGGTTTATTATGTTTTTTGTTAAATTTATGTAAATAAGTTTGTCCTTTACAACTTTTCTTATTTGTAAGCGTTATAAATTAAAATAATTGGGATATTAACGCTTAATCAAAAAACAGGAAAAATGAAAAGAAAAGAGTTTTTCACAACCCTAGGCATATCGGCAGGGACTGTGATGTTTGCTCCGTTTTTAGTGTCGTGCAGTAAAGGAAGTTCAGTAGTTGATCCTGGAACAGGTGGAACAACGGGTGGGACAGTTGATTTTACACTCGATTTGTCATTAGCTGCTAATTCGGCCCTTATGGCAGTTGGAGGATCGTTGACAAATAATGGAGTGGTTATTGCCAATACCTCCTCAGGTTATGTTGCCCTTGCTTCTGCATGTACTCATCAGGGGTCTGCAGTTCTTTATGATAGCACAAACAACCGTTTTAATTGTTCAAATACAGGTGGGGGACATGGATCACAATATGCACTCAATGGGGCAGTAACTGCAGGACCGGCGCCCAAAGCATTAAAGTTGTACAATACAACACTAACCGGAACTAAGCTAAGGGTTTTTGCTTAAGAAGCTTTTGTTATTTGATAAATGGATGGAATTAGAAGAAGGTAAAAGGCCAGAAAATCAATGTTTTCTGGCCTTTTACCTTCTGTAGCAGATCACACGATATGCTTACCTGTGAAATTTCTCGCCTGTGAATTTTAAACAGTCGTAAAGTCCTGTACGCCAATAGGACCAGGAGTGGGTGCCATTACGGACCCTGTATTCATGAGCGATATTCAGGTCTCGCATACCGATATGCAGCAGTGAATTACCCTTGTACAAAAAATCATCATCGCCGCAGTCGATATAAAACCGGATTCCATTAAGTTTCTCTGCCGGAACATCATGGATCAGATGAAGCGGACTGTGCGCTTTCCAGGCATCGGTTAACCTGGCTTCCCCTTTGAGGTTAACACCGTAAATATCCTTGAAATATGAAGTGTATTGCTCATCCGATTGCTTTACAATCTCTTCGTCAGAAAAAGTGGCACTGCTTAATGCGACACAGGTGGAGAAGATATCGGGATTACGCATCGAAAGTTCCAACGCGCCATATCCCCCCATCGAAAGTCCGGCAATTGCCCTGAACTCTTTTTTTGCCCTGATCCGGTACTCTTTTTCAACAAATGGGATCAGCTCTTTTATAAACATATCTTCCCATTTATCTTTTCCGTCCGCGCTGTTGAAATACCAGGAGACCTTTCCGTCAGGCATAATAATAACAGAGGACGGAAATGCCCCTTCGGCGATCCCTTTATCTGCAATTTCACCCGCCTCTCCATACTGAATCCAACCGGTTTCATCATCCGAAAAACCATGTAAAAGGTAGACGACTGGATAGCTTCGCTGTGAGGATTCATAACCGGCCGGCAGGTAAACAGAATATTTTACCGGGTAGCTAACGATTGCACTTTTGAAGGTCAGGCTCTCAATCACTTTTCCTTTCTGAGCGAAGGATGAGAAGGAGAGAGCCAGGAAAAGTGAGGTGATAAAAAGAGATTTCATAGTGAGAACATTAAATGCAAATGTTAAAATGCAAAATTAAAATGCAAAGTAAAAAAGGTTGATATGCGATATTCCGGTATTCTCCGTAATTTCCATCTTACCCTTTGCACTTTGCATTTTGAATTAAACTTATCCGGATTACTAATTTGATTTTCCGGATGAAGGCAACTATACCATCGGATATTTCTTCAGAATTTCGTTTGATTTCATCAGGATATCGACATACTGAGCCCTTTTGTAAGCGTATGGATCCTTTGAGTTAATCATGGAAAGTTTTCCCTTGAAATCCTGTATTGTTTTGTACCCACGCGCATCCATCCACTCTTCGAGCAGATCGATCATGCCGGTAATATGGCTTGCCTTGTTCCTGTAAATTGCGCTTACTACCTGAACGGTACCCGCTCCGGCCAGCAACATTTTAATCATATCACTACCGTCTGAGATCCCCCTGCTGGCACAGATATCAGCCTTGATATTTCCATAGAGTAACCCTGCGAACCTAAGGCTTAATTGGTAATCTTTAGGATGTGTGAGGTCAAAAGGATAGAAGAATTCTTCGGTTTCAATATTGATTTCCGGTTGAAAGAAACGGTTAAATAAAACTACCCCGCTGGCACCTGCTTTATCCATTTTGCTGATCAGATTTAGCGGATTCCCATAGAAAGGGCTAAGTTTTACGCTGATTGGAATCTTAAGAATACTTTTAAGTTTTGAGAGTATACGAACCTGCTTATCTTCTATCTCTGCCCCGGAAGCTTCTGCATTAACCGGTACATCGTAGAAGTTAAGTTCCAATCCGGCAATCCCGGTTTTTTCGAGTGCAAGTGCGTACTCATCCCAGGACTCTTCATAGGAGGCATTTAAGCTTGCAAATACAGGAATAGAAACTTTGGACAGAAGCTTTTCGAGTTTAAACAGATGTTCTTTTGCTCCACCGTGTTTAACCTGTGGAAATAAATTCTGCATCTCCGCATTCCGTTCATCGTATTCTCCAAGTTGATCCTGAAGTTGAATTTGTTCCAGATGAATCTGCTCTTCAAACAATGACCTGTAGACAATAGCTGCCACACCGGCTCGTTCAATCTTCTGAATTACATTAGGATCTTCAACTAAGCTGGAAGCACCCAGAATGATGGGATTCTTCAGCTCAACTCCCATATAAGTGGTTCTTAAATCTGCCATAATATTAAAATTTTGATGGTTTTACGAAAATAATAAAAGCAACTCAATATGCATTAATAAGATAAGCGAATACAACATTGTCCGTTTATTCGGAAGGCACTTGTTGCGAAATTAATCTTTTAATTTGAAATAGAGTATTTTTTATTTATACAGATTTCGACCATCTTTGTGCGTGGGAAAGTGGTTCAATTTTATCAGAACGTAGATCAAAAACTTTAGTAAATGATTGAAAAAAAACTTCTTTTTGTTTGTCTCGGAAATATTTGCCGCTCACCTGCCGCTGAGGCTGTAATGGTTGAAAAGTTAAAAAAGGCTGGAATGGATGCACGGATCATGTGTGATTCAGCCGGAATATTAGGTTACCATGCTGGTGAAAAGGCGGATTACAGGATGCGTAACCATGCCCTTCAAAGGGGGTATAAGGTTACCAGCCTTTCAAGGAAGGTGAAGGCGGATGTCGATTTTGATCACTTTGATATGATCATCGGAATGGACGAGCAGAACATCAAGGATCTCAATTTGCTTGTCCGCTCTTCAGCAGATCTGAATAAAATATTCCGAATGACCGATTTTTCTTCGCAATCAGCTTATGATCATATTCCCGATCCCTATTACGGGGGATCAGATGGATTTGAACTGGTTCTTGATTTATTGGAAGATGCGTGTGACGGACTTATTAAATACCTTGAAAAAAGGAAACAATAAAATGAAATTGATAGAAATTAATAGAAATAGGTTGATATTATTAATTCCAGGAAATAAATGAAAATGAATCGAATAGTACTTCTTTTAGGGCTGATCATAGGACTGTCAGGATGTGGGGTGCAACATAAGGTTATTCGCGATTTTAAAGGGAAAACAAAGGCTGATCTTGTTCTGGCAAAGGGAAAGCCGGTACGCACAGAAATCAATGAAAAGGGACAAACGATCTATATTTATCAAGCCAGTAAGCGGCTTAAGGCGGCTCCGATAAATACGGGGCAGTTTCAGTATGATCGTTTCGAGAGTCCCAGGGCGACAAAGACCGATACCTATAAGTTTTTTATCAATTCTTATGGAATCATTGAAGATGTCACCTATAATGTTGACTATAGCCGTTAATCAGGGATTTGCAAAATTTTGATAATTGGCGAATTTGTAAGCCGATTTTTTTTATATCTTTGCAACCGCTAAAGGCAATTTGCCCAGATGGTGAAATTGGTAGACACGCCAGCTTGAGGGGCTGGTTCCGGTTACGGTGTGCAAGTTCGAGTCTTGTTCTGGGCACCATAAAATAAAAAACCCGCTGAATTTCAGTGGGTTTTTTATTTTCATAAACGATTCCAAAAACAGAAAAATTCTTCGCTGTATTTTTGGTCTTCAAATCTCAGTTTTTCGATTAGTGTACTTTTTATGTATCATTTTTGTAAAAACGATACATAAACCGTCAGTTTTTATTCCTCTTTTTCCCTTTTATACCCGATTTTTGTCCAATCATAATTAAATCTTTCAGGCATTCAAAGATGAAAATTCATGATAAACATACTTCATCATTTTAAAGGTTAATTAGTTATGAAAGGTATTATTAAAAAAATGGATTGGTTTTTCGACTATTATATTGCTTATTTTTTGTACAATCCACATAAAATTGACAAATATCACGCGTACATGCTCAATAAATGGGAACCCCAGGGGATTGATTTCGTTAAATCAACAAATCAAAACCCGGATGAATATGAAAGAATGGTCGTGAATACGCTGTCGGAAATAACTTTTCCGATGGAGATGAATCAGGAGTCTACTCAAATTGAAATTGCCTGATTCTTTAATCCATTTTCAAATTAATTGATGAACCTCATGTTTCCAATTTTATCTGTTACAGGAATTTTTATTTCACTATTTTTACTGGTTTTCAAATCAAGGGAATATCGGACTATCGCTTACTTTAGTTTCTACTTTTTGTTTTTAAACCTGTATGCATTATTGCATTATGTTTTACTGCATTCAAAATCGGTATTTTTTGTTGCTATTTTCTGTACCAACTTCACTTTTCTTACCTATTTGATCGGGCCAATGTTATATTGGTATATCCGAAGTGTTTTAACTGACAAATCAAGCCTTGGGAAAGGAGATTTATTGCATTTGTTACCCATGGCAATCTACCTGTTAGCGGCGATTCCCTATATAATTACCCCATGGTCCCATAAGATTCAGATTGCAAATGAAATTGTAAATGACCCTGGTTTTTTAGGAACATATTACTTCACAGTCTTATCTGAGATGTTCACACCAACGATAGTTTACCTAAGCCGCCCTTTTCTTGTTTTGGTCTATACAATTTGGTCAATCGGATTATTTATCCGCTATTTGATGAATAAAGAGGATGATTATGTTTTCTCTGGTCAGCATTTTATGACGAAATGGCTAACCATCTTCTTAGGATTCCAATTTGTACTGGCTACTTGTTCTTTTATCGCTATTTTCGAGACATTTATACAATCCTCCGATGTATTGCTTACCCTCAACTGGTTACAATTTGTATCGATAACCTGTCTTGCCGCATTGATCGTTTCACCATTTTTTTTTCACAGTGTTTTATATGGTTTACCCCGTTTACCGGAATCTATTACAAAACGGCACACCGAAGTGGAAGAAATGGTATCCGGTTATCCAGAATAAAAGGGTAATCTTAAATTATAAAAGCATTACAGTTTGGTTTCAAGTCCGGCTCTCGCCGTTTTAATCGCAGCAAATAAAATGGACGTATAAAATTTATCTGGCCCATTCGACTGATCCGATCCGCTCGCCGGTCATTGTGATTTGCGCAAAGCCAAAAGCTTTCCGGACCAGGTTTGCGTAAATTACGCATAGTATAATAAATTCAAAATGAAGTTTGCGTCTGTTAGGAATCCAGAAATTGATTCCCAGGTACGGTTGCGTAAATTACATTGAGTCAAATCAATTTCCAATCAACATTGCATTCTTTACACAAAGTCTATTTTATTTTTAAATGGATTAAAAATGGAATTTTCACCTTCTGTTGAAGTGATCCAAACCTGTATTTCCTGTCACTGTAAATCAGAAGGTCAGTTTTGAGGTATTGAGCGCGAGTGCAAAAGCAAAACCGTAAGTCTTACTGTTTAAGTGCGCCTTTCGTAAAGATATAATCGGGAATATCCTGATCAAACTTTAGGGAAGACATCTTAAATTCGGTCCCATTTCCATCTTTAAGCACATCTTTATAGATTATCGTTGTTGGAAACCACCGCCCCTGAATCTTTCGAGCATCTTTAAAGTCAACCCGCTTAAGGAGTTGACCACTTTTGGCATAAAGATCCTCCTTTAACGGGATAAACCGCTCCTGGTCAATCCACAACCGTTGTTTGAAATAAGCCACATTTTCCACCTTAGCCGTCAGTTCAACCACGTATGTTTGTCGTCCATTTACAGTCTCCTCTCCGAAAACTAACGCTGAGTAGATTTCTGTGAGCTTTCGGTCATCCATCATATCTTCATAGGAGAGGTCTGACCCCATCACCGATTGACGCAACATATTTCCGGAAATTTGAATGATCCTGTCCGTTGAGGGGGAATAGATCCATAACTGTTTCTGAAGTTTCAACATCTTGGTCCCTTTCTCACTGGCAGGAGAGAGGTATTCCGAAAACGATTTTTTGGTCCCTTCAGACATCGTTTTCGATAGTATGGTCCGGCTGTTTCTCTTCCCGTGTATGGTCATTGACGATTCAAAAACACGATTCTTTGATGACATATTCTGATCCACTTTTTGAAGGATCAAATCCCCATCAGGATAATTAAATCCTATCACCAGCATCCCCAATACGATGAAATTTATAACCTTCATTCCTTCATTTTTAATTCTTTAATTCTTTTATTTTTCATTCCTCAAGCCTCCAACTCTTTAAATAACTGTGCCGTTTGTCTTTTATAGATCCCGATCCCGGAGAGGGCATTACCCAAAACCACAGAAATCAGGCCCGGAATAAATCCGATATACCATGCCGTGGAGGTAATCTCGGCCCTGGCAACTGAAGGCATCAGTAGCGAAGAGTTCTTCATCATTCCACTAATATTGATACCAAAAGTCTCCAAATACCATGCAATTCCCAAACCTAAGGTAGTGCCTAAAACTGAACCGATGGTGCCGATGAAAACAGCCTCGTAAATTAATGTCTTGTAAATATGATCTTTATCTTCTCCCATGGCCAGCCTGATCCCAAATTCATTATATCGCCGAAGTCCTCCAAGAAGACCTGCATTCCATAAAACAATAGACATCGCGACCATGAATACGATAATCATTACGCTTCCAATCGCATTAACATAATCAATAAATTCAGCCATCCCCGATTGTTCCCGAAGGGTGATCATCACGGGGGCGTATTCGTCTTTAACCGATTTAAACGTTTGATTGAATGCTGAGGCTGCCAGTAAGGCTTGTTCATTATCGTACCGGTCTGAATTAAAAAAAGCCAGTATTTCTCCTGCCGCATCAGGCATGTTGAGTGCAAGTTGCACATCTGAAATATCTGCGATTATAGCCCCCCGGTCGAGCGGCGCAGAGCCGAACCGGATTGTACCCGCAACAATCAGATTTTTGAAAGCCATTCCCCCATCCATGGTTGTTCCAAAAAGGGTAAACATCTCACCCGGTTTGATCTGAAATTTGGTTGCGAAAAGGTCAGAGATCAGCGCCTCTCCGGGTTTTACAGGTAGTTTTCCCGCGACCAGCGCCTTAAGAAGATTAAACCTTACTGCTTCTTTCGACACAGGGGAAAACAAATCCAATGCCCATCCCACAACCGGCCCCTGCGCCCGGGTTTCCCCCTTTGAATCGGGAAAATCAATCAATCCTCCAAATCGGATCCGTTTTACCCAGTCAAGACCTGGATAGGTTCTCCTTAATTCCCTTAGCTGGTTGTCAACTCCCAGGATCGCCAGGTCGTTTGGCATTTGATCGGCATCTTTTGCATAGGCACGCGTCATCACTTTGAGATGACCGGTATTGAAATGGGCATTTAACCGAAGCGATTCACCCATAATTCCCCTGATCCAGCAGAACATCACCACTGAAAGCATAACTCCAATTGACACGACTATAATTGGCAGCAGACTTCTGCTTTTGTCGTTTACCATTCCTTTAAATAAAAATCTGATCATTGTATCTTTCCTTTTAAGGCATCGGTAGGCCGTAGTCTGGTGATTTTCCGGGTTGGAAAATAGCTTACAATTGTCGCAGAAATGATGACTAGCAGAACCGTTGACAGAATCAGGCCCGTACTGTAAACAGGGAAAATATTTTCAGAAATTGAAACTCCCATGGAGTCAACATATTTTGGCATCGGGATTCCAAAATTTTGCAAATATCCTAATAAAGGTGTTCCCCAAAGGGAGCCTAAAATGATGGCCAGCAAACTGTGTGTACTCCCCTCGATGGTGAATATGGCAACCACCTGAATGCGGGTCATCCCAAGTGCAATATAGGTTCCAATCTCTTTTTGCCGCCTGAAGATCGATAGGACCTGGGTATCAAAAATTGCAAGTAATGCAATCGACAAGAGGAGTCCATAAATAACACCAGCCCCAACTTTCTTGGTTTGGATAATCTCATCGATTTCTCTGAGCAGATATTTAAGGTCCTTAAATTGCCAGGGGGCTATGGTTTGTTTCTTGAAATTGCTTCCTGCAATAAACAGTGTCGCTTCATTTTGCAATCCTGTAATTTGTTGAAGCGTGTATAAGGGGATCCAGATCTGTTTGGTATCAACCGACTGTACATTGCAATTAAATACTTCCACAATTAATACTTCCCTGGCATCAAAGGTCCCATTTTTGTCGCGCCAGCGGATCAGCAGCCGCTCCCCTGGCTTCAATTTGGCCTCCTCCGCCATCCGCTTGCCGATAATCGCAGGAACATCATCTGTCTTTCCACTTAATGCTGATGTCGGGAGTTTAATAATTTGCTGATTGGGATCAATTCCCTTGAGAAAGATATTTTGCATCCTCCCTTGCGGGTAAATTGTTGCCTGGGTGATAAGTACCGGCGTGATCTCTCCTGCCTGAGTCAATTCTTCTAATTTTCCGGTAATGGGAGCGTGGGCCTCCTGAAGGCAGAATGGATCGAAAGGATCATAATTCGGATGCCAAAGCTGGCCGAATCCAACTTCCCAATTTTTCGTATCGGTAAGGGCTTGCCTGTTCCAGCCATCGAGCATTCCGTTGTAAAAAACGATTACGACAAATGCAATGGATAGTACGGTCACATTCAGCCAGGTTCTTAGTCCTGCACCCAATAAATTCCGAAATGCCAGTTTAAATGCCAACATAGCTGTTAGTTTTCACCGGTTAAAATCAGTTTGTCTGTGTCGACGACCCCATCTTTTAAAGTAATGATGCGGTCGAGATAGTGCATCACCTTTTCATCATGCGTGGCAAAGATAAAGGTGGTATTGAGCTCTTTGTTCAATTTTTTCATGGTTTGAACAATATTGTGGGAGTTTTTGGCATCGAGGTTTGCCGAGGGTTCATCCGCCAGAACCAGAATGGGACGTTTGACCATGGCACGGGCAATTGCCACCCGCTGACACTCCCCTCCGGATAGTTGCGATGGCTTGGAGTTGTGTTTGTCTGTCAATCCAACCCAATCCAGTGCTTCCATTACAGCCCTCTTCCGCTCTGCAGAAGTGCGATGCTGCAACAACAGTGCAAATTCGACATTCTCAAAAACCGTGTATACAGGTAATAAATTATAAGTCTGAAAGATAAATCCGATATTGTAATTTCTCAGATGTGCTGATTGCTTATTCGTTAGCTCTGAAACTGAATGACCGATGACTTCAACCCGCCCCTCAGAGGGATAATCAAGGGTGCCGATGATGTTTAACAGTGTCGTTTTCCCGGATCCGCTTGGGCCGACCAAACCTGCAAATTCACCTTTCCCAAAAGTGAGATTAATGTTATGCAGGGCAGTAAAATCGCCTGTTCCAATATGAAATCGTTTGGTCAGTCTTTCAATTCGAATGATTTCTGAATTTTCCATACGGATTTTATTAATGGTTATAGACCAACATCAGTTGAATACCTTTCCCAGAATAATAGTTACCCTGGTTTAATTGCTGTGGTAAGTTGTAATTCACAGGATTCCAGAATGCCATAATGTAAAAAGCAATTTTATTGAATTGCCGTTTCAGATTCAGAAAATTATAAGAGGAACTGGTTGTCCAGTCAAAAAAAGAGATCACATTCAGTTGATCGGTTAGGTTTATCGGGTAGGAGAGGGATAGTCCCGTAAATGAAACTGATCTGGAAAATGCAAATGCATTTTGATCATAAGAGAAGAGCAACTGTTCAAATACAACATTCAATCCATTGCCAATTCCGAAGGTATTGTCTGTGCCTACATTCAGAATTTCAGTATTGGTATAGATCCCCATCTCCTTTGTTTTATTTGTGTAGGTTCCTTCAAACCATAAGCCAACACCCAGGTCCCATTTCCCGTCAATCCCTAACCGGTTTTCAGGCACTGCCGGATCGGGTGGAATTGCAACCTCCAATCCCCGGGAATCACAAACACGATGATGGAAAGTGATGGCAACCTCCCCTTTGGGGACAGGTGACTGGAACCGTCCCCCAAACTCCGGGTAGTTCTGATTGGATTGGCCCAAATCCCACGGTCGCGGTTTCGTATTTCCATACAGGGTCCACAGCCAGAGATTGGCATTATTCATAAAATAGTATCTCCCAAGTGCCCCCCATACACCATTGGTTAGCTGCAGCGGATCGCGCGGATCGAGTTGATCGAACCACATCAATGGACGAAGCAGCGTGGCAGAACCAAAATTTATTTTTTGTAGTCCTGCACGAATTTCCAGATGTTGTGTTGAATACCTGGCCCATGCGCGGTATGGACTAATATTTCCATCGGTTTGTATCCTGTCGAAGGGGTGCATTCCTAAAGTCCCGATCGTATTTGCAGAAACTTCAACATCAAACTGTCGGCCAGGATGTGTTTTAACTGTGTAATTTATTGTTGGAATATAGCGGGCTACCATATATACCGGAAACTCATTCCCCCCATTGGAGAGGCCCCAGGAGGAGAGCTGCCCACTAAAATTAAGCTTATTCCTTGCGACATATTTAATCGAATCCTGAGCTAAGCACTTCACATAAAAGGATGTGAAAATGAAAGTCAGGAGAATAAATAGTTTCATTTCCAACGAAGTGTTAGGTTTTGAATTACAAGATAAAATTACGAAGGAAGTTTCAGATTGGGACTCACTAAACAAAATAATATTAAGTAATTGTAAATTTAATCATCGATACTTTGGAAATTTAAAGGAAACATCTACTTTTGCCCAAAATATGAATGAATAATCATTCATTAAATAATATCAGGATGGCACGAATAATTGATGAAGGGAAGATTGAACGGATAAGGGAGGCAACTATTGAGTTTGTAGTCCAAAATGGTTACGGAGGGGCATCTATCTCCTCAATTGCCCGTCGTGCAGGTGTCGCTGAGGGATATCTTTACCGGTTTCACCGCAGTAAACATGAGCTGGTGACAGAATTGCTCTTTTCAAAGGTGGCCCAGATTATTGAGAAACTGGAACTTCTTTTAAATACATGTCCCGGAATTAAAGAGGTGATTACCAGGTTTATAGGTGAGTTTTTCAAAATGGCAGCGGAGACACCGGAGCAGATTAAGTTTATGCATGTACTGATGCACGACTATAATTTTCAGGTGTCAGATAATCAGCGTCTTCAGATTAAAAATCTGTGTGAGAAAGTAGTGCAGAGAGGAATTGCAAATGGTGAGATTGGCAAGCAAATCACCGTTGAAGAGGCGTATGGTATTGTTGTCATCTATCCGCTTGAAGTTATAAATCTTCGGATGAAAGGATTTTTCGGCAGTACTACCTGGACCGATGAGGATCGGCAACGGGTAGCGGAATTTTCAATCAATGCTTTAAAATAGGTTAGTATGAGAGCTAATTTTTTGATGCTGTTATTTTTAATGTCTGGTCTGACTGTTGTGGGACAAGCCGGTTCCGGAATTTCAAAAAGCCTCACATTTGAAGAAGCGTTGGCGCTTTCCCTTCAGAATAACCATCTGGTTAAACAATATCATCACAAAACACTTCAGCTTGAACAGGAGGAGAAAGCGGCCAAAGGGTTACATCTTCCGCGGATCTCACTGAGTGCCTCTTTTACGATAATGTCTGATAACATTGTCCTTGATCTTACCCCTGTCCGTGATGCAATTACACCTCTTTACAGTGCTTTAGGTCATTATGGGAAATTCGGCGGGGTTCCAAATCCCGACCCTAAGACCAATGGAGTTATGCCATATCTGCCCGACGATGTTTCAACAAGTGTTCTGCGGGGGAAAATGCTGGAAGGACTTAACAGTGTCAACAGTGCAGATTGGATCCAGACTATTCAGGAGAAAAAATTTGGAATGGTCAATGCCGGATTTATTTTTCCGCTGTTTACCGGTGGTAAAATTAATGCCGCCAATAAGGCGGCCACTATAAAGTTTGAAGCATCTGAAATAGAATCAATCCAAAAATCGCATGAGCTGGTCAGTGAACTGATTGAGCGCTATTTTGGATTAATCCTGGCTAACCAGGCAGTGAAAGTTCGGGAGGTAGTTAAATCCGGAATGGAAAAACATCTCAATGATGCTGAGAAACTGGCTCAACAGGGTATCATTGCAAGGGTCGAGGTTTTAAATGCAAAGGTATATTTTGGGGATGCTGATCGCGAGCTTAAAAAATCAAACCGCCAGGTGGAGATCTTAAATGAAGCAGTCTTAAATACTGTTGCCGATACAGCAAAATGCAGCATACATCCGCTGTCTGAGCTTTTCTATCTTGAAAAAATTGAACCTTTGAATTTCTTCAAGGAAAAAGCACTTGAAAAAAGCCCGTTACTAGGCCAGATCAATAAGAAAAAGGAGCTGGCACAACAGGGGATAAAGGTCGAACGGTCAGCTTATTTTCCATCAATTGCGGCAACAGGGACTTATAATATTGTGAATAAAGACCTCTCCCCCTATCTTCCCGATTATATGGTAGGTGTTGGATTGCAATGGAATTTGTTTGATGGGAACGCCCGTAGCCGCAAGATTAAAGCTGCTCAGTTTCAGCAGATGGAAGCGGAGGATTTCTATATAAAATCGGAAGCTGATATACAATCGGCACTTACCAAATATTATCAGGAGATGTATATGTATCTCGAACAGATTAATGAGCTGGATGGTGCAATGGAATTTACCAATGAGTATTCCCGTGCCCGTGAAAAGGCCTTTTCGGAAGGGATGGCAACTGCCACCCAGGTTTCGGATGCAAATCTGGCTGTTGCAAAAGTGAAAATAGAGCGGCTGCAGGCGATCTATGCCTGGGATGTTGCCCTGTCGAAACTCCTCTATTATTCAGGTATTTCTGATCATTTCGTCAGTTATCTAAGTAATCCTGAAGCAAAGCCAGGGAGATATTGAGATGGAGAGATGGAGAGATGGAGAGATGGAGAGATGGAGAGATGGAGAGAGGGAAATCGGAATGGGCGACACTTCGACTGCGCTCAGTGCAAGTGGGGCGATGAAATGAATGGGACAGCTGGATAATGTGCCAATTTGCTAATGTGCCAATTTGAAAATTTGAAAATGAAGTAATCTACTTCAGGATGGTGATCAAAACCCAGAAAGGGTAACATGATTATAGCAACAACTATAAAATTATTACCTATTAAAACCCTGAAAGGGTGACAGGATTATCTATATTAAAAGAAGTTAAACATAGAATCTGGAAACAAAAATCAGGACGAGTCAAAATGCACCATGAAATCCAGTTACCTGCTGGCAGCTGCCAGTTACCAGCCGCCAGCCGCCAGAAACTAAGTAAGTATATTAAAACAATGCAGTAATCAATAAAATCATGAAAAAGACAAAACATTATCTGATTGCAGGTGCAATTCTTGGTTTACTAATTTTTATCGGGTATGCCATTTGGATCGTTGGCAGGCCGGTTCCACTCGAGGTTCAGGGAGAGGTTGAGGCCACACAGGTGAAGGTTGCCTCAAAACTGGTTGGCAGAATTGACTCCCTGTTGGTTCACAAAGGGGATGATGTAATCTGCGGCACCCTGCTTTTCACCATTCATAGTCCTGAACTTGACGCCAAATATTTGCAGGCTTCTGCTGTCCGGAAAGCGGCAGGATTTCAAAAGGAGAAGGCGGATAACGGGGTACAAAAGGAGGATGTTCAGGCAGCTTTTAACTCCTGGCAAACAGCACTGGCTGCTTCTGAATTTGCAAAAAAAACGTTTCAGCGGGTAGATAATCTCTTTAAGTCGGGGGTTGTGGCCGAGCAACAAAAAGATGAAGCAGAAACCCGAATGAAAGCTGCCTCAGAAACAGAAAAAGCGGCACGGTCATTATACGAGAAAGCTAAGAAAGGGGCGCGGTATGAGGACAAAGGTTCGGCCGGCGCATTAGTGATGCAGGCTGATGGGTTACTAACCGAGGTGAATTCCTATCTGACTGAGACCCGGATTTTTGCACCTATCCGCGGCGAGATTGCCAATATTCTATCGGAAAGGGGAGAACTGGTCCCGGCAGGTTATCCGGTAATCACCATTGTTGATCTTGATGATGTATGGGTCACTTTCAACCTTCGTGAAGATTTGCTGGCTGCAATTCAGAAGGGATCAACTTTTAAAGCAAGGTTTCCTGCGCTGGGAATGAAGGAAGTTATACTTAAGGTGAATTATATCAATGCTCTGGGCGAATTTGCTACCTGGAATGCGACGAAAACCTCCGGCGATTTTGACATGAAAACTTTTGAAGTTCACGCAGTCCCGGTTGAGAAGGTTTCTGGTTTACGACCGGGAATGTCTGCGTTGGTTAAGTGGAACGAGGTGAAAAAATAGCAACTGGCAACTGGCCGCGAGTTGCCAGCCGCCAGCCGCCAGCTGCACCCAGCTTATTTGAATCAATACTTAACGGAATAAGAATGTTTAGAAATTTGACAGATACTCCTCTTTTAAAGGTAATGCGACGCGAGACCAGGCGAATTGCCGACAGTTGGGTGTTGATCTTTTCAACGATAATTTCTCCCATTGTTGCTTTTCTCATCATTATATGGCTCTTTTCAGACGGAGTTGTCAGGGACTTGCCTTTGGCAGTTGTTGACCTGGATCAAACAGCCTTCTCCTCGAAGGTTACCCGTATGGTTGACGCCACACCGGTGTGCAACGTGAAGTGGCAACTTCATGATCTGGCTGAAGCCAAGCAGATGATGGAGGAAGGAAAAATTGAAGCGATCGTTGTATTACCCGCCGATCTCGAGGCGAAGATTATGAATAACCAAACTTCCGCAATTGCTGTCTACATCAATAACACAAATGTCGTGAAGGGGGGCGCTTTGAAGTCGGGATTGTATACCACCCTTTCAACAATCTCTGCAGGAGTTAAGGTGCAGATTGCCATAAAAAAGGGTCAGACACCTGCCCAGGCACTTGGAAATGCAAGACCTGTCAAGGTAAATACCCATCTGCTTTTTAACCCCTTTGGCAATTACTCCTACTTTTTAGTCCTTGGACTGCTGCCCCTCCTGGCTGTTGTATTTATCTTTCTTGGATCGGTCTATGCACTGGGAATGGAATTTAAAGAGGGGACCGCCGGTGAACTGATCTCTTTGGCTGATGGCCGGGTTGGTATTGCAATGGCAGGAAAAATGCTCCCGTATACGTTTCTGTTTTTCATGGATATGATGATTATGAATATTTTTCTGATTAAAACCCTGGGTACCCCCGTTCACGGAAGTTTATTCCTAATTCTTATATCCGAGTTGTTGCTGATCATTTCTTACCAGTTACTGGCTGTCCTTTTTATAAAACTCACAGCGAACCTTCGGTTATCTTTATCACTTGGAAGTGCTTATACAATGATGGCGCTCACTTTTTCCGGTCTCACTTTCCCAACAATAGCGATGCCATTTTTGGCAAAGCTATTTTCGCTGATTTTCCCCTATACATTCTGGCTGCACATTTTTATGAGCCAAACGTTAAGGGGCGAGCCGATTTCGGAGGTAGTCTATTCATTCCTGGCTTTTATTCCATTTATTTTGGGTGGAATTCTGGCATTCTCCGGAATTAAAAGGAAGCTTTCACATCCCAGGTATTGGTTTCGCGAGTAATCATAAAGACCGATCATGATTAAAATATACATTCATTAAAAGATAGCCGGCAATGCGATTTCAACGAATTCGAAATAATATCTTTTCAGGGCTGGAACTTACCTGGTTCTCGATGGCAGATGAGTTAAAGACCATCTTCAGGGATAAGGGTGCCCTGCTTATCCTGTTTCTTGCTGTTTTTGCCTATCCGTTAGTGTATTCAATTGCCTATAAAAACAATGTTGTCAGGGATATTCCAATTACCATTGTCGATCTGGACAACACGGCGGCAAGCAGGCAGCTGATTAGGGTGGTGGGGGCAACCAAAGAGTTGGCTGTAGCTCAGGAGGTCGGAAGTCTAAACGAAGCGAAGCAACTATTCTGGGATGGCGACTCAAAGGGGGTAATTCTGATCCCCGAAGGATTTGAAAAGAACCTGCTTAAAGGATTCCAGACTTCATTGAGTGTCTATTGTGATGCGAGCTATTTTTTAATCTATAAGGAGACCCTTGGGGGAACAATTCAAGCATCCGGCACATTGTCTGCAGGAGTGGAGATCAAAAGACTCATGGCTGCAGGTAGCGGTGAGGAGCAGGCCATGCAACTGCGTGATCCGATTCCGGCAAAATTTTATACCCTTTATAATCCGGCAGGGTCTTATGGGTCTTATGTAATGCCTGGAATGATCCTTATAATCCTGCAACAAACATTGCTTATCGGGATCGGAATGATCGGCGGGGCAGGGAAGGAGCGACGCAATAACCAGGAGTTTAAACCCGGGGAAAGGGTCAGACAGGGGATGTTCTCGGTCATTCTTGGAAAGGGGTTGGCCTACTTCCTTATTTACATTCCCAATAGTGCATTTACACTGATCTATCTCTCCAAGTGGTTTGGGTTTCCCGACAAGGGGAGCTTTACCAATGTCTGCATATTATTGATTCCGTATCTTTTTTCCGTAATATTTCTCGGTTTAATGATCTCCATGCTGTTTCGCAGACGGGAACACTCAATTATGGCCTTGGTTTTCTTTTCACCTATTGTGTTGTTTCTTAGTGGATTGTCGTGGCCTGAAACTTCTATTCCCCATTTATTGAACCAATTGGCCCATTTCTTCCCGAGTACATCAATGATTCCGGCTTACCTAAGAATCCGAACAATGGGTGTTCCGATCAGTGCGGTGACGCCAGAACTTCTTTTTTTACTTATTCAAATGATCGTATATTTTATCCTGGCCTCGGTGGGCTATAAAATTTCGGTGTTTCGGCAGCAAAAGAAAGAAGACCGTTTGCAGGGAGAATGAATTAAGAATGAAAGAATGAAAAAATTAAGGAATTAAGAATGAATGAATTAAGAATGAATGAATTAAGAATTTGGCAATTTTGTAACCGGAGAATAAACTTTTCAGCAATAATTTTAACTTTGAAGGATTAAAGATTTCTTAAAACGGTTCGAAAATGAAAATTCGTATTCCACTTTGCGCATTGACAATACTGCTGTTTTTTAGCTGTATTAAGGAGAAGCCTGCTCAGTACAGAAAGATTGCCGGATTTACCCAGGGAACGAACTATCATATAACCTATGAAGATAGGGCTAATCATGATCTAACTGCCACGGTTGATTCCATCCTGAAAATTTTTGATCTTACTTTTTCAGCTTATATACCCAATTCGATTATTTCGCGGATTAATCGCAACGATTCGAGTGTTCTGGTGAATGATATGTTTATTGAAGTCTTTAAGAAGTCGCTGGAAATCAATAAAGAAACTAATGGAGCTTTAGATCTTACAGTTGGTCCTCTTGTCAATGCATGGGGATTTGGTCCGGAGAAAAGGGTAAAAATGGACCAGCCCAAAATTGACAGTCTGCTGCAATTTGTTGGGATGCAGAAGGTTAATATCCAGGGATATAAGTTGGTTAAAGATCTTCCAGGAATCAAAATTGATGTTAATTCTATTGCCCAGGGCTATTCAGTAGATGTCATATATCGCTATTTCGAGAAGCTTGGCATTAAAAATTATATGGTAGAGATTGGTGGTGAAGTACGTTCCAGGGGTCGAAATCCGAAAGGGGAAATATGGAGAATCGGGGTTGATAAACCTACTGACGGGGAGAGTGTTCCGGGGCAAAGCCTTCAGACAATCATCCTGCTTGATAATAAGGCGATTACAACTTCAGGCAATTACCGCAAATTTTTCGAGGAGAATGGTCGTAAATATTCCCATATCATCGATCCTCATACGGGATATCCTTATAAAAACAGCTTACTAAGCGTAACTGTTATCGCCAGTGATGCGCTTACTGCCGACGGGTATGATACACCTTTGATGGTGCTTGGTCTGGAAGGGGCCCTGGCCGTTCTAAACCGTCATCCCGAGCTCGCAGCTTATCTGATTTATGCTGATGAAAATGGCAAATATCAGGTCAAATACACCAGGGGAATTGAGTTTGACAAGGAGAATTAGCGGAATTTTTTCTACGTTTAATCCTCAACCTTAACTATCTATCCATTGATCAAACGAAAAGATATCCGGGTCATAAAAAAAGGTGATCCCAAAGTGGTGAATGCGTGGGTGATGTACGACTGGGCAAACTCTGTTTACCAGTTAACGATCGCTTCGACCATTTTCCCAATTTATTACAACACCGTCACCCGCCATGGTAACGATTTTATGGTTTCATTCTTTGGCTTTAAGGTGATAAATACTGCACTTTACTCATGGGCAATAGCTGCTGCGTACCTTATCGTGGCTATTGGTTCACCGCTCTTCTCTTCAATGGCCGATTACACCGGGCGTCGCAAGGGATTTATGCGCGCTTTTACACTCATAGGGGCCACTGGTTGCGGAATGCTTTTTTTCTTTGATGCCAGTCATCTTGAATTGGGAGTGATTGCTTTCGCGCTGGGGACATTGGGTTATGGCGGAAGTATTGTTTTTTACAACTCATTTCTTCCTGTTATCGCAGAGCCTGAGGATCAGGACCGGATCAGTGCGCGCGGATATTCGATGGGTTATCTGGGTGGGGTGATCCTGTTGTTATTTAATTTGTTGATGATTATGAAACCCGAACTGTTCGGTTTTGATAAACAATCTGCTATGCCTGCCAGGATCTCCTTTTTATCGGTATTTATCTGGTGGATCGGATTTTCTTCCATTACATTCAGCTATCTGCCAAAATATGTTTTCAGAAAACGGACTTCCGAAGGTCGTATCCTGACAAACGGATACCGGGAATTGCAGCGTGTGTTTGTTGAGATCAGAAAGTCCTATCGCCTAAGCATCTACCTGACGGCATTCTTCTTTTTGATGATGGGGATGCTTACCACGATGTTTATGGCAGCAACTTTCGGAGAGAAAGAGTTGGGTTTAACGGAGAGTATTTTAATTCCAACCATATTAGGTATTCAGTTGGTGGCTATGTTTGGCGCCTGGTTTTTCGCCAGACTATCAGGCCGGATTGGTAATTTGAAGGCGCTTATCATTTCAGTAATGGTGTGGATCATCATTTGCATTTATGCCTTTACAATCAGGGGAGCCGGAGGTTTTATTGTGGCAGCACTGTTTATCGGAATAGTAATGGGGGGATCGCAATCTCTGGCCCGCTCAACGTATTCGAAAATGCTTCCTGATACAACAGATCATACTTCCTTTTTTAGTTTTTACGATGTCATGGAAAAATTGGCTACTGTTGCCGGGACATTCAGTTTCGGGATTATTGAGGTTATAACGGGTAGCATGCGCTATTCGGTTTTGTCAATCGCCATCTTTTTTGCGATCGGATTGATTTTTTTGCTGATGCTCCTTAAAAGGGATAACGCTGCTGTTTAATACTTTTTTTTGGCTGCTGAATTCTGTTTGCAGGCCTGATTATCAATTTATCATTAAGATTTGACACTACCTCACCGATGTTTCAAAAGATCTTCGTAATTTTATATCCTAAGATTTTCAGATCCGAAATGGATTTTATATTTTAATGAAATATCAATTTTACGACATAAAATAATCATGAAGAGTTACCTGAATTTCACCTTAAAAGGGGCTCAGTTCCTTCCATTTTGGATTGCTTTCTTTTTATTCTTTCTTGTTCCTTTTTATTTTCTGGTCAGGGAGTTACCTGAACTGACTGCCACGGAGGTGCCCGCCGGAGGCCCTTCATTTCGATTTTTTCTCTTTTTGATTGTCGTACTTGCAGTGTTATTCACCTTCGTTTTTTATAGCTCCAGATTAATCCTTGAAAGTATTGAATTCAGAGGTTTAAAAGTTACATGTGATTTTCATTCAGGTAAATATATTGGAATTATTATTACCGGTTTGGTTCTTTCAATTGTTACACTTGGGATTTATATCCCCTGGTTTATCCGGAATTTGCATCGCTTTTTTGTTCATGGCGTTACTTACAATTCACACAAATTTGCATTTAGAGGGACCGGAGGTAAACTGTTTCTGATTATGACTCTGGCAATCTTTATTCCGTTTATCGTTGTTGGATTTATTGTATTCACAATTTTGAAGTCTAATATCGAAATCTGGATCTATCAGATTATGGTTATCTCAAGTCTGGTTTCAATCATCTATTTGACATTTAAATGGATGGTTGTTATTCGGTATAAAAATTATTTCATCCGGCTGGATACTGGCTTTTTGCACGCCATGTGGAAAATTGCTATTGAACTTGTCCTTGCAGTAATCCTTGTGTTTATTTTTAGCTGGCTTACCTATGTAAGTTCTGACTTTTGGTTAGATGCCGAATTTGTCCCCACTGCAGGAAAAATAATCTTTGAATTAGTATTAGCGGTCCTCACACTGGGTTTCTATTTTCCAATGGCTTTTATCCGGCTGTTCCGCTATTTTTCCGAACATACCAAAAGCAATGTGGTTGACGGAAAACAGATCACCATGGGATACGATGGTGATCAGCTTACAGACTTTCTGTTTATGTGGAAACAGATTCTTTTAACCATTATCACTTTTGGAATATATTATCCATGGGCATTCAGCCGGATTGCTCAGCGGTTACTTTCACAAACTTTTCTCTCAACCAACCTGGTTCAGAACGTCGCCGAATAAGTTAAATTCAGAATCTATACTGTTATAATCCGGACGAAAGTGAATTTTTATTTTGCGAGTATAAAAGGGATCAGATTATCAATCAGTTCTTTTTTCAATGGCAAATCGGGCTGGGTATAGGTTGCAATATTCATATTCTGATCCAGGGGGGCTTGTTTCAAAATATGGTTCATTCCATCGATTAATATCAATTTAGCCTTGGGTTGTGCAGTTAAAAGCTTTTTGGCATCATTTGATGTGACCTGGATATCAGTGGTTCCCTGGATGATCAGCACCGGGATTTTCAATTTGGCGATCTCCTTTTGCGGATCGTATTTGAACCATGAGATCATATAGGGCTGAACCGATTTGCGTAAGATAGAATTCAGTTCAGGTGGCGTGTTATCAACTGTTTTTCCCTTGACCAATTCGTCGAGAATGGCATTAATCTGAATGGTCACAGAGGGTGGCTGATTTTTAAGTTGTGCTCTGAGAATTCTATCTGCGGGCTCTCCTGCACCTGCGAGCGATACAAATTTATTCACGTTTTTATCCATGGACGCAATAATTCCGATCAATGAACCTTCACTATGACCAATTACTACAATCTTGTTAAATTTCTGCTCGTTTTTCAGATATGAGATCCATCCTTTGACATCATTGATATAATTTTCGAACCTTAGATCTGCCTCTTTAATCCCGGCATCCCGGCTATTACCAATCCCTCTTTTATCGTACCTAAGTGATGCAATTCCATTCTTGTTCAGCTCTGCCGCCAACATTTTCAAGGAGTTGTTCTTCATTCCCATTGTATTTCCATCCCGGTCTGTGGGGCCTGAACCTGCTATGATCAACACCACTGTCTTCTGGACATTTGAGTCCGGAATTGTTAAGGATCCTTCAATATTTCCTGTCGCTGTCTTTAGAAGGACAGTTTTTTCATTTTGGGCATAGAGATTTGTAACAAGAATCGAAAGTAATACAGCAAAGCAAAATTTGATTTTCATAGGAAGGGTGTTGAATGAAATAAATGGAAATAAAGTTGAAATAATTTGGATGTTATTTAGTTGCAAATTATTGATTGACAATTTTCTGATAAATTATATACGAGTAGACAATTGGAACAACTACAATGATCAAAATGATTGGAATTAAGACGAAGAATGGATCTTTGACAACAAGCAGCAATGCTACACCAACAATCCCACCCCAAAACCAGAGCTTTCCGGCCATCTTATGAGTTCTTATCCATACCTCCTCGTTATTGAGCGTCCAGGGAACTTTTATCCCTACAAAATAATTCTGTCTGACTGTTCCCATATAGTTTCCAAGCAGCGTAAACAGCAGGAAAACAGAGATGGGGACGAACAAACCCATTTTCTCAACTCCATGCAATTCATTATAGGTGATTACTGTATCAATTAGTGCAAAAAAGAGCCCCAGGATAATCCTCAGTTTATAATATGTTTCACTAAAAATCTCATAATTTGCCCTTCGCGGATCAATAAAGGGGAGCACCAGCATTAATAAGTATAATCCTAATGGCATAAAAATATAAATTAATTTTGACCCATAATCATTTGGATTACCGTTTAGTTCGAAATGAATAGGCATTTGCTCGGGTAAGCTGCTCCAGTTAATCAGGAGATAAAGCACCGGAAGTACCGCTAACAGAATTAATAAGAGCTCCCTTTGAATCGTTTTAATCTTCATATAATTTGTCATTAATTATTTAAAATGCATCAGCCACTGCACGATTTCGTCGAAAACAGTTGTGTTTATTGAATACTTCTGAAACTGTCCTTCCCTTACGCAAACAACCAAACCTGCCTGCTTTAGCAAATCAAGATGGTGTGAGATGCTGGGCCTGGTCATCTTAAACCGGCCGGCTATTTCACCTGCGGTGAGATCACCCTTGTTGAGCAACTCAAGGATCTCCCGTCTGGTGGGGTCATTTAACGCTTTAAAAAAGTTGTTCAATTTTTATGATTGTATAATTAGACAAATATCTAAATAAATTTTCAGAATTCCAAATCAGCCTCCTTATTCTTTAGCATAAGTTACAGATGGGATAATTTTTTGTGTATATTTGAAACACCTATCATTTGTGTTTTATTTGAAACACCATGATTGAAAATTAAATTTAAAGAGATGGAATTTACCAGAGATCCGCGGCTTGCTGTACTGTTTGATGCAGATAATGTGCCCTACTCCAATGTGAGAGGGATGCTTGCTGAGATCGCGAAGTATGGGACGCCAACTTTTAAGCGCATTTATGGAGACTGGACCAAGCCCACCGTTGCCGGATGGAAAACTGTTCTGCTTGAAAACGGAATTACCCCTATTCAGCAATATAGTTACACGACGGGAAAAAACGCCACTGATTCGGCAATGATCATCGATGCTATGGATATTCTCTACACCGGTAGGGTTGATGGGTTTTGTATTGTATCAAGTGACAGTGATTTTACCCGTCTGGCTACCCGGCTTCGGGAAGCCGGAATGAAAGTGTATGGGATTGGAGAGAAGAAAACGCCAATCCCTTTTATTGCGGCATGCGATAAGTTTATCTATCTTGAAATTCTGAAACCTGTTGAACCTGTTGTTAAACAAATAGTTACTCCAAAAATTAAATCCAGATCACGGACAAAGACTAAGGAGTCTGTTCAAACACCTGTCGTAAATCCCATAGAGATTGCCAATAAAGGGTTGGCCAAAGTGATCTCTGACAGTATTAATGATCTCGCCGATGAAAACGGATGGGCTTTTTTAGGTGATCTGGGGAATCTGATCCTGAAGAAACAACCCGACTTTGATCCCCGGAATTATGGTTTTAAAAAGCTGGTCCCCTTGATTAAAAGCTTTGACCAGTTTGAAATTGATGAACGGGAGACAGGTAAAAAGAATACAACGTTGGTTTTTGTCAGAACAAAATAAAAAGAAGAGAAACTATTTTTATATTTGTTGGCTAATCGTTCCACCTCATTTTCGTAATGAAAAAAGTAAAATTAAACATTCTTGGTTTGTCATACAGCCAGACACAAACAGGAGCATATGCACTGGTTCTCTCTGAGGCTGATGGTAACAGAAGAATTCCGATTATTATTGGGGCTGTTGAGGCTCAGGCAATAGCAATACAGCTTGAAGGTCTGAAGCCGCCCCGCCCGTTGACTCATGATTTGTTTCTGAATGTGGCATTGGCATTTGAAATTGAAATTGCTGAAGTTTTCATTCATAAACTGGAAGAGGGAATCTTTTATGCCGAGATTGTTTGCGTTCAGAATTCCAACCGAATAAGAGTTGACTCACGAACATCCGATGCGATTGCTCTTGCGCTCCGGTTTGAGTGTCCCATCTACACTACCGAGGAGATTATCGAGAAGGCAGGAATTATCATGGAGTTTGATGAGAATGGCGAAGTTAATGATGAGTCAGAAGAGTCAGATATGATCAAAAAGAGATCGTCAAGTCAGATCGATTACTCCGATTGCACTTCAGAAGAGCTTAATGAATTGCTTGATAGTGCAATTACCGACGAGGACTATGAAAAAGCTTCCGAAATCAGAGACGAGATCAACAAAAGAAAGTCTTAGATGAAGCAATACCTCAATCTTTTACAACATGTTCTCGACCAGGGAAGACCCAGGGAGGACCGGACCGGCACAGGGACCAAAAGTGTTTTCGGTTACCAGATGCGATTTAACCTGGAAGAGGGTTTTCCTGTGGTTACGACCAAAAAACTCCATTTGAAATCCATCATTCATGAATTACTCTGGTTTTTGGCAGGCGATACCAATGTGAAATATCTTCAGGATAACGGCGTCCGGATCTGGAATGAATGGGCCGATGAAAACGGAGAGCTTGGCCATATCTACGGTTACCAATGGCGTTCATGGCCCACACCTGAGGGAAATGCTGTTGATCAGATTTCAAAACTGATTAACGATATTAAAAACGATCCGCTCTCAAGACGATTAATTGTAAGTGCCTGGAATGTTGGGGAACTTGATAAAATGAATCTTCCCCCTTGCCATCTGCTCTTCCAATTCTACGTCAATGAGGGGAAGCTTTCATGCCAGCTTTATCAGCGGAGTGCCGATATTTTCCTGGGTGTGCCTTTCAATATTGCCTCTTACGCCTTGCTCACCATGATGGTGGCACAGGTTACCGGTTTAAAACCCGGAGATTTTGTCCATACTTTTGGGGATGCTCATATTTACAATAATCATCTTGACCAGGTGAACCTTCAACTTTCGCGCACCACTTTCCCGTTGCCACAATTGAAGATCAACCCTGATGTGAAGTCAATTTTTGACTTTAACTATGATGATTTTGAATTGGTTAATTACCAGTCACATCCACATATTAAAGGGGATGTTTCGGTGTAATTTAGGGGTTTAGGCTGTAGGCTGTTAGGCGTTTAGGAAATTACTGCAATTTTTAAGTTAGTTGATAGAATTTCATGTCTATTATTCAACCCCTAACTGCCTAATAGTCTAAAGCCTAATAACCTAATTAACATACTTTCAATTTATATTATTTTCATCTAATGATCTACCCAAATATCGCCATTATCGTTGCCATTGCCGAAAATTTCGCTATCGGAAAGAATAACGACCTGTTGTTTCATCTTCCAAACGATCTGAAACGATTCAAGAAAATCACCTCCGGACACGCCGTGATCATGGGTAAAAGAACCCTTTTCTCTTTGCCAAACGGACCGCTACCCAACCGCAGAAATATCATAATTACGGATGTTCCCGGCGAAACGTTTGAAGGTTGCGAAACCGTATATTCCATCATCGAGGCGGTCGAAGCGGTTCAAAACGAACAGGAGGCATTCGTTATTGGTGGCGGGATGATATACCGCCAGTTTTATCCCATTGCGGGAAAACTATATCTCACCATGGCGCATCAGGTGTTTGAAGCCGATACCTTCTTCCCGGTGGTCAATTTTGACGAATGGAAGGTAATCTCCCGCGAAGATCTGTTTGACGAGAAAAACAATTTCAGCTATTCCAATATTGATCTGGAAAGGATTTAACTAAAATAGTTAGTTAATAAATTGCATTGGAAGTATTTAATTCAAAGGGTTATTCTTACCTTTGATACAATTGAAATACAACGCTATAATGCAACTTTCAAGCCTGATTCAATATCCCCAAAAGATTTTCAAACCGGAGTGTACCTCTCACAGTTTATTCCTGGTGTTTGTATTGTTCTGGTCCATATTAATTCTTTCATCCTTCTCGGGTAGTGGAAATGAAAATAGGCAGAGAGCAGCCAGTAATGAAAATAATTCCCATGAAAAGATCTATCTCCATATCGAACGATCCGAGTATCAGGCTGGGGATGATATCTGGTTTAAAGTATATCTTGTCGATGCCAATTCCCATAAGCCGGAGGCGGAAAGTAAGGTCGTTTATGTTGAACTAATTGATCCTGCCAATAAAATAACGGGCACAAAAATTGTCAAAATAACAGACGGGTGCGGCACTGGTGATTTTAAACTTCCTTTCGATTTTATTAAAGGGGAGTACCAGGTAAGGGCCTATACCAATTATATGCGGAATTTTGACGATGCCTGGTTTTTCAGGGGAAAGGTGTTTGTAAACTCGATGTTTGCTGAAAAACTGGATTCTGCACAACAAAAATCACCGGACAAAAAATCATCTTTTTCATTTCCTGAACTAAAACCTGATTTGCAGTTTTTTCCCGATGGGGGATCTATGGTCGATGGTCTGGTTAATCAGGTTGGGTTCAAAGCAGTAGGAGCTGACGGAAAGGGGATCGCAATTTCGGGGATTATCGTTGACAATACCGGAGAAAAGGTGATGGATTTTCAATCTCTGAAGTTCGGGTTGGGGAAATTGAAATTTGTCCCCCAAAAAGATAAAAGCTATAAGGCGCAGGTTCTCTTGAATGGTTTGCAATACTCTTATGATCTCCCGGTTTCGTTAGCATCCGGGGTTGTTATGGAAATAATTGAACAAAAGGATCTTTATACAGCAATAATCCGCTCGGCCTTACCAAACGGGGTCAATGATTTTAAATTTGTAGGGCGGCAAAAAAATAAATTTGTAGGGAGTTCAAAAATTACGAATAATCTGGAAGGGGCAAAAATCACCATTCCAAAAAATATTCTGGAAGAAGGGATTGTTCAATTCACACTTTTTGACAACCAGGATAAACCAGTTTGTGAACGGTTGGTTTTTGTTGAAAAAGATGAAAATCATCCTGTTGTGACTATTTCTTCTGCAAAGGCGAGTTACGGAAAGAGGGAGCTCGTGGAACTGGACATCTCACCGGATATTCAAAAAAACCGGACATTCAAAGCCAATGCGTCGCTCTCGGTTACTGAAGTATCTGCTTTGGATAGCTCTAAATTTGGATTGGATATACGATCATACTTGTTACTGAATTCAGATCTGAGGGGCGAAATTGAACATCCGGGTTACTATTTTTACTCCGATGACTCGCAACGGAAAAAGTTACTGGATTTGTTAATGATGACACAGGGGTGGAGACAGTTTATTTTAAATGATTCACTGAACATAGTTGATGGAAAACTAAACTATTCCATTGAAACCGGAATAAATATTGGTGGAAGTGTAAGACGATTCAGTGATCAGGGAAAACCCGCAAAAGCTGAAGTTTCACTCGTCTATTCAAATAAAGATGAGATGGTGTATAACCAAACTGAATCGGATAACAAAGGACATTTCTTATTTGAAGATTTTGATTTTTTGGATAGTACATCCGTAATTATCCAGGCTAAGAAAGTGACAAAAGATAATGAGGGTATTAAAAACCCGAATGGAAATTTTTTTATCACAATGGATTCCATCACTTCCCCGAAAATTTCAAATCCTAAAATTCAAGTTGTTCCGGTTGAAGATACCTTTAAAGTTAGTCCCCCTGTAAATAGCTTATCAGCTCAGGAGATCGATTCTATTCTTCACGATCAGCACAGGCATATTTTGCTCGATGAAGTGACAATTACCACCAGGAAAATAGAGCGAATGGCCCAAAAGCGGTTGATGTATCGTGAACCTTCCAACTCTTTGGATTTTAAAGAGATACGGAAGAGCACAGCAGCACGCAATGTTTTGGACGCCTTGGAGGGAAGAATTCCTGGACTCGACTTTAATGGTGAGGATCTTGTAATCGGAGGTGACCACTCTATAAATAGGGGTGGCCCACTTTTTCTTCTCAATGGTATTCCAACAACAAAAGATGCCATCCTTGCCATACCTGTGGATCAGATTGACTTTGTGGATGTGTTGAAACGGGGCAAAACAATTGTTTTCGGGTCTGCCGGTTCTCATGGCGTCATTGCTGTATATACTTTAGCCGCTGCCGACAACCTGGAAAATGATGGAAAAAGTGGGGATAAATGTATCGTGAATTTCACCCATCCAGGCTTTAGTATTGCCAGAAAATTCTATGAGCCAGTCTATTCATCGGGAAAATCCGTACAAAATAAACCGGATTACCGCTCTACCATCTATTGGAATCCTGAAGTGAAATTAACCGATCAGGGTAAGACGAAGCTCTCTTTTTATACGTCTGAATTACCCGCGACCTATAAAGTAGATCTTGAAGGGATTACGTCGGAAGGTGTTCCGGTTCATTCGGAGACTTTTTTTGAGGTGAAATAACCAGTCGTAAAATTTTTAATCTCTATTCCTACCTATTTAAGTAATCTGAAACAAAAGATTTAGTATTAAATGGGATCTTTTGGTGCTATTTTGGTGACTTGGCGATTTGGTAAGTTAAGATTTTAATAATCATATTATTGCAGATAATTAATGAGAATAATTTAATGTTGTAAAGATTGCTTCGTTCCCGAATAGTGGTACTATCTGGACAGGCTGTACATCCTTGCAATGGCAGCAACAAATAAGTTCTGCTTCAATTCTAAGATTGCTTCGTCGCATCAGACCTGCTTAGTTCCTTCTGAACATTTAGTTAAGCAAGGCTCCTCGCAATGACAGGTGGTATGCGGCGGGAAGAGAGATGGGAAGGGATGGCGGCAGAGCCGCCATCCCTTCCCATCTCTCTGTAAATCAAATCATCTGTCATGGCGAGGAGCTCTTCGATAATTTGTATGAAAATGACTAACGTTATGAGCGACAAAGCAATCTTTAACATAGGTCTGCTTTCGTTGTTTAGTGCAATTAAGCAACATTACCTCTTTAATGCGACCTCTTTTTATTTTGGACCTATAACTAAGCAGTCAATAGGGGAAATACGACATTATACACGTCTTAATAACTTAATCAAGTAAGTAAGTTCTTTTCTCCTGAATTAAACTCTGCCTCATCCGGTGTAAGGATTTCAGAATTGTGCTTATATCTGAAAACAAGTGGAAAAATAATACCCAGCAACAGGGCGTATCCGGCAAAGGTAAACCAGATGCTTTGCCACACTTTAATCCCGTTATGAGTGAAAAAGTCTACAACCCGGCCACTGGTAACCCCTCCGACAAATGCTCCGATCCCATTGACCATGATCATAAACAGCCCTTGCGCGCTGGCCCTGATACCCGCATCTGTCTCCATTTCAATAAAAAGTGAACCTGAGATCAAAAAGAAATCAAAGGCAATGCCATAAATGATCATCGAGAAAATCAGCAGGAAAAGTCCGTCGCCAGGATTCCCGATTCCAAATAATCCAAAGCGGGCAACCCAAGCAAAGATGCTGATCATCATTACTTTTTTAATCCCAAAACGGTGTAAAAAGAAGGGGATGGCCAGGATGAAGAGCACCTCCGAAATTTGAGAGACCGACATCAGTAATCCCGGATGGATAACCGCAAAGGAATTGGCGTAATCAGAGGTGAAATCATGAAGAAAGGATTGTCCGAATGTATTTGTGATTTGGAGCGCTGCACCCAATAACATGGCAAAAATAAAGAATATAGCCATTTTCCTGGTTCGAAATAAGACAAAGGCATCGAAACCAAGGGCTGAAAGCAGGGATCTTTTTTGCATTGTTTTTACGGGCGGGCAGGCAGGCATCGTAAAGGCGTAAATCCCCAGAAACAATGCAGATACCGATCCGATCCGGAGCTGCAACGGACTCAGACCCCATCCCAGGAGGTCAACAACCCACATGGCACAAATAAATCCGATTGTTCCCCAAACCCTGATTGGGGGGAAATCCTTGACAATATTAAACCTGTTTTTTTCAAGAATATGGTAGGAGACGGTGTTGTTCAATGCAATGGTTGGCATATAGGCCATTGCATTGAATAACATAATCAGGTACATAAGGTTGGCACTCGTTACTGTAGAAGCCCAAAAGAGCAGTCCCGCTCCAACCAGATGACAAAGTCCAAGCAGCCGTTCTGCATTGACCCACCGATCGGCAACAATGCCCAGCAAACCTGGCATAAACAACGAAGCAATCCCCATGGTTGCAAAAATGCTCCCAATCTGCCCTCCCGTGAAATGGAGGGTATTTCCCATGTAACTACCCAGTGATATAAGCCATGAACCCCAAATGAAATATTGGAGGAAATTCATCAGCGTAAGACGATACTTTATCCCCATAGACGATTTAAGACTGGCTTATTTTAAGTGATGGACAACCTGATGATTGAAACATACCTCATCAATCGTCCAGAATCAGCATCTTCCCAAGATTCTCGAATCGTGAATGGTAGTCATCGATGGAGCATTGCATAACCTCGTAGGCTTCAGCCCGATCGTAGACATGAGTGATGACCGAATTTTTCTCTTCTCCGGGCAAGTCTTTGTATGTCAGGAAGTAATGCCGAAGCCTGGTAATAATCGTTTCAGGAACATCAGCCAGATCGGTGAAGTGTCCATAAACAAAGTCGTTATTTAATACGGCAATTATTTTATCGTCAGCTTCATTCCCATCGATCATCCGAAATCCACCGATAGGGCGTGCCGTCACGAGAATATCCCCGTGTGCAATATTTTTTTCGGTCAGGACGACGATATCCAACGGGTCACCATCCCCCTTTACCCCTTTAAGTCCGGTCTTGTCCATACAAAATTTTCCAACCTTCTTTCCGCAATAGGTCTGGGGAATAAACCCATAGAGTGCAGGGACTACATTTGAGAATTGCTGAGGCCGGTCAATTTTCAGATAACCGGTGTCCTTATCTACTTCATATTTAACTGTATCTGTTGGGACAACCTCGATAAAGGCTGTAACCTTTTCGGGGACATGATCACCGATATGAACACCATGCCAGGGATGCGATTTATACCGCAAACCCATAAGCCGACCAATAGGATCTGAAAATTTATCTGCCATAAGGATTTATTTTATTGAATTTCAATATGAAGTTTGTATTGACCGGAAGGTTAACCATCTATCAAAGGAAATCAAAATTTATCAGATTTTACTGATGTTTATTAAAAAATTAGGGATATATCATTACAGGTGAATATTACACAATTGCCAGTAGCCAGCCGCCAGTAACCAGCAGCCAGTAGCCAGCCGCCAGCAGCCAGCAGCCAGTAGCCAGCCGCCAGTTTCAAAAAAGAATCCTATTATAATTGGAAACTCAATTATTCGTATAGAATGTTTTGGCGGTAAAGTTACGCTCCCCACCCTTCCCGGTCGAGACTCCGGTATTGGATTGCCTCACCGAGGTGGTCAGCTAAAATGGCGGGTGACCCTTCGAGATCGGCAATGGTTCGGGAGACCTTTAAAATACGGTCGTAGGCTCTTGCAGAAAGGCCTAATTTCTCCATGGCATTTTTCAGAAGCTGATGTCCTGCCTGATCCGGAACACAGTATTGATGGAGAAGTTTGGTATTCATCTGTGCATTGCAATAGATTTCTGTTTCAAGAAATCTTTCGCGCTGGATTTCGCGTGCGGTGATCACCCTTTGGCGTACGACCTGGCTTTTTTCTCCCGGTTTCATCTCAGTGAGCTCGTTAAAAGGGACAGGAACCACTTCGAGATGGATATCGATCCGGTCGAGCAGCGGCCCGGAGATGCGGCTCAGGTATTTCTGAACCATTCCGGGGGCACACACACATTGTTTTGTGGGGTGGTTGTAAAAGCCGCAGGGGCATGGATTCATCGAGGCTACGAGCATAAAACTGGCTGGAAATTCTACCGAGAACTTTGCTCTTGAGATGGTGATGAGCCTGTCTTCGAGAGGCTGACGCAATACTTCGAGTACGGTACGTTTAAATTCAGGTAATTCGTCAAGGAACAAAACACCATTATGCGCGAGTGAGATTTCTCCGGGCTGCGGAAACGTACCGCCGCCGACCAAAGCAACATCACTTATCGTATGATGTGGACTTCTGAAAGGGCGCAAAGTCATCAGAGAGGTGTGCTGTTCAATTTTCCCGGCAACAGAGTGGATCTTGGTAGTTTCCAGCGCCTCTTTGAGTGTGAACGGCGGTAATATCGTGGGTATTCGTTTGGCCAACATGGTTTTACCTGCTCCCGGAGGACCGATTAGAATTATATTATGACCGCCAGCTGCCGCAATTTCGAGGGCTCGTTTGACATTTTCTTGTCCCTTGACGTCGCTGAAGTCGACGTCGTAATTGGAGATTTTAGTCCTGAACTCTTCACGTGTATCGATGATTGTCTGGACAAGGCCCGTTCTTCCTCCCAGAAAATCGATCACCTCCTTGATGTTCTCGACGCCAAAAATCTTAAGCTTGTCTACCACTGCCGCCTCGCGGGCATTCTGAAGCGGAACGATAAACCCTTCAAAACCTTCCTCGCGTGCCCGTATTGCAATGGGAAGGATTCCTTTGACGGTCTGTAATCCGCCATCGAGTGAAAGTTCCCCCATCATCATATATTTGTGCAACTCGGGGGCGGTAATCTGCTCGGAGGCAGCCAGAATTCCGATCGCAATCGGAAGATCGTACGCTGAACCCTCCTTCCGGATATCAGCCGGCGCCATATTGATCACCACCTTCTTACCGGGAAGTTTGTAGCCATTAAAACGTAATGCAGAGTCAATCCGTTGCTGACTCTCCTTGACCGCATTGTCAGGCAATCCCACAAGATTAAATTTGATTCCCCGGGATACATCGGTTTCAATAGTGATTGTTGTCGCATCAATTCCATGAACAGCACTGGCATAAGTCTTTATAAGCATAATTCAGGAAGATTACTCTTTTTAGCTAAAGTTACACTAAATAAATGAATAAATGGCCTCTTTTTCAGACAAAGCCAGTGCTTTAAGTGAGAAAATCTTTTATAGATGATACCGATTTTCTGAGTGAGTAAGTCGTATAAAATTAGACCTTCGCCAAATCTTTGAATATGATGGATTCCCCTCGTTTGCAACGAGGGGCAAGTTGCCTGTCGTTTATAACCCCTCGTTGCAAACGAGAGGGATCCGGTAAAATATCCCAGCCAAATGCTTGCAATTAGCATTCCAAATGCCCTCACCTATTTTGCCGAGGCCGATGAGAGCGATGATCCGGTGAGTTATAAAAAACAAACCTGGGAGCTCGTAAAAAAGGGGATAAGCCGAAAGGTAAGTGATTATTTAAAATAATTAAAGAGTTATATTTGTAAACCAATCACCATCTGATTGGAAAATGGTTTTTTGAAAACAATTTAAATAACTCAAGAATTTTTACGTGCCCGATATAATTCAACTTTTACCCGATTCGGTTGCCAACCAGATTGCTGCAGGAGAGGTGATCCAGCGTCCAGCCTCTGTCGTTAAGGAACTTGTCGAAAATGCGATCGATGCAGGTGCAACCTTAGTAACGATCAACATTAAAGATTCCGGACGCACATTGGTCCAGGTGATCGATAACGGAAAGGGGATGTCACCAACCGATGCGCGGATGTCGTTCGAGCGGCATGCCACCTCCAAAATCCGTGAGGCCAATGACCTTTTTGCGATCCGCACGATGGGGTTCAGGGGTGAGGCGCTTGCTTCCATTGCCGGCGTTGCGGATGTTGAGCTTCGCACGCGTCAGCATGGTGAGGAACTTGGAACCTTCATCCATATTCTGGGCTCTTCAATTCAGAAGCAGGAGGCCGATCATTGTGCCGAAGGGACAAATTTTTCGGTCAAGAATATCTTTTTCAATATTCCGGCCCGACGCAAATTCCTCAAATCGAACAGTTCAGAATTAAAATACATTATCACGGAAGTTCAGCGTATTGCGCTTGCGAATCCGGAGCTTGCTATCGAGTTATTTCACAACAATTCGATCATCTATAACCTCCCTTCGGAGAATATCCGAAAACGCATTGTCTCGCTGTTTGGGAAAGGCATCAACCAAAATCTGATACCCGTCGATACCGAAACTACGGTAATCAATATCTCCGGTTTTATTGGTCAGCCCAAAAGTGCAAAGAAGACCCTTGGTGAACAATTCTTCTTTGTCAACGGACGATTTATGAAACATCCGTTTTTTAACCGCGCGATACAGCAGGCTTACGACCGGATTCTTCCCCCGGAAACGTTTCCATCCTATTTTCTTTATTTTGAGGTCGATCCGGCTACGATCGATATCAATATCCATCCCACAAAAACTGAGATTAAGTTTGAGGATGAGCGTTCGGCGTGGCATATTATCCAGGCTTCGGTGCGCGAGGCTATGGGTAAATTTAACCTGATGCCCTCGATCGATTTCGATCAGGCTGGATCCATTGACATTCCGATTGGTCCGCTTCGTGGTTCAAATATCCCGGAGCCGGAAATCCGGATCAATCCAAACTTTAATCCCTTTGAGAAGGAGCGTGGTGCCGATCGGAGCTATTCGGGGGCAACATCCTACCGCGATGAGCAGAATATCGATAACTGGCAGGCACTCTATCGTGGTTTTGAGCGGGAGGGGGATCAGAATAACGGAGTTTCCCCTGGGCAATCAGAGATGCCTAACGAAACATGGAACCAGGATGGGGTTCAGCAGGAATTTAAGAATGAAGGGATCTCGGTTGAAAATCATAATTTTCTTCAGTTCAAGAATAAATATATCCTCACTCCGGTGAAGTCAGGTTTAATGGTTATCGATCAGAGGAGGGCTCATGAACGGATCTTGTATGAAAATTTCATGCGGATTATCGAAAATCATCTCGCAATCAGTCAGCGTCAGCTTTTCCCGGCAAGGCTCGAATTAAATGCTGTGGATAATGAGATATTGATTGTGCTGGAGGAGGAGCTTAAGGCGCTCGGATTTGAAATTCGGCATAGTGAGGAGACGACCTATTATGTTGAAGGGATTCCTGCCTTACTGAGCCATCTGAACGCCTCGGATCTGGTGATAAAACTTATTGAAGATTTCAAAAACAGGCCAGTGGATGTGAAGGAGGAGATCAAGGAACATATTGCCCTGCTCCTTTCGCAATCTTCAGCTATTAAATATGGTGTTTCCTTGAAGAGCGAGGAGATTTTGGAACTGTTTAATCTCCTTTTTGCCTGTAATAACCCCAATTATTCCCCTTCAGGAAAAGCGATTGTTTCAATCGTTTCGTTTCCGGATTTTGAAAAATTATTGAATTAAGCAACAATCCCGGGCGAATCGTTATTTTTGCACAATTAACAAGATATATTTAATCATGAATCAATATCAGACATCACCTTTTTCGATGCCACCTGTAGTAAAAAACCTTATCCTGATTAACGTAGTGATGTGGGTTGCCAAATATGCCCTATTAAACGTTGGGATCGACCTTACCGAACTATTAGGATTGCATTATATAGGTTCGCCACTTTTCAGACCCTATCAGTTTATAACGCATCTTTTTATGCACGGTGACTTTTGGCATCTGTTTTTCAACATGTTTGCCCTGTATATGTTTGGAAAAGTCCTTGAAATGGTCTGGGGCCCACGAAGGTTTTTAGTTTACTTTTTTGTTACAGGTCTGGGTGCAGCGGCGCTCCACTCTTTTGTCACATATCTCGAGATCTCGTCATTGCAGAAGAGTGTTGCCGCTTTTGTTAACACCCCATCCCCTGAATTACTGGCCGCTTTTGTAAAATCACATCTGAGTCATCCGGCAACCTGGGTAGCTGATTTAGTGAACAACTGGGGCGATGCTCCAACTAATCAGACCTATGCACAGCAGTCGGTTGAGCTTGTTCAGCGCGTTCTTTCTGAAACGGTTGATATTCCTACGGTTGGTGCATCTGGTGCAATCTTCGGAGTTTTACTTGGTTTTGGATACCTGTTCCCAAATACTGAGTTGATGCTGCTTTTTCCTCCTGTACCCATTAAGGCTAAATATTTTGTGATGGGATATGGTGCAATTGAACTTTATATGGGTCTTACCGGATCGCAAGCCGGTGTGGCTCACTTCGCCCATTTGGGTGGGATGCTCTTTGGCTTTATCCTTTTGAAATATTGGAGTAAACATTCACAAAAATTTTATTGATCCGATGGGAATTGCTGACGAAATAAAGCTTTCATTTAAGAATGGGACCTACCTTACGAAGCTCATTTATATCAATATAGCAATATGGGTAGTTGTCAGACTTATCTTCGTTGGTTATTCGCTGAGCGGTTCCGATGGTTCCCTGATGATGAGCTGGCTGGCCTTGCCGGCATCATTTGAACTCTTTGTTACACGTCCGTGGACCATTTTTACCTATATGTTCCTCCATTTTGAATTGATGCATATTCTTTTCAATGCACTGTGGCTTTATTGGTTCGGAAAGATATTTTTGGAATACCATAGTCAACAGAAACTATTAAGTCTTTATATCATAGGTGGTTTTTCGGGTGGACTCGCGTTCATGCTCGCCTATAACTGGCTGCCTGTATTTCATGAACGGATCATTAACAGTCAGTTACTTGGTGCTTCTGCCTCCGTCATAGCTATTGTTATTGCTATTGCAGTTTATGTCCCAAACCATTTGATTCACCTCGCATTTATCGGACCTGTAAAAATCAAGTGGATTGCTTTTGTGTCGGTTTTACTCTATGTAATAAGCCTCTCGGGCGATAATGCAGGTGGAAATTTTGCACACCTTGGAGGTGCTGTCTGGGGCTGGATTTATATGTCTCAGTTGGTAGCCGGCAGAAATATTACCGGTCGGTTCGACCGGATGACCGATACTTTTTTTTCATGGTTCAGGATACGCCGAAAACTAAAAATAAAGTATAATTCGCCCAATCCTGATTACGATTATAACCGAAATAAAGTGAGTCAGCAAAACGAAATTAACCAGGTTCTTGATAAAATCGGGAAATCGGGTTATGATAGTTTAACTTTTGAGGAGCGGGAGGTCCTTTTTAAAATGGGTAAAAAAAAGTAGAGCCGTGAAGAAGTTTTTCTCAGCATTTGGTTTTCAGCTAAATATTGGAGCAACTTTCTTACTCCTTCTGGCCTATCTTGCACCTTTTGTTCCCCCTGATCTCTTCTGGCCATTGGCCTTCTTTGGACTTGCATATCCCTATCTGGTGTTTCTAAATGTTGGGTTTTTAATCATCTGGGTTATCTTCCGATCAACAAAATTACTGCTCCCTTTGATCTCACTGCTGATCGGTTATACTGATCTTGCCAATACCTATCAATTGTTCCCATCGACCGTAACCTCAAAGAATAAGGGGATTACAGTTTTGAGTTATAACGTTCACAGTTTTAGAATTGACCAGCAGGCTCATCGACTGAATAACCCTAAAATCCTTGACTATTTTAAATCTGTCGGGGCTGATATTATATGTCTTCAGGAAGGCGTTCCATTTAAGGAGGGGAAGCTAAGTCCTCAGGGAATTAAGGAGGCTCTGCCGGGAATAAATTATTATCAGACGGCTTTACCCGGAAATTATTCCGACCTGATTACTTTTTCAAAATATCCGATCATCAGCAAAGGGGAGCTTAAATTTCGCTCATCACCGGTTCTGGTTCTTTACGCAGATTTGAAAATAAGTGAAAGTCAAATTGTCAGGGTATACAACTGTCATCTGCAGTCATATTCCATTGATCCGGATGATCATTTTGTAATTGACTCGCTGAGTTCCGGTTTAAGCGACCATCAAATTAAAGAGGCACGTAAAGTTAGTTTTAAGTTAAAAAACGGATTTGTGTGGCGTGCTTACCAGGCCAGAACGTTAGCTGAACACATCCGGAAGTCACCCTATCCGGTAATTGTTTGTGGCGATTTTAATGATACCCCGGTTTCGTATGCGTATCGTAATGTCAGGGGTGACATGAAAGATGCGTTCGTTGAATCAGGTTGGGGAGTCTCGAATACCTATAATGGCTTATTGCCATCTTTCAGGATCGATTATATCCTGTCGGATAAAAAATTAGTCCCGATGAATTACAAAAGAGACCGGGTTCCTTTTTCTGATCATTTTCCGGTGCATTGCCGGTTAAGATTTGATCAGGCCGGTAAATAAGAATACCCCGAAGATTTCTGAAATCTTCGGGGTATTCTATTTGTTTTAGGATTATAAGACCTACAACAACGCGTCGATTTTCGAAGCGAGAATGGTTTTAGGAACAGCACCAACTTGTTTATCGGCTACCTCTCCGTTTTTAAAGAATAAAATGGTAGGAATATTGCGAATTCCAAATTTTGCAGCAGTTCCGGGATTTGTATCCACATCCATTTTTGCTATTACTGCCCTTCCGTTATAATCATCAGATAGCTCTGCCACAAGTGGTCCGATCATGCGGCACGGTCCACACCACTCAGCCCAAAAGTCAACCAAAACAGGCTGAGTTGATTGGAGAACCACCTCATCAAAATTTGCATCTGTTACCTCTATTGCCATGATAAAATATGTTAAATTGTTAAAAAAGTCAGAAAAATTTAATCAGCAAATTTAAGAATTAATTTATAGTAAAAACGATATCGGGATTTTTTTGCAGATAAGCTTTCAGCTCGCCGGATAATCCAATTCTTCTGGTTCTGGAAAACAGGTGAAGTTTAATGTTGGTGGAAGGATCAAAAACAGAAAATTTAATCAATGTTTTACCGGGTGACTGAGTAAGCCTCAGATCGAGCTCTTCGACTATTTCGCGCGATAGCGTCTCTGCATTAGCTGTGATCCGTAAACTTTCCGCTTTTTCGGCTAACTCTTGCAGCAGCTCTATTTTACTGGCTTTAAATTCGAGCTGGTCGCCCCCCTGCCACTTCGCTGCAATCTTTCCGCGGATTAGCAGAAACAGACCTTTTTTGCAGAAATTTCCAAAATTTACAAAGTCGTTTCCAAAGAACATCATTTTATAGGAATCAGCATAATCGGTCAGGGTAAGCGCAGAAAATGGTTTCCCGTTCTTTGTAAACCCCTCCTGCGTTTCAGTTACAATTCCGGCAAAGGTGAGTTCCCGGTTTTTTAACGACTCTATCTCGTTATTGAGCATAGATAAATTGATGTCTTTGGAGCAGAAGCTTCTGATCTCCAAATCATAATCGTCAAGGGGATGCGAGGAGAGGTAGATTCCGATCAGATTTTTTTCCTTCTCAAGCGACACAATTTTGGGCCACTCCGGGACCATCGGGATGGATGGCAGTTTTACCTCAATGGTCTGGAAATCGCCAAATAGCGAAGCCATTGAAGACTGTTTGTCGGTTTGAATCCGGTTTCCGTATTTGATCAACGCCTCAATAAACGTATTTCCATCGCTTGTTTCACCAAAATATTGTGACCGGTAAATAGTTTGAAAGCTGTCAAAGGCGCCTGCCATGGCCAACGCTTCAAGATTTTTCTTGTTTATTGTCTGTAAATTTACCCGCTCCACGAAGTTGAAAATGGAGTTAAATTCACCATTGGCATCCCGCTCTTTAATGATATCCGACACGGCTCCGGCACCTACACCTTTGATTGCGGATAGCCCGAAGCGAAGGCCTCCGGTCTTATTGATGAAAAAGTTGGAGCGTGATTCGTTCACGTCTGGTCCCATGACAGCTAACCCCATATGCTTACTCTCATCCATGAAGATGGAGATTTTGTCGGCATTGGTCAGGTTACTGCTTAATACAGCAGCCATAAACTCTGAGGGGTAATTGGCCTTTAAGAAGCCGGTTTGATAAGCAATATAGGCGTAACAGACTGAGTGCGATTTGTTAAATGCATATTGAGCAAAAGCTTCCCAGTCTTTCCATATTTTATCGATAACCGTGTCAGCCGCTTTACCCACGGTCTTACACCCTTCCATAAATTCCGGATTCCCCTTGCACCCTTCTGTAAATTTAGCCTTAAGTTTCTCCATCAGGGGTAAATTCTTTTTTCCCATCGCTTTACGCAGAGAGTCTGATTCGCCCCTGGTAAACTGGCCCAGGGCACGGGCCTGCAGCATCACCTGTTCCTGGTATACCGTAATTCCGTATGTATCGGCCAAATAATGCTCCATGATCGGATGATCATATACAATCTCTTCTCGCCCCATTTTCCGGTTGACGTAGTTTGGAATATAGTCCATCGGACCTGGTCGGTAGAGGGCATTCATGGCAACGAGATCTTCAAAGCGGCTTGGCTGCAATAAACGCAGCCATTTTTTCATCCCTGTCGATTCAAACTGGAAAATTGCCGTCGTGTTTCCATTACTGAAAAGTTCAAAGGTTTTCTGGTCATCAAAGGGAATCTTATCAATGTCGAGGGTTATTTTCCTGGAAAGCTTAATGTTTTCCAAACACTCCTTGATGATGGAAAGGGTTTTTAAACCCAGAAAATCCATTTTTAAAAGGCCGATCGATTCAACAAAGTGACCGTCATACTGGGTTGTAAGCAGATCTTCATCCTTGGTTGGCATCAGCGGGATGTGATTTTCGAGCTTTTCCCTGCCGATCAGGATCCCGCAGGCGTGTACTCCAAATTGGCGGATACACCCTTCGAGGGTCTCTGCATACTTTAATGTTTTTATAATAAGTGGATTAGCAGATCTCTTTTCCGCTTCAAGGGCTGGATTCTCACTGTAGGCCTTTGCAAGTGTGATTTTTGGCGTATCAGGAACCATCTTGGCTAACCGGTCTGCCTCAGACAAGGGCAGTTTTAAAACCCGTGATACGTCGCGGATCGCCATTTTAGCGGCCATCGTACCAAATGTGCAGATATGGGCCACATTATCACGGCTATATTTTTCCTTTACCCAATTGAGTACCAGCTGACGACCGTCATCATCAAAATCGATATCAATATCGGGCATTGACACCCTGTCGGGGTTAAGAAACCGTTCGAACAGCAGATCGTGTTTAATAGGGTCTACATTGGTAATTCCGGTTGTATAAGCTACAACAGAGCCTGCTGCTGATCCGCGTCCAGGCCCTACAATCACCTGCATTTCACGCGCTGCCGCAATAAAATCCTGAACAATAAGGAAATAGCCTGGAAATCCCATGCTCTTGATGGTTTCAAGCTCAAATTCAATCCGCTCTTTTACCTCATTGGAAAGGATCTCGCCATAGCGGCTAACTGCCCCTTTGTAAACTAAATGAGTCAGGTAATCGGACTCAAATTTGACTCTGAGTGCATTTTCGTATCCACCTGTTCTTTTGGGAATATCACTAAACTCTTCAATTAATAGCTCTTCAGGAAATCGTAGTCTGTATTGCTCTATCGTTCCAAAATCGGCAGGAATCGGAAATTCAGGCATGATCGGATCTGAATCCAACTCATAAAATTCAACTTTCTCCGTAATCTCCTGTGTGTTTGCAAGGGTATCCGGCATGTCGCCGAATAACTTGTTCATCTCGGCTGTTGTCTTGAGCCACTCTTGTTTCGTATAGCGCATCCGTGAGGGATCATCGAGATCCTTCCCGGTATTCAGACAGATTAGCAGATCATGTGCGTCGGCATCTTCATCATTTGTAAAATGACTGTCGTTTGTTGCAATAACCTTTACACCGAACTTTTCACCTAACCTGATCAGCTCCTTATTAACAATCACCTGACTTTCATAAACGTCGGTGGGTAATTGGGGCTCCGTGGTTTTATGACGTTGGATTTCGAGATAAAAATCATCCTTGAAAATACTTTTGAACCATTTAATAGCCTCTTCAGCAGCAGGCAGATCCCCTTTAAGAATGCACTGCGGAATCTCACCCCCGATACACGCCGATGAAACAATCAATCCTTCGCTGTGCTTCTCAAGGAGGTTTTTGTCTATCCGGGGTTTGTAATAAAATCCTTCCGTGTTGGCAACGGTGACAAGTTTTAAGAGATTACGGTACCCTTTCTCATTTTTAGCGAGCAAAATAAGGTGATCGCCCGATCTGTCCTCTTTTTCGCTTTTATCCTTAAAATGGATACCCCTTGTGGCAACATAGGTTTCAACACCAAGGATAGGTTTTATATCGAATTTCTTACATGTTTCGTGGAACTCTTTTATTCCGAACATACTGCCGTGATCGGTCAGCGCGATGGCTGTCATACCATCACTTTTTGCTTTTTTTACCAGATCCACAACCGCTGCAGCTCCGTCAAGGATTGAATACTGGCTGTGAACATGAAGATGGGTAAATGATGCCATAGTTGTAATCTGTTGAATATAGGGGGAAATTGACTTCCTTCCGCGCATTTAGTCGCACGGTTAAAAATAGAAAAAATTGAGGGATAACCTTCAGCTGTTAATAACTATTCAGATGATTTGAGATCACTTGATAGCGGACCCAATATAATGAGGGGTTAAATCGTATAAAATAAAAGAGAAGAAGAGCGACCTGCTCTTCTTCTCTTTTATCCCGAATCGGATTTATTTATCTGGTTTGAATGAAGAAACAACTATATTGCTTCCTGATATTCAACTTAATAGTTTTTTGTTAATCTGGACTTTTAGAGCGTAATGTTTTTTGAGGCAGCACCAATTGCCTGCAGATAGGTATAGTCGGTACTCTCAAACAGCATTCCGTCAACCTCAAAGGTATAAACACCTGAACCGTATGTGGTAAATAAAGTTGTTGCGAATCCGAGTCTTAAGACTGCCCTTGGAGGTGTGCTGGCATCTGTAAAGGCTGGCTGATAATAAACCTGAGTAGTTCCCTTAGTGACTTTTAATTGATAGGCCTGCGAACCGGAAAGGGCTTTCCACGATATATAAATAGAGTCTTTCGAAACTGTTTGAACCAGCGAGGTGATAATCGGGGGTGGAAGGGAAGAGGAGGATAACGTATTGGTATAGGTAATCACCTCTTTGTCTTTAAAAGTAACCGTATATTTATAGGTTCCAAGTGTAGGTAGTGCTAAAGAATAGGCTGAATCAGCAGGAGCATTGTAAAACGAATTACCATTTTTATCAAAATCGGTCAGCTGAACCGTTTCGCCATCCGGGGTGACTACGGTTGAATTGGCCATTAAATTATACGAAAACACAGAATGGATCGCGGCATACATCACATGAGTGGTATCTTTGGGATTTTTGATAGACCTGATAAATGTATCTACCGATGCAGTACTTGTAACTGCAGTTTTTTCGCATCCCGATAAACCAAGCATGATCATTGCCCCCAGGGCTAGGAATTTTAACTGTTTCATATTTAATATTTTGGTTAAGATTTTACTTTAAAATACAATATTCCCGAATCTGTACATGAACTAAAGGAATTGGGCCAAAGTTACTATTTTATTTTTTGAGTTGCAGTATATGAAAATGTTAAAGAAATGTTATTAATCATAGTAAACACGCAGGATATTTACGGGATTTTGAGGGTTTAACAGGGTATCATGGTTGACATCCGGCAATATTTTTTAAAAGAACTTCTATTCAGTTAAATTCAGTTATTCTCTTTTTTATACCGATTAATATAGTATCTTTGCCCCGCAATTTAAAAACAAAAATTTCAACGTAAAACGTTATGTCAGTAAAGATTCGTTTGGCAAGGCATGGCCGTAAACAACATGCTTATTACCACATTGTGGTAGCAAACAGCAGGTCACCACGAGATGGTAGGTTTATTGAGAGGATTGGTTCATACAATCCAAATACTAATCCTGCCACCATCGATCTTGACTTTGACAAAGCCATTTCATGGCTGAACAATGGCGCACA
>CAIVCR010000096.1 GCA_903904515.1 uncultured Bacteroidia bacterium
CATTATGGATAAGATACTTTTTGCACCAAAATATCCCGCGTTTGTTACCAATCGGGTATTTGCATGGGTGGCCGAAAAGTTTAGTTCTCCCGATCTGGCAATAAATACTCAACCTTTCAGTATCATCAATTACGATATGGCCGGTCAGTTTTCAACCCATTTAAGCATTGCTATGATCGGTGGAATCATTATATCTATTCCCTATATTTTTTGGGAATTCTGGCGTTTTATTAAACCAGCTCTTTACGAGAAAGAGCGGAAACATGCTACCGGAGCTGTTTTTTACAGCAGTTTATTATTTCTTTTGGGTATTTTTTTCGGGTATTATCTTATAGTTCCTCTCTCAACCCATTTTTTTGGATCTTACAGGGTTAGTGCCGAAGTGGTGAACCAAATCAATCTGAATTCCTATATAAGTGCTGTGACCACTATAATTTTAGGTAGCGGCATCGTTTTTGAATTACCTATTGTGATTTTTTTCCTGGCAAAGGTTGGATTGGTAAGTTCCGGGTTCCTGAAAAGTTACAGAAGGCATGCTTATATTCTCCTGCTTTTATTGGCGGCAATTATTACTCCACCTGATGTTTTTAGTATGCTGCTGGTATCGGGCCCCTTAATTGTTCTTTATGAATTGGGAGTTGTCCTTGCAAAGGGTATCGAAAGAAAGCGAGTTGATCAGGAACTTCTCGAAGCTTAATAATTTAAATTCTTTAACATGAAGCTCAGAGCTGAAAACTTAGTCAAAAAATACAGAAGCAGAACGGTCGTAAAAGGGGTTTCGCTTGAGTTGAACCAGGGCGAAATCGTTGGTTTGCTGGGCCCTAACGGTGCTGGTAAAACAACCTCTTTTTATATGATTGTCGGACTGATTAAGGCCAATGGTGGTCAGATTTTTCTGGACGATATGGAGATCACCTCCTTCCCGGTTTATAAAAGAGCTCAGCTTGGTATCGGTTACCTTGCCCAGGAGGCATCGGTATTCCGTCAAATGAGCGTTGAAGACAATATCCGCTCAATTCTGGAGATGACCAAATTTACGAAAGAGTATCAGCGGGAGAAACTCGAATCATTACTTGATGAGTTTGGACTTCAACGGGTTCGTAAAAGTACAGGCATTCAGCTGTCAGGAGGTGAACGCAGACGAACTGAAATTGCGCGATGCCTGGCTATAAATCCGGCCTTCATACTCCTCGATGAACCATTCGCGGGGGTCGATCCGATTGCCGTGGAAGATATTCAGCAGATCGTTTTTCGTTTAAAGGATAAAAACATAGGGATTCTTATCACCGACCATAATGTTCACGAGACCCTTTCAATTACCGATCGTTCTTATTTGCTTTATGACGGGCGGATTCTTAATAGCGGCTCAGCAGAAGAACTTGCTGAAGATGAGGAGGTAAGAAGGTTGTATCTGGGACAGAATTTCGAGCTGCGCAGACCTGTTGCCCAGAAACAGGTAACCAAAGAAGAGCAATTACCGGAATAATTTTTGAATAATTTTATCGGGTATTTTCTCAATCAAAAAAATAACTATATTTGCAGCGCTTAAAAATGCGGATGTGGCGTAATTGGTAGCCGCGCCAGACTTAGGATCTGGTGCCGAGAGGCGTGGGGGTTCGAGTCCCTTCATCCGCACAAAAACCCATTAAACCGTCTTTTTCCCTTAATGGAAATAAGGCGGTTTTTTTGATTTAAATAGTTAGGAAAGCCCTTCACCCTACCGGAAGGCATTTAGGATCATAAAGGAGAAAAGTATGAAAATTTCGAAGACAAGTATTGATGATTTGAATGTCGTTGTGCGTATTGCTATTGAAAAACAGGACTACGAGCCAACAGTAAATGAAACACTGAAAGATTACCGGAAAAAGGCAAATATGCCCGGTTTCCGTAAGGGTATGGTTCCGGCTGGCCTGATCAGGAAAATGTACGGTAAGGCAGCTGTGGCTGATGAAGTAAATAAACTTCTCAGCCGCGAACTCACAAAATATATTGCAGACGAAAATCTTAATATCCTGGGCGAACCACTCCCTTCTTTAACAGAACAGGCGATGATCGATTTCGATAGCCCGGCTGATATGGAATTTGCCTTTGATCTCGGCTTAAGCCCTGAAATTAGCGTTGATTTCGATAAAATTGGGAAATTACCCTATTATGAGATAGCTGTCGATGACCAGTTAATCGATAACCAAATTCAGGGTTATACAAACCGGTTTGGCGAAAATAGCCCGGCAGAGGTTGTTGGAGAAAAAGAGACTACCATTGGTGATTTTGTACAGTTGGATGGTGACGGAAATGTTCTGGAAGGTGGTATCTCATCACTTAATGTTCAGATGTCTGTGCAACTCATCAAAGACGACTCGGTTCAAAAACTTTTTGTCGGCTCGAAGGTTGGTGATGTTCTTAAATTCAATCCTAAAGTGGCCCTTCAGAATGACCATGAGGTTGCCCATTTGTTGAAAATCAAAGATGATCAGATTGATACTGTTGAAGGCGACTTTAATTTTACAATAAACACAATCAATACATTTGTTGCGGCAGAAATTGACGATTCCCTGTTCAAGAAAATATACGGTGAAGAGACGGATGTGAAAACTGGTGAGGAGATGCGCGAAAAAATCGGCGCAGAACTTAAGTCTAATCTGATCTATTCAAGTGATTACAGGTTTTCAATTGATGCCAAAGAGATTTTCACGAAGGCTGTTTCGATGAAACTGCCCGAAGAATTTCTTAAAAGATGGCTCGTTGAGACCAATGAGAAAGTTACGGTTGAGCAAATCGAAGAGGAATTTGACCATTTCAGGACCGATCTTGAATGGACTTTGATCAAGAGCAAACTCGTTAAAGAGAATGAAATCCGAATAGAGGAAGCCGATATTACGGCGATGGCCCGCGAGATGGCGAGAATGCAGTTCCAGCAATATGGAATGTCCAATGTACCCGATGAATATCTCGACAACTATGCAAACTCCATTCTGCAAAACAAGGAGCAGAAGCAGAAGATGGCTGAGAAAAAGATTGAAGACAAAGTGCTGGAACTTATTAAGGAGAAAGCAGGAGTTGATTTAAAGCAGGTTACACAAAAGGAATTTGACGATTTGTTCGAAAAATAAACTCCGGATCACAGTAATCGTAGTATTTTTATAACTTTGTAGGACAATTCATTTATCAGGAACTTGACTGCTTCAGGTAAATAAATTGTTTTACAAGGTTTTTTTTATTTTTAAAAAATAGCAATATGAATGGGAAAAGTGACGAATTCCGCAAATACGCGACGAAACATTTAGGCATCAGCAGCCTGAATCTGTACAAATATGAATCTATCTATGCAAATGCTTATATCTCCCCAACAATCATCGAAGAGCGTCAGTTGAATGTGGCTCAGATGGACGTATTCTCACGCCTGATGATGGACCGGATTATTTTTCTGGGAATAGCTATAGATGACTATGTAGCCAACATCATACAGGCGCAGTTACTTTTTCTCGAATCATCCGATCCGGGGAAAGACATTCAGATCTATTTTAATTCGCCTGGGGGGTCTGTACACGCCGGTTTGGGTATCTATGATACGATGCAGTATATCAACTGCGATGTGGCTACTATCTGCACAGGGATGGCCGCCTCAATGGCTGCAGTGCTGATGACTGCCGGAACTACCGGCAAGCGTTCAGCATTGAAACATTCACGCATAATGATTCACCAACCAATGGGAGGGGCCCAGGGGCAGGCTTCAGATATACAGATTGTTGCGCGTGAAATTGAAAAATTAAAGAAGGAATTATATCAGATAATTGCAACTCACTCCGGACAGACCATCGAGAAGGTGGAACAGGATTCAGACCGCGATTACTGGATGACCTCTGAGGAGGCAAAAGAATATGGCATGATTGATGATATTCTCATTCGTGTCAAAAAATAATTTCCGGATAATTTCCCGGATTGGTAACTCTTAAAATGTAGCATGAAAAAAATGGATAAGTGTTCGTTTTGTGGCAGAGATAAGAAAGATGTACGTATTCTTATAGCCGGTATGGAAGGTCACATTTGTGAAAACTGTATCGAGCAGGCTCATGCCATAATCGACGAGGAATTTAAAAAAAATAAGAGTTTCGACCTCTCAGGGGTTGAATTGAAAAAGCCAAAGGAGATCAAGGATTTTCTTGATCAGTATGTGATTGGCCAGGATGATGCAAAGAAAGTGTTGGCCGTGGCTGTTTATAACCATTATAAGCGGTTAAATCAACATGCAGATGATGAAGGTACTGAGATTGAAAAATCAAATATTATTCTGGTTGGCCCGACAGGAACCGGCAAGACATTGCTGGCCAAGACAATCGCACGAATGCTGCATGTGCCTTTCACCATTGTTGATGCAACTGTTTTAACAGAAGCTGGTTATGTGGGCGAAGACATTGAAAGTCTGCTTACAAGGTTACTCCAGGTTGCCGATTATAATGTCGTTGCGGCAGAGCGTGGTATCGTTTTCATCGATGAAATTGATAAAATTGCACGTAAAGGGGACAACCCATCTATTACGCGCGATGTTTCCGGAGAAGGTGTTCAGCAGGGTTTACTTAAATTGCTTGAAGGTTCCATTGTGAATGTACCACCTCAGGGGGGGAGAAAACATCCCGAACAGAAGATGATCCCTGTCGATACTAAAAATATTCTGTTTATATGCGGGGGGGCCTTCGAAGGAATCGACCGGAAAATAGGGCTGCGTTTGAATACCAAAGTGGTGGGTTATAAAGCCAGTCTCGAAAACGGACAGGTGGACCGCAATAACCTTTTGCAATATGTGTCGCCTCAAGATCTTCGTTCATTTGGTCTTATCCCTGAAATTGTTGGCCGTTTACCGGTTCTGACTTACCTTGTACCACTGGAACGCGATGCACTAAGACGCATTCTGACAGAACCAAAGAACTCAATAATTAAGCAATATCAAAAATTGTTTAAAATGGACGGGATTAAAATAGCGTTCCCGGAAGAGACTCTTTACCTGATCGTCGATAAAGCAATCGAATTTAAACTCGGAGCTCGTGGACTTCGGGCAATCTGCGAAACGGTGATTATGGATGTGATGTTTGAAATGCCTTCGGGATCAAATACTGAAATTGTAATTACCCCGGAATTTGCGATGGAGAAAATCGATAAATTAAGTGCAATACGTTTACAGGCAGGTTAATCCAACCTTATTCGTCATAAAAAAGGTCGTTCTGCTCTGGCAAAACGACCTTTTTACATTATTCAGATATCGATTATTCAGGCATTTTGTATACAATCGAGTTGATGGTCATCCCTGCACCTACAGAGGTCAGGATAATGACATCTCCTTTTGAAATCTGGTGATCCTCCATTTTGTCCTTCAGAACCAGATCGAGAAGCGTGGGGACAGTAGCTGTTGAAGAGTTTCCGAAATGTTGTATCGTCATTGGCATTATATTTTTATCGTATTCCCGTTTGCCATAGAGTTTGAAAACACGGCTAAGAATCGCTTCATCCATTTTCTCGTTCGCCTGATGAATGAGCACCTTACTGACATCATTCAGATGGAGCCCTGCTTTATCGAGGCTCTCTTTAACAACGCCGGGAACCGTACTCAGCGCATAGGCATAAACTTTAGATCCCAGCATTTTGAGATATTGATGATCTTTGGGAATATTTTGATTCACAGAGAATCCCATGTTAAGCATATTATGATCATTATCTGACCTGCAGGAATGAGATAAGATCCCAACCGGAACATCACTCTCAATACCCTCGACAATTGCAGCCCCGGCACCGTCCGAAAAAATCATCTTGTCACGGTCATAGGGATCGGCAACGCGTGATAAAACGTCTGATCCAATAACTAACCCACGTTTAAAAATCCCGCTTTTAATATAAGCATCCGCAATAATCATGGCAGTGGTCCACCCCGGACATCCTGAAGTTACATCGTTGGTCAAAACCGAATGATTATTTATTCCAAGTTTCATCTTTACGCGATTGGCCAATGACGGGCATTGGTCCGGTTGATTTAGCCCATTGACCATATCTCCGAAATTATGGGCAACCAGAATAAAATCAAAAGTTTCGGGATCAATGCCCGAAGTTTCGATCGCATCGCGTGCCGCGAGTGTTGCCAGATCGCTGGTTACCTGGTCGTCCTCAGCGTAACGCCGTTCCTCAATATTCGTAATTTCAAAAAACTTTCGGATAATCTCTGAATTGGGCGTTTCAAATTTTTGATTTGTGGCCGGATCATAGAACTCAGCATCCAGAAAAAAATCATTTCCAATGACTCTTGTGGGTACGAATGATCCTGTACCAACAATGACGGTGTAAATTTTTTTGTTCATATTAATTATTTACTGTTCAAAAGCGTTTCATTAATAATATTTTCCAATCGAAATGTTTGGCCATCATAAACGCCGTAAGTACAAACTTTAAACCAATCACCAAGAATAATGATCTTGCTCTTTTCCGTTAGCTGAAAATCAAGGGCGATATGTCTGTGTCCTACGACAAAATAATCAAAATGTTTCTCTTTTAATTTCTTCTTTGCAAAGATTAACTGATGCTCCTGGTCTTCGCCCAGGAAATCCGGACCTTCAATACCCCGGGATAACCTGCTGTTTTTCGACCAGTAGAAGGCCAGTCTGAACGATAAATCGGGATGGATTTTGGCAAAAGCCCATTGGGCAAGTTTATTATGAAAAAATCGGGTTAGAATTTGATATTTGAGATCTGTTTTCCCAAGGTCATCGCCATGGGCCAGAAAGAATTTCTTTCCGAATAATTCAGTCTCAAAAGGTTCGTGATGAACGATCATCCCTGTTTCCCTGGGGAGGTAGTCAAATACCCAGATATCATGATTGCCGGTAAAAAAGTGAACAGGAATTCCGCTATCGCATATTTCCGCTATCGCTCCAAGGACACGCACAAAACCCTGTGGGGCAACACTGCGGTATTCAAACCAGAAATCGAAAATATCTCCAAGAAGAAATATGATGGCAGCATCTTTTTTAACCCGGTGTAACCAGCTTACAAAAAGCAATTCCCTTTCACGGCTATGCTTGAGTGCAGCTGCTCCCAGATGCACATCTGAAGCGAAATATATTTTTTTGCTCTCCTCCAAGATTAATTCTAAACTTAGTAGATTATTGTTGCTTTATTGCGGCAAAGATAGACCTAAAATGGAATTTTTCAAGATTCTCTCTCAATACCTGCTTAAATTAAATCGTTGCAGGGATTCCGTCTGTAGTTAATTTCTTACTTGTAAGGAATTAAAGTATGTGTAATTAGGCTACTTGAATATTTTGCTTAACGCCTGATTTAATTCAGGTCCTTTGAGGTTTCTGGCAACAATATTTCCCTCTTTATCCAACAGATAATTAAATGGTAATTCCTGAATGTTGTAGTTGGAAGTAGCCTGAAAGCTTCCCTTCATGTCTCCAACGTTAATACAGCTTAGATTATCACTCGCAATAGCCTCCATCCAGGCTGCCCTGTCATTATCGACACTAACCATGTATATCTCAAATCCCCTGCTCTTAAATTTATGATAGAGTTCCGAAAGGACAGGATTGACAATTCTTGATGCGCGGTCTTTAGCAGACCAGAAATGAAGCAAGACATATTTCCCATGCAAGGACCATAAATCTCTTGAGTGACCATCTGCATCAGGGAGTACAATATTAGGAGAGTTTACCCCATTTTTCTTTACTGCATCGCTCATTTGCTTATTCCTCTCCTCCTTGATGAATTGAAGTGTGTTGTTATACAGGGCTATAACCTGCTCATTTTTGGGGTAGACCGAGTAAAGGGCCGACGCAGCTGTTTTCATCACCTGTAAATCATTAATCACAAAATTACTCTCATTCCATTTTTGATATAAGGCGTAAACCGAGGCCAGAGAAAAAGGATTCCTTTTGACAAATGAGGTTACATATTCGGAATGATCAGCAATAACAGCATTGTATTGAGTCTTCACCTTTTCAATATTGGCGGAAAAAACGGGATTATTCTTTTGCGAATTGAAAAGTACTTGAAGAGAATCAGCCTTAGTTTTTGCTTTAAAAAACCGATTGTCGAGATCTCGAAGCACCTCAGAACCTACCGATCCCGAAATTTTATAATCGCGCGTGAAATTTTTGTAAGATCCGGAGACTTTAACATTCTCGGTGGAATCAACCAACAAGGTTACGAAACTATTTTTCGATAGCCGTAAGTGATAAAAAGAGGGGGATGAGGTGCTTCCTTGAAATTTAAATTCACCCGCCTGATTAAGCTTGACGGAATCGGAGATGAGTTGATTACTTATTAATAGTTTGTTAAAGTAAATAGTTTTTCCTGCACCACCTTCCAATTTCCCGGAGATGGTAAAATTTGTTTTCCTTCCGCAAGCAAATAGAGAAAAGAGAACAAACAAAACGTAAAATGCCTTTTTCATGAATAATAAAGTATTAATCTAATTTTTAATTAGTTTCTGTCAGTCAACAGTTGTTGTTGCAAAACATACTTGTTTAGAGTGACAAATTTAAAGTTAACAAAAGTATAAAATCCCATGTTAAAACCAATCAGGAGTTCTGCTAAATATGTTGCTTTTAAAGAACCTTATCTGCATGGAAGGGCTTGGACAATATTTTTTGACTATTTTTGCATCCTGAAAATATCATTGCGTGCAAATTCATTACGATTTAAATAATTTTAAAGCCTTAAATCCGGTGGTAACCATCGGAACCTTTGATGGAGTGCATTTAGGGCATCGTGAAGTCATTTCCGAATTAAAACGACTCAGCTCCCTTTCCATGGGTGAATCTGTAGTGTTTACTTTTGAACCCCACCCACGGATTGTGATTACTCCGCAGGAGGATACGATCAGGTTATTATCCACGAAAGACGAAAAGATCAGGCTCATGGATGAAATCGGAATAGATCATCTTGTGATCTATCCTTTTACCAAAGAGTTTTCCCGTTTGACTTACGATGAATTCGTAGAAAAAATCCTTGTGGGAAGTATGAATATCTCCAGTCTGGTTGTTGGTTATGATCATCGTTTTGGACAGGGACGGAAAGGCGATTTTAATTCCCTTGAAATGCTCTCTAAAACTCTTGATTTTAAAGTCGAACAACTTTCTCAATTAGTTGTTAATAATAAAATTGTTAGTTCCACGAAGATCCGTCTTGCTCTTGGAGTGGGTGATATCACCAAAGCAAATCATTTCCTTGGTTATCAGTACACCCTTTCAGGCAAGGTGGTTGAAGGAAACAAGCTCGGGCGACAATTGGGGTTTCCGACTGCCAATATTGATACCGGCGACAGTCATAAATTAGTTCCGGGCGATGGTGTATACGCTGTAACGGTTCAAACTGGCGGAAACATTTTTAATGGGATGTTGAATATCGGAGTTCGTCCGACAGTCAATTCCAATGCAGATCATAAAACAATTGAAGTTCATATTTTTAATTTTGATCAGGATATTTATCATTCAGAGATCACCGTGCACTTTGTTGAAAAGATCCGGGATGAACAGAAATTTGAAGGCCTTGACCAATTGAAGGAACAGCTTAAAAATGATCAGCATGTTGCCCTAAGAATACTTTCAGTATAATATTTATGGTGTATTTTTTATTTAATAAATAGTAATTTAATTCACAAAAATAATGAACAACAACACTGAGAATTATAAAGTTAAAGACATCTCCCTGGCCGCTTTCGGTCGCAAAGAGATTGAAATTGCAGAGAAAGAGATGCCGGGATTGATGTCGCTCAGGACAAAGCATGGGGCTCAGAAACCCTTGGCGGGATCCAGAATAATGGGATCGTTGCATATGACCATTCAAACCGCTGTACTGATTGAAACCTTAGTCGAATTAGGTGCATCGGTGAGATGGTGTAGTTGCAATATTTTCTCCACCCAGGATCATGCTGCCGCCGCAATAGCTGCTGCAGGGATACCTGTATTTGCATGGAAAGGTGAATCATTATCCGAATATTGGTGGTGCACTGAACGGGCACTCGATTTTGGAGCCGGTAACGGACCAACTTTGATCGTCGATGACGGAGGGGATGCTACCATGATGATTCATCGTGGAGTTGAAGCAGAAAAAAATAGTGCAATCCTCGATGAGGACGTAAGTGCAGAGGACGAAATTGAACTGAACAAGGTTCTGAAACAAGTTCTTCAGGCCGATTCACAGCGCTGGCATCGTCAGTCAAAGGAGATCAAAGGGGTTTCTGAGGAGACTACAACGGGTGTTCACCGGTTATACCAGATGGTTGAACAAGGGAAATTATTGTTCCCTGCATTTAATGTGAATGACTCTGTAACAAAATCAAAATTCGATAACCTTTATGGCTGTCGGGAGTCATTGGCTGACGGTATAAAGAGGGCTACTGATGTGATGATTGCTGGCAAAGTTGTCGTTGTAGCCGGGTATGGTGATGTAGGAAAAGGATCAGCCAGATCGATGCGTGGGTATGGTGCCCGTGTAATTATCACCGAAATTGACCCTATTTGTGCCTTACAGGCTGCTATGGAGGGGTTTGAAGTGAAGACCATGGAGGAAGCAATTTCAGAAGGAAATATCTTTGTTACGACAACCGGGAACCTGGATGTTATAACCGCTGAACATATGTCCAATATGAAAGATCAGGCAATCGTTTGCAATATCGGACATTTTGATAATGAAATTCAGGTTTCACAACTCGAAAAGTGGACCGGAATAACTAAAATAAATATTAAGCCACAGGTTGATAAATATATCTACCCTGATGGTCATGCAATCTTCCTCCTGGCAGAAGGACGCCTGGTCAATCTTGGTTGTGCTACCGGACATCCCTCCTTCGTTATGAGTAATTCGTTTACAAACCAAACTCTAGCTCAGCTTGAGTTGTGGAATAAACAATACGAAATAGGAGTTTACAGGTTGCCGAAGCACCTGGACGAAGAGGTTGCACGATTACACCTTGAGCAACTTGGAGTTAAGCTTACTGTTTTGACAACCAAGCAGGCAGAATATCTGGGCCTTTCACAAAATGGTCCTTATAAACCTGAGTATTACAGGTATTAGTCTGAAAATAAATTAATGCAAAATGCAAAGTGCAAAATTCAATTTAAATTGAAGTTGAACTTTGCATTTTGCATTTTGATTTTTGTATTTCCCATACCAGTGTCTAGTTTGTCACGGTAAGGCTTTGGAATCCAGTAATAACATTGTATCCCTGAAGATAATGGGTTGCAGGCCCTTTTACCGGTTGTCCGTTCCCCATCAAATTAAATTTAGATCCGCAGATATTGCATATGCCAAAGAAATCGCTGCTGAAGATCGTATAAGGTGGAGAGACCAGGTTTTTAACAGGCTGAACGACAACCACTCCGGAATAATCTTTCTCGTATGGGCAACATGCATCAAAGGCAAAATACAGCGAGGAAGTGGGATCAACACAAACTACAATTATCCCTTTTACCCCTTGATCCTGAAATACAATCGAGTTTCCTGCTATGGTTAAGAAGTTGAGTTCGTATTGAGTCATTGAAAAATTAACCCTGACAGCGGGCAAAAAGGAGTTTTGATCTTTGGAACAACCGGTCAATGCAAAAATCAGTAATGCAACTATTCCAATTTTCTTAAGGATAATATGCTTTAAACTAGACATTTTATTTGTTTTTTATACTGCAAAGATAATTAAATTGGTTCTATCAGTTTAGAATATATTCAGAAATCGGGTATGGAGCATCAACAGTTTAGTCGACAGGTTATCCCTTAATTGGGATCTAAAATGCTATAATTTCATGTAAGAATATTTTTCACCTGTAATTTTGTGTTTTTCTTAAAGAATATTTTTAAATTTGTATTTATTCAGATCTGGAAGAGTTCCGGTATACCGGAGTTCTTCTTGTTTTTTATGTAATATCAGCAAAACTTATTACCAGATGGGCAAAATTAATTACATATCTGCCGAGGGCCTGAAAAAGCTCAAGGCAGAGCTGGAGCAGATGGTTAATGTCGAAAGACCGGCTATTTCAAAAAATATAGGGGAAGCTATCGAGAAAGGGGATATCTCCGAAAATGCGGAATATGATGCAGCCAAGGATGCCCAGGGGATGCTGGAAGCCAAAATTGCGATGTTGCAGAGCCAGTTGGCTAGTGCCCGGATCATTGATCAATCGAAGATCGAGACCGATGTTGTTCAGATCATGAATAAGGTGACCATCAAGAATAAGCAAAATAATTCGACGATGGCCTATACCATCGTTTCGGAACACGAAGCAGATCTGAAAATAGGCAAGATTAGCGTTAATACACCTATTGCACAGGGGCTGCTGGGCAAAAGAATCGGTGATACAGTTGAAATAAAGGTTCCTTCGGGTATTATCCCTTTTGAGATTATAAATATTGAATTGGGCATTTAACCATCTATAGTCAATTACATGGCAACCATATTTTCAAAGATCGTAATCGGTGAAATTCCATGTTATAAAGTTGCCGAAGATACCAACTACCTCGCTTTTCTGGATATTTTTCCTGTTTCCCCCGGCCATGTATTAGTGATACCAAAGGTTGAGACCGATTATTTATTTGATCTGAGTGATCAGGATTTAGCCGGGCTTATCCTGTTTTCCAAACGGGTGGCAAAAGCCATTAAGCTGGCTATTCCCTGTAAGAAAGTTGGCGTTGCTGTTCTTGGCCTTGAAGTGGCACATGCACATATCCACCTGATTCCGTTGAACAGCGAAAGCGACATCAATTTTTTAAAGCCAAAATTGAAATTTACATCAGATGAGTTTTCTGAGATCTCGTCTAAAATAGCCCGCGAATTTATCTGAGTGCATCGTTATTTTACCCTGCCCGGATTTTTCCGGATAAACTCTCCCCAGTTTTTGATAGTTCCCCCTGAGACAGGATTCTTCAATTGAAGGAAATGACATACCGCTGTGGCTAAACCATCAGTGGCATCCAGATCGGTTGGCATTATTTCAATGTTATACATCTGCTTTAAGAAATAGGCTACCTGCTCCTTTGTGGCTGAACCATTACCGGTTATCGCCTGTTTTATACGAAGCGGTGCATATTCAAAGATTGGGACATTGCGATAAAGTGACGCCGCCATCGCCACCCCTTGCGCCCTGCCGAGCTTCAGCATTGATTGGACATTTTTACCAAAAAACGGGGCCTCCAGCGCTGTTTCATCGGGTTTGTACTCATCAACCAGGTATAGTGTCCGGTCAAAGATATGGCTCAGCTTTTGATAGTGCCCCGAAAAACCCGATGTTTTAATCACCCCAAGTGCAACGACAGAAGCCTTGTTTTTAGTGATCTTAAGCACTCCGTAACCCATAATGTTTGATCCCGGATCAATTCCTAATATCGTTTTGTTAATTTCCAATTGGTCTTTTTTTCAAACTTACACGAAATTAGTGGTTAGTGCAAATCTTTCCCTTAAGGGAAACGAAAAGAATTAAAATCCGGTAAATATTGGGTAAGTTATAATTTTAAAAAGCTGATAATACCTGTAATATAGGTATCGGTTTTTTGTAAATCTGAGGGAAGTTAAAACGGTAAATTTTGAAGATCAATGTTCCCTCCCGAAAGAATAATTCCAATCCTTTTGTTTTGGAACCTCTCCTTGTTTTCTAAAAGTGCTGCTAATGGAACCGCAGATGATGGTTCAATGATCAGTTTCATCCTTTCCCAAATAAGTTGCATGCCCTGGATAATCGACTCTTCGGATACTGTAATGATGTCATCAACGTTACGGCTGATAATATGGAAGTTAAGCTCTCCCAATGAGGTCAGAAGTCCATCGGCAATTGTCTTTGGATGAATAGAAGGGATCAGATATCCTGCCTTGAAAGATCGATATGCATCGTCAGCACCTGAAGGTTCTGCCGCAATTACTCGACAGTCAGGTATTAAGGCCTTGACAGACAGCGCAGTGCCGGAAAGTAATCCGCCACCTCCAACCGGGCACATCACAATATCCAGGTCTGGATACAGCTCTAAAAGTTCTTTTGCAGCCGTCCCTTGTCCTGCGATTACGTTGGTGTTATTGTAAGGATGGATAATCTCTACACCTGTTTGGCCGGCAATATGCAAAAGGGTTGTTTCCCTCGATTCAAGTGTCGGTTCGCAAAAGGTGATGATGCCTCCATACCCGGCAACCGCTTTTTTCTTGATATCTGGAGAATTCGAAGGCATTACAATTTGTGCCGGTATTCCCCTTAACGAGGCTGCAAATGCTAAGGCAGCAGCATGATTTCCGGAGGAGTGTGTGCCAACTCCATGAGTGGCCTGCTCATCAGTTAATGAAAAAACAGCATTGCAGGCACCACGGAATTTGAAAGCTCCTGTTTTTTGAAGATTTTCACATTTAAAGAAGAGTTCTGATCCTGTCATCCGGTTGATGGTGGAACAAGTCATAACTGGTGTCCGATGGATAATTCCACCGATTAGCTCATGTGCCCGGATGATGTCATCAAAATTCGGGATTTTCACAATTTTGGCGGTTTCTCTTTTGATTTTTTATCAATATATTCAACCATGAGTTCCCTTATACGCTTTTCAACTTCATAGGTTGAGGCGTTAATGGGAAGACCATTGAATGCGTTGCAATAAAGCATGAAATCCTCCAGTGCATCGCCCTGGAACCCTGAAATTTTCTGAATGACATCTTTATTATAGACCAACGAAAGAATTTGCCAGTCTTTTTCTGAATGAATGGCAGAGAGTGCCGCTCTTTTTTCCTTCTCATCTTTACTAAGATAATATGACAAAAAGGATAAAGGTTTGGCAATAACCATTAGCGGTTTTGGTTTGGACGCAAAATAGTCACTTCTCAACTCAACAGGTGTTGAAACGGACTTCCCAACAGGAATGCCGTTCATATTGACTTTAGGACCAGTCGCCTCTACTTCAACCTGATTTAATAAGATCCTGACCGGTGAAAGGGTGATCTTAGTCAGCCCATTTTCAGTATTGAAAATCGAATTCACAGGAACTCTTTTATCCTTATAATTAAGTGATTTGAAAGTAAGGGTATCCATAGGATCAGCCTGAATTGAGAATTTTCCTGCAGCGTCAGTCATTGTTCCGCCTCGTATCCGCATATTCAAAACCTGCACATAGCTGATCGCCTCCTTGGTATTCTCGTCAATCACCTGCCCTTTAACATTAACCATGTCTTCCGGGAAAAACAGCTGGCAATAGGCGCTGATCTGAAATCCAACTGACAACAGCACAATCAATGCAGTAGTTCTTATCATCTTTATTGCCATTTGAATACTTTTAACTAATGATATAAATAAGGAGTTGAGATTCTTCCAAAATTAGAATTTAGTATTACTTACATCGATTCACTTTAATGATGCATATTATCACTGTATGGTTGTTTTCAAACTCAAAACAGATTCATTCATTATTTTACCTTAATTTTTAGAGGGAACTTATCTTAACATAAGCTATTAAGATTAGTTCGCAATCACTTTTCCAACACTAAAAGGAGAGGTTTTTAATCAGATCCATTGCTTTTATCACATTTTCGCGGTCTGCAAATGCAGAGAAGCGAAAGTATCCCTCTCCTGAAGGACCAAATCCGGATCCGGGTGTCCCCACGACATGCGTTTCATTGAGCAATTTATCGAAGAACTCCCATGAAGTTAGATTATTTTTTGTTTTTACCCATACGTAGGGGGCGTTAATCCCTCCAAATACGGCAAAGCCCGATTCAGAAAGGCTCTCCCTGATTATCCGTGCATTTTCAAGGTAGTAACTTATAAGTCCTTTGACCTCTTTCTTCCCTTCCGGAGAGTAAACAGCTGCAGCTGCTTTCTGAACCGGGTAGGAGACGCCGTTAAATTTGGTCGTGTGACGGCGCATCCAAAGTGGTTTGACGGCTAAAGCATTCCCTTCGCGATCATAAGCCACCAATTCGTTTGGAATTACTGTAAAGGCACACCGGGTGCCAGTAAAACCTGCCGTTTTTGAGAAACTTCTGAATTCAATGGCTACTTTCTTCGCCCCTTCAATCTCGAAAATAGAATGTGGTATAGCATCATCTGTTATGTAGGCTTCATAAGCAGCATCGAATAAAATGATGCTCTTGTTGGCAATGGCATAATCGACCCACGTTTTCAATACTTCTTTGGTAGCAACTGTCCCGGTAGGATTATTCGGAAAACAAAGAAAAATCAGATCAGGTCTTGTCGATGGCAATTCCGGAATGAATCCGTTTGCTTCGTTGCAAGGCATATAAACGATGTTGTCAAAATAGCCGTTTGACTGGCAAATACCCGTTTTCCCTGACATTACCGTAGTATCGGCGTAGACCGGATATACAGGATCGCATATGGCTATGATGTTTTGATTGCCAAAGATCTCCTGGATGTTTCCCGTATCGCACTTCGATCCGTCCGATACAAATATCTCATCTGCCGAGATTGAGACCCCACGTTGCTGATAGTCATTTTCTGCAATCGCTTCACGCAGGAAATCATACCCCTGTTCAGGACCATATCCCTTAAAAGTGTTTTTATCGCCCATCTCTTCCACACCCTCATGAAAGGCTTTCAGAATTGCCGGTGTTAATGGTTGTGTCACATCTCCGATTCCCATTCTGATAACATGCTTGTCAGGGTTAGCTGCTGCAAATTCTCTTACCCGTCTTCCAATCTCGGGGAATAAATATCCTGCTTTTAATTTCAGGTAGTTTTCGTTGATAAATGCCATATAATTATTTGAATTCTAATTGATTATAATTTAAAATCTATTTATATAAGAGTGCAAAGGTACGAAATATTCTTTTTGGTTTTTTTTAATGATCGTGCAACCCAACGTGAAATAGGACCTTATTCCTGACAAAATCATCTAAATCATTGGAAATTCAAGGGATTTTCCAATTTATTTAGGTTTTTTACGGATTGTCGCCGATGTTTTAATAATTTTATCCGTTCAATCATCATTTTGAATCCATTTTTAAAACAGTACAGATGAAGGTATTCAAGTTTGGCGGTGCATCGGTGAAGGATGCCGCGGGGGTTAAAAATCTGGCCTCAATAATGGCTCGGTATATGGGCAACATGGTTGTTGTTGTATCTGCAATGGGGAAAACAACCAATGCTTTGGAACTTGTGACAAAGAATTATTTTACTGGTGATAAGGAGGAATTGGAAAAAAATATAAAGAAGATCAAACAGTTTCATTTTGATATTATTTCATCCCTCTGGGAAAATGATACACATCCTGTATTGGATCATGTTTCCTCCGATTTTGATCAACTTGAAAAGCGCCTTGCTCATCAGCCATCGTTGGATTACGATTTTGAATACGACCAGATCGTTTCGTTGGGTGAAATTCTGTCAACAAAAATTGTAAGTGCCTATCTAAATTTTATTGGAATAGCCAATCAATGGAAGGATATTCGCCTTGGTTTACGAACCGACGCAACCTGGAGAGAGGGAAATATTGACTGGGTGCTCTCTTTAGGATTGATTAAGGAGCAATTTAATTTTAATCAAACACACATTTACCTGACCCAGGGATTTATTGGAGCCACAGTAACAGATCAAACGACAACGCTTGGGCGGGAAGGATCCGACTACACGGGTGCCATTATTGCCAATATGTTGGATGCAGAAAGTGTTACAATTTGGAAGGATGTTCCTGGAATTATGAATGCTGATCCCAATAAATTTGAATTTACTCAAAAGCTGAATATGCTTTCCTACCGGGAAGCGGTTGAAATGACCTATTATGGCGCCAAGGTGATTCATCCCAAAACCATGAAGCCTCTGGTTGAAAAAGATATCCCGCTCTATGTTCGCTCTTTTATCGAACCTGATGAATCGGGTTCAGTGATTTGCAACATTGATCACGTGATGAACTATGTCCCGGTTTTCATTTCTAAAGAGGATCTGATTCTGATAACAATCTCTCCAATTGATTTTTCTTTTATAGCCGAAGAGAGTATCGGTAAGATCTACAAGTTATTTGCTCAGTATCGTATCAAAGTGAACCTGGTTCAACAATCGGCTATGAATTTCTCGTTGGCAATAGACCGTCCTGAACGAGGTTTCGAACAGCTTATCACTGAATTAAAGAGACGATTTGTAGTCCACTATAACGGGGGACTCGAATTATTGACTATCAGGTATTATAATGAAGAGGTTATCCGGGAATTGACCCTTAACAGAACTGTGTTTGTCGCGCAAAGAACCAGAACAGCTGCCAGATTTCTGATGAAGTAAATTGAATTTAGATTTTTCTGAATATTAACTTGAAAATGGGTTTTTGGCCTCTGGATTTCCCCGCATGATCATAAACTTCATAGGCAATCGTCATTGAAAGTATCCGTTTGGCTAATTCAGACTTTTCATTATCCCAAACCCATTGTTCTTCAAACTGTATCTTGCTGATATTCTTCCTCGAAAACTGACCCTCTGTTTCCATAGTTTTCAGCTGATTCAATTCTATCTTTTCACCGGTAAAATAGTCAGTAGGGATAATTTCCCCTTTGTATACCTTATTGAAAAGATAGTCAACCATCCCTTTCCTTTTAAAACCTGCGAGGCATTCATCACCCCATGAATCTGTTGAATCACGGTTTATTACATAGGTATCGTAAATTATCTTCCCAAAGGATTCCCCTGCAAGACCTCTTTCCTTTATCGGTGAATGGCACGAACAGGCAATGAAAACTAAGGCAAATAAAAGTAATAAGTTAGGACTGATTCCTGTTGAAGGTGAGCCTTTCACCTTTAACTTCCTCATGGAAAGTTCCCTTGACATTAGGATTGTTATTTTCATAAACGAGGTTTCCGTTTACAAATGTTTGATTTATATAATAGTAAAATGATTCACCTTCGAAAGGGGACCATCCGCATTTATACAGGATATTATCTTTGGAGACACTCCAGCGTGCTGCATCAACCAGAACAAGATCGGCTTTATAACCTTTACGGATATATCCCCGCTTTTCAATTCCAAACAGATCAGCAGGTGCATGGCACATTTTTTCGACAACCTTCTCCATCGATATCTTACCCTGTCGACTCAATTCAAGCATAGCAACCAGGGAATGCTGAACAAGCGGCCCACCTGACGGTGATTTAAAATAGGTCTGATCCTTTTCTTCGAGGGTATGGGGAGCATGATCGGTGGCAATGACATCAATTCGGTTGTCGTTTAGCCCCTTCATCAGGGCAAGACGATCATTCGCCGATTTTATTGCCGGATTCCATTTAATGTGGGTGCCATGTTTTTCGTAGTCAGATTCTGTAAACCACAAATGGTGAACACACACTTCATTGGTGATCTTTTTATTCTTTACCGGTCCCGCCTCGAATAATGCAATTTCTCCTGCAGTAGAAAGGTGCAATACATGTAATCTGGTTCCAAACTTCTTGGCCAGTTCTACCGCTTTTGAGGTCGACTTGAAACAGGCATTGGTGTCTCTTATTTTAGCATGCTCACTCATGGGAACCTCTTCTCCGTACTTTTCGCGCGCTAATCCAATATTGGCCTGGATAATCTGTTCATCCTCACAATGGGTCGCAATCAACATTTTCGATTTGGAGAACAATGCTGAGAGAGTTTCAGCATTATCTACCAGCATATTACCTGTTGAAGAGCCCATGAATACCTTAACCCCGCATACTTTAGAAGGATCAGTCTTCAATAGCTCTTCGAGATTATCATTTGTAGCTCCTATATAGAAGGAGTAGTTGGCAAGTGAGACTTCTGAGGCACGATGATATTTTTGCTCAAGCAATTCCTGGGTAACCGCTTGAGGAATGGTATTGGGCATCTCCATAAAAGAGGTAATCCCTCCGGCAATTGCAGCTCTGGACTCGGTTTCGATATCCCCTTTATGTGTAAGACCCGGATCTCTGAAATGAACCTGGTCATCAATAATACCCGGAAGAAGAAATTTTCCTGCAGCATCAATGACTTCTGATTGCGCCAGAATGTTGGCAGGGACTTCATCCCTGAATATTTTCTCAATGATGCCGTTTCGAATAAGGATACTGGTGTCTCTTAGGATTTTACCTTCGTTGATTACTCTGGCATCTTTGATGACGATGTCTCTCATGGTTAATTAAAAATTGTTTAGTGTTAATGTGGCTGTTTCACTTTGATTAAGTGAAATTATAAAAAATATTGAATCAATAGGTTTTTTATTCATCTTTTGTTGCCAAAAAGATTTTATTACAGGCCTTAGCCACTCTGGGAATAGTCATTGGATTTTAAGAGGATTTCTTCTGTAATTTTTAAAATAGCTGCCTATTTTCATTTTAATCACCCCCTTGAAGGCTTCTCCGAATATTCCTCCCGACATTTTTGACGTTCCTTCTCTTCTATCTGTGAAAATGATGGGAATTTCCAGAATTTTAAACCCATATTTCCAGGATTTAAATTTCATCTCAATCTGGAACCCGTATCCCTTCATCCTGATCTTATCCAGATCTATGGTTTCCAATACGGTATGTCTGTAGCATTTGAATCCGGCAGTTGTATCCATTATGGGCATTCCGGTGATTTTGCGAACATAGACGGATGCAAAATAGGACATCAGGACCCGTTTTAAAGGCCAGTTTATTACGTTAATTCCTGATATATAGCGGGATCCGATTACGAGATCAGCATTTTGCTCATGGCAAGCCTTTTTAAGCCTGACCAGGTCGTTTGGATCATGTGAAAAATCGGCATCCATCTCAAAGATGTATTCGTACTGATGATCCAGGGCCCATTTGAATCCTGCCAGGTAAGCAGTACCCAGGCCTAATTTCCCTTTACGCTCAATTAAAAACAGCCTGTCCTTATATAAGGAGATCAACTCCTTTATTATAATAGCCGTTCCATCGGGCGAATTGTCATCGATTATAAGTATGTTGAATTCTTCATCGAGTGAGAAAACTTTGAGGATTATCTTCTCAATATTCTCTTTCTCGTTGTACGTCGGTATAATTACTATGCAATTAGACACTTTATTTCTATTTATTAGATTGTGTAAAAATAGCATATTTGATAAATAAAACATATCAATATGGGTTTTGAAACTTTTTTTCCGCTTTTTGGTCTCCTTAACAGGTCATTCGATGGTCCGATTTATCTTCAAAAGGAGCTTTCTCGCGTTCTTGAGCCCCCTTTTGCAGGAAAATAGAAATCCTGAATTTGATAATGTTTGCAGTTAGGAAGTATTGATAATTCTTATTGTATTGTAATTCAGTTTATTATTTCGACTTGTAATTTTTTTGTAATTTTTTTGTAATTTCATGAGCAGATGTAGAAAAACCGTTTACATTTGCACCACGATTTCAGGGAGCTGTTTTAGCGATTGGGGGTCGGCGTTCACTGAGAGATTTGAGGGAAAATAGGGAATAGGGTTTAGTTTTAAAAAAAGCAAAATTTATTATTGCGGTTCGAGAAAATGAATTACCTTTGCCGAACTTTCGCCGGAAAAAATTTGGGTGAATGAACAAACGAGATTGAAACAAGTTCATTGAAGATATTGAGAAGGAAAGAAAACGAACTACGAAGAATTGAAGCTGAGATAGCTTTGAGAAGATAAGAAGGTTCATGAAAGCCGGGTCAGGACAGAAAATTATTTAAAAATTTCTATACAACGGAGAGTTTGATCCTGGCTCAGGATGAACGCTAGCGGGA
>CAIVCR010000097.1 GCA_903904515.1 uncultured Bacteroidia bacterium
AGCCACAATGGGGACTATTCATCTTTAACCCCTTCAGGGTATCGAAAAAAATTCGTCATGTCCGAATTATCAAATCGCCGGATTTTTTAATTCTTCATTTTCAAATTGGCACATTAGCAAATTAGCACATTAATTCATTCTCCGTCTCATCTTCACTCCCTCTCTTAGTCTCTCCGTCTCATCTTCACTCCCTCTCAAAGTCTCCCTAACTCAGTCCGCCTTATCGTGCAGAAATGAGTTGTTTCTCCGCAGACGGGGCCCTTCATCAGCCTTATCAGAGAGTGAGTATCTTGAGATTTCGCGACCACTGGCCAACGGATTATTGGGATTTTTCCCTTTTTTTCGTTCATAGGCAGGAATTCTCGACAGCTCTTCGATGTAATCTTCTGTCTCGCTAAAAAAGTCGACCTGCATAACTCTTCTCCCCTCCTCTGATGTTCCATCGCCAAACGGATCGATTCTGATTGGTGGATACAACTGTTTGATAATCTCATCCTTTTTATCAACAGAAGGTTCCGTAAAAACCGGATATTTTGGTGAATGGGCCTGTTCGTTTCCAAAGAATCCGGAAGGAAAAGCATTATAATCGTCAAGTAGCGGAACTTTTTCACGTTGTGGCTGAACTCCCCCGTTCATTTCAGGTATGGAACTGGTTTTGAAACCGGTGGCAATAACAGTGACACTGATCTCTTCTCCCATCTCCGGATCAACAGCGACACCATAGATCAGATCGGCCGTATTACCTGCCATCTCCTGGACATATTCATTTACCAGGTTCATCTCGTCCATGGTGACCTCATTGGTTTCACCAGAGGTGATATTCACCAGAATATTTTTGGCCCCGCGTATATCGTTATTATTTAGAAGTGGTGAATTAACCGCCCCTTCGACCGCCTTTCTTGCCCGGTTTTCACCCGACGCGGTAAACGAACCCATGATCGCAACACCAGAACTCTGCATGACAGTTCTGACATCCTCAAAATCAACATTGATAAAGCCCGGGCAGGTGATGATCTCAGCGATCCCTTTTGCTGCAATAGCCAGAACATCATCAGCTTTGGAGAATGCCTTGGAGATTGGAAAGTCACCGTATATCTCCCTGATTCTTTCGTTGTTGATAATCAGCAATGAGTCGACATGGTTTTCTATTTCCCTGATCCCTTCAATCGCCTGTTGAATGCGCAATCTCCCCTCATTGCGGAAAGGGATTGAGACAATCCCGATAGTCAGTATTTTACGGTCGCGGGCGGCCTGTGCTATCACGGGGGCGGCACCTGTTCCTGTTCCTCCCCCCATTCCGGCAGTGATAAACACCATTTTGGTATTTCCCCCCAACAGTTTTTCAATATCCTTTATATTTTCAAGCGCAGATTCGCGGCCAACATCGGGTTTGTTTCCGGCGCCACGTCCCTCGGTCAGAGCTGATCCCAGCTGAACTTTATAGGGGACAGGACTATTCATCAGGGCCTGGGCATCGGTATTGCAGACTGCAAAATCGACATCCTTAATACCCTGGCGATACATGTGGTTGACAGCATTACCTCCGCCACCACCAACCCCTATCACCTTTATAATTTTTTCACCGCTAACGGGTAAATCAAAATCTATTAAATCAGACATACTACTTATCTTTTTAGGTTAATGGGGCAATTTATTTATCAATTTCCGCATCATCTTCGCTAAAGAAACCACCAAATTGTCTGTGAAACCAGCTACCAAGTGGCTCGCCAGCATCTTCAGTTTTTGGCACAGGTTTTTTCACTATTTTATTACTTCGTTCCTGCCGGCTGACCTCCCGTTTCTGATCGTCTTTCCGAACCGTAAAACTTTCATCCGGATTCAGATTGAATTCAGGATAAACCTCTTCAGGTTCAATAACCGGCTTTCGTTCAACCTGAGCCTGCTGATTAACAGGCTGATTTAATGGCTCACCCGTCGGTATGACAACAGTCTCCCTCAACGGTTCAGGACGCAGAATCCGATTGGGATTAATCTCAAATCCTGTGGCAATAACCGTTACGCTGATTCTGTTCCCCAGCTTGGCATCATATCCATTTCCCCAGATGATATTGGCATTATCACCGGCCACATTTTGCAGGTAGTCAATAATATCACCAATCTCGCCCATGCGCACCTCATCTTCACCTGAGGTTATATTAAGGAGAATATTTTCTGTTCCGTTGATGTTATTGCTATCAAGCAGGGGAGACTTAAGCGCCTCCTCGGCCGCACGTATGGCTCGGTTTTCCCCTTCGGCAAATCCGGTTCCCATAATAAAGACACCACTGTCGCGCAAAACGGTATTTACATCCGCAAAGTCAATATTGATATTTCCATGAAGGGTAATAATTTCTGCGCAACCTTTAACTGCAGCGGTAACAATATTGTCCGCCTGGGCGAATGCCTCGCGTGCAGGGAGGTCGCCGTAAACTTTATGCAGATTTTCGTTACTGATAACCAGTAAGCTATCCACATAACGTTGTAGTTTTTTGATCCCTTCAATAGCCTGATCATAGCGCAGCCGCCCCTCTTTAATCGAAGGAAGTGTAACCACAGCAATGGTAAGGATATCCATCTCACGGGCAAGCTGGGCGATAACGGGCGCAGCACCAGTTCCTGTTCCTCCTCCCATTCCGGCGGTGATAAAGACCATTTTGGTACCCGTTTCTAGGACAGCCCTGATCTCTGCCAGGTTCTCTATCGCTGCCTGCTCGCCCCGTTTTGGTTTATTGCCGGCACCCCGTCCCTCGGTGAGCGATACGCCAAGCTGAACTTTGACGGGCACAGGACTATTTACAAGTGCCTGCGAATCAGTATTGCAAACCAGAAAATCAACACCGGCAATCCCTTTACGGAACATATGATTTACCGCGTTTCCGCCACCACCGCCAACTCCAACCACTTTAATTATTGATTGGTAATCGTGCTGAAACCCGAAGGTCAATAAATCTTCTGAAGTATTTTCCATGTGATTAACTAATTGATTTTAATTTATTTCGCTATCTTCATCTGTTACTAATCCGCTTAGACCCTCTTTTGCCTTGCCAATTAAATCAGAGACAAATTGAAATCCATGATTTTTCCCTTTTTGTTTGGTTGTCTCCTCCTCGGGGGTATCTGATACGATCATTCCCGGGGGATATTTTTGATTTCGGGCCTGGTATAATCCATTGATCAGCAATCCGATCAGATTCGCCGACTGAATATTCATAAACTGTTCATTAAAGAGCTGTTCCTTAACCGGAATGACGGGTTTGCCGAAACGAACATCAAAGCCTGTCATATAACTGACCAGTTTATCAATACCCCGCATGTTTGCTCCCCCACCGCACAAGACGATTCCCGCTCCAAGTTTATTCAGCAATCTGGTCGATTCAAGCTGATAGTTTACCCCTTCAATAATCTCTTCGAGCCGAGCCTGGATGATTCCGGAAAGGTTTCTAAAACTGATCTCCTTGGCATGCCACCCCTCCACTTCTGGGATCTGGGCGAACTTATTCTCCGGAACCAGTTCAGAGAAGGCATAACCACACTGTATTTTTACAATTTCGGCATGACGGGGTAAAATATTGCACCCCTCACGTATATCATTGGAAATAACATTCCCACCAAAAGGGAGTTCAACGGCAAGACGGAGTTTATTTTCGTAAAAGAGTGAGACCCCGGTTGTTCCTGCACCAAAATCGATCAGAATAACACCAGCCTCTTTTTCATCTTTTGAAAGAAATCCAGCTCCCTGAACATAAGGATTAATGAATGATCCGGCCAGTTCAAATCCCCCTTTTTCGATGCTTCTGCGGAGGTTCTGTTCGTACGATTCAGGTGCGGTGATTACCCGGAAAGCACCATCGATACGCCTTCCGGCCATCCCGACAGGATTATTGACGCCCCGCTCTCCATCGACAATAAACTCTTCGGGGGTAAGGTGATAAATTTTTTCGCCGGGAGCTCCTACATAACGCTGAGCTTCCCCAATCAGGGAATTGATGTTGGTTTGGGTAACCTCGCCATTTTCGGTCATCCGATAACCTGCAACCTGCCGGTTGGCTATTTTCTGCCCGGATATTCCTGCAAATACCTTTTTTACCTTCAGATTTAAACTCCGCTCCATGGTATTGATAACTGTCCGGATAGACAATCCCGCTTCATCGATATTTACAACAACACCGTTACGAACACCCTGTGTATGGGTTTCGGAGAAAGCGACGATTTCCAGTTTCCCGTCTGAGGTAAAACGCCCGATGGCACCCCTTGTTTTCAGGGTTCCAATATCAATTGCGGCAACCAACTCTCTTGTCAGGTTCATAGTTATTTATTTTTTTGTGCAAACGATCTGATTATGAAATTCTAAATTGATGGATTTATAGATGCTCCATCCACCATCTTTGAAACCATCGGTATACAACGCCTTAAGATTACGAAATTTAATCTGAAAATCCTCAGCATCGCCGAATAGAATAATTTGTTCTCCAACTCTGGGAACCATCGAAAGTTCCCCAACTGCATTGACGTAAATCTGGTCAATCTGGGCACTCAGAAACTTATCATTGTTCATATAAACGATCAAAGGCAACAGCTTCTTGCGCGCAAACTCAGGTGAAACAATACCACCAACAATAATTACCCTTGGGGTAAACCTGGGCGACCACTCAATAACCTTCCCAAGTTTATCCATATAGAATGCATGCCCGGATCCTACAACCCTGAACAGAGGTTCCCGCTGTTTTATTTTCACCACCAGTGCCCCGCAACTTTTCAGACCATCTTCATAGACATTTGTAAAGACCGCTACATCCTCCACAGCATGTAACTTTCGCAATCCATCTTCAATCTTTCGCAGATTTACCAAAGTGAGGGTCTGCCCAAATATCTCCTGGTGATTCCTGCGAACCCAGAGGCGGATATCGTTATTCTGAATAAACTTTTGATCGACAGAATCTGAAATATCTACTTTTACATCTGTGCATTTTAATTGCCGAGTCTGTTTTATAGAGAATCCCAAGGATATAAATATCAACAATATCGTGAGACTCCAGAGGGCAATATGTAAGACTCTTTTAAACATCCCCGGTTTCAGTAAGATATGCAACTATCGGATCAACGAGCCGATCGATATCACCCGCTCCCAGGGTAAGAAGAATCCCGGGCTGATATTTTCTGAGTATGTCGGGGAACTCCCCTTTCTGACATCGTATCTTACTCGTTAACTTCATCTTATCCAAAATTATTCCTGAATCAACCCCTTCTATTGGTAATTCCCTCGCCGGATAGATCTCCATGACCAGCGCGTCGTCAAGCAGATCAAGAGCTGCAGCAAAATCGTCAGCAAAATCTTTTGTCCTTGAAAACAGGTGTGGCTGAAAGATCCCGGTCAATCGTTTACCGGGATAAAGATCACGCACAGATTTGATTGTAGCCTCCAACTCCCGCGGATGATGTGCATAATCATCGATATAGATGGTTTTCTTGCCGGAATACCGCACATCAAAACGACGCACAACACCGGTGTAAGCAGACAATGACGCACGGATTTCATCGGGTAAAACACCACTCAAAAGCGCCATCCCGCATGCCGCCACACTATTTTCGACATTCATTAATCCCGGATAGGTAAGACACAAATCGGTAATCTCACCAAACGGTGTTTTTAAATTAAAATGATAAGCTCCGTCAATAATCATGATTTGAACAGCCTGAAAATCTGCCTCTTCATCAACTGAATAGGTAAAATACCGAATATTTTTATTCCACTGACAATCAACATTTAAACCCTTTCGTAACAATAAGGTACCTCCATCCTGAATTTGGGAAACGAATTCAGCAAATGCCTTAATCATGGTTTCATGGTCTCCATAAATATCGAGGTGATCGGCATCCATCCAGGTAATTACCGCAAGTTCGGGATGCAACCGGAGAAATGAACGGTCAAATTCATCGGCTTCCACGACAATATATGGACTATTATTATCCGGTAAAAGGAGATTTGTCCCGTAATTTTTGGAGATCCCACCCATGAAGGCAGAACAGTCGACATGTGATTGTTTGAGCAGGTGGGCGGTCATCGTTGTTACGGAAGTCTTCCCGTGGGTTCCGGCGATGGCAATACACCGTTTCCCGGAAGTAAGTAAACCAAGAACTGCCGACCGTTTATACATGGAGAATCCATTTTCGCGAAAATAGCGGAATTCCGCAAAGTTATCCGGAACGGCAGGGGTATAAATAACGACTGTGGAATCTTTTTCAGTCAGGGTCGGAACTTTCTGTAAATCATCCGAGTAATGAACAGGAATATCCTCTTTTTCAAGATCGAGTGTAAGCGATGAAGATGTTTTGTCATACCCATCCACCACTTTCCCGATGAACCGGAAGTAGCGGGCCAGGGCGCTCATCCCTATACCGCCAATCCCAAGCAGATAAACCCGTTTTATTTTTTCAATTTCAATCATTATCCTTTATTTAATAATGTTGCGATTACCTCTACAATATCAGAAGTCGCATTTGGAGTTGCCAGTTTTCTTATATTCGCTGATAGGTTGAGACATTTTTCTCTGTTTTTGAGCAATGCCAACGCAGCAGGAATCAGATCCTCGACAGCTGCTGAATCTTTTACCAGAATGGCGGCCTGTTTCTCAACAAGCGATAATGCATTAAACGTTTGATGATCTTCCGAGACATTTGGAGAAGGAACCAGTATTGCAGCTGCTCCGACTGCACAAAGTTCCGAAATTGTCCCTGCTCCTGCCCGTGAAATCACCACATCAGCGAGTGAGTAAGCCAGATCCATCCGCGGGATAAATTCCAGTAGCCTGATATTGGAAACCGGATTGGCGTTCAGCTGTTTCTGAATATCCTGAAAATAGTATTTCCCAGTCTGCCAGATAACCAAAACGTCGGACCTTCTGATAAGTTCAAGTTCTGCGAGTACACTTTGATTGAGAACCCGGGCTCCAAGACTACCTCCTACAATCAGGATAACCTGTTGATCTGCAACTAAATTAAAGTATTCTTTAGCCTCGGGTGATTTTAGCGCTATGGCTTCTAATCCTTTCCGGATAGGGTTGCCTGTAAAAACAATTTTATCTGCGGGGAAGAACCGCTCCATTTTTTCGTAAGCTACACAGATCTTATTTGCCTTCTTTCCAAGGATTTTATTGGTGACACCAGCGAAGGAGTTTTGTTCCTGCAGTACTGTCGGAATTCCGAGATTTTCTGCTACACGAAGAACCGGGCCGCTCGCATAACCGCCCACGCCGATAACTACATCGGGGTGGAAATCTTTCACCACTTTTTTGGCCTTGAGCAACGAATGGATCAGCCTGGGGATAAAGGCAAGATTCCGCCACAGTTCACCACGGTGAAAGCCGGCAACCGGCAAACCCACAATTTGGTACCCGGCGGCAGGAACCCGTTCCATCTCCATTTTACCCTCTGCCCCCACAAAGAGTATTTCGCAATCCGGGAAGCGGTTGCGCAATCCGTCAGCAATTGACAAAGCCGGGAAGATATGACCTCCGGTTCCGCCCCCACTCACTATAAATTTAGCTCTTCCCATTTTTAATTTTTAGTCAGTAAAAGATCCTCATCGGGCAACACCCCATCAGGATTAAAATTATTTTCGACTTCTGCCTGTATCTCCTCATCGGTTTCAGAACTAACGCTTAATAACAGGCCAAAAGTAAATGCTGTAAATATCTGTGAGGTCCCGCCCCAGCTGATCCATGGAAGCGGCTGTCCGGTTACGGGTATTGCCCCTGATGAAACAGCCATATTGATTACCGCCTGAAGGATAATCACAGTGACAGCGCCGGTGGCCAGAAAAGTTGGGAAAGTGCGCGTACATTTCCGGATGATAATCCCTCCTCGCGTGAGGAAGATAAGATAAAGGAGTGGGATGACAATCCCTCCAACCAAGCCGTACTCCTCAACAATAATTGAATAAATAAAGTCGTTATAAGCAGCAGGCATAAAATTGCTGATCTTGCTTTTCCCCGCACCCACACCCGTTATTCCTCCCCTGTGAATAGCGATCATCGCAAAATCATCCTGGGTTAGTCCCTTTTCAGACAATTTCTCTCCCCCATGGATATGGCGGTCAATACGGTTTCGAACCGTCTGAAGCCGTCCTATATTGGGAAGGAGCGGTGCAACAAAATAGATTAAAACGACTAATGCCAGGCCTGCGGCCAAGACCATTGCCAGAAATTTCCACTGAACCCTCCCCACAAACATCATAATCAGGGTTGTCCCAAAAAGCAGGACGGCTGAAGAGAAATTGGCCAGTGATATTAATGCACAAATAACCGCTATCCCGATAATAATTTTAAAGGCTGAGATACTTAATAACCGGGGATCTTTTTGGCTATTTGCCAAAAGACGTGCCACCCAAAGAATAATCGCAACTTTTGCAAATTCAGCAGGCTGAAAACTTGCGATTCCGAAATTGAGTGTCCGCCCGGTTCCCTCACCCCCCCGGCCAAACAGTAACCCTGCAATAACGATAAGAATAGCCATAAAGTAAGCGCCATTGGCAATTCTGTTGTACAACCTTACAGGAATATAATTCAGCATGATAAGGATCGCACCATACCCCGCACACTGAAACATCAGCTGACGCAAGAAATAGTGAGAGGTATTTCCACCCTGCTGACGATAAGCAAGGGCACCGGTGGAACTATATACAACCAGCAGCGAAAGACATGTGAGCGCAACGAGTACGGCCCAGATAATCCTGTCACCCTTAATGTATTTTTTTAACTCTCCGGTATCCATTTCAAGCTATTTATATCGTTAAATCTCTTAATATTGACAAATCTTAAAAATGCAAAGTGTAAAATGTAAAATGCAAAATGCAAAATTAAAGGTGAAAAGAACAAATTTGAATTTTGAAATTTTCACTTTGAACGTTGAATTTTAAAGATTCCTTACCGCTTCTTTAAACTGGCGACCACGATCTTCGTAGTTTCTGAAAAGATCAAAACTTGCACAGGCTGGTGACAGCAGAACAGCATCCCCCTTTTCAGAGAGGAAATAGGCGCTTCTGACTGCCTCTTCCATACTTTTAGTATCGACAATTTCTTTCACCTTCCCATCGAATGCGGCAATAATCTTACTGTTATCTTTCCCCAGGCAAATGATCGCCTTTACTTTCTGTTTCACAAGATCAAACAGCTCCGAATAGTCATTCCCCTTATCTACTCCGCCAACAATCCATACGACAGGTGTTTGCATACTTTCGAGTGCATACCATACCGAATTAATATTTGTCGCCTTTGAATCGTTGATAAATTCAATGTTATGCACCCGAAGAAACCGTTCAAGCCGGTGTTCAACCCCCTGAAAGTCGCTCAGACACTCGCGGATACCTTCCTTTCGTAAATTCACAATGCTTCCGGAGATTCCTGCAGCCATCGAATTATAAAGATTGTGTTTCCCCTGTAGTGCTAAATCGTAAATTGTCATATCGAAGGTTTTATTATTAACATTTAATTTCATGGTTTCATTTTCAACCCACCCACCTAACTCCAAAATCTGAGTAATCGAGAATGGGACTTTGGTGGCATTAATCGTCCTTTTATCAAGTTCGGCCATTATGATCGGATCATCAGCGCAATAGACAAACCAGTCATCCGGGCCCTGGTTTTGTGTAATTCTCATTTTTGAATCGACATAATTCTCCATTTTGTAATCATACCGGTCAAGATGATCTGGTGTAATATTGAGCAATACTGCAATATCGGCTCTGAAATCATACATTCCATCCAGTTGATAGCTGGATAATTCAATTACATAATAATCAAACACTTCCTGTGCAACCTGCAAGGCAAAACTTTTTCCCACATTCCCCGCTAATCCCACATTTAATCCGGCTCTTTTGAGCATTTCGTAGGTAAGCATTGTGGTGGTCGTTTTACCATTACTCCCTGTAATGCAAATAGTTTTAGCTGTAGTATAGCGCCCGGCGAATTCGATTTCTGAGATGACAGGAATATTTTTCTTCCGCAGTTTCACAACAATTGGAGCCTTATCCGGTATTCCGGGGCTTTTCATAACCAGCGCTGCATCGAGGATCAATGCTTCGGTATGTTGTTTCTCTTCATACTGTAAGCCATATTTCTGAAGTATCACTTTATACTCCTCGCCGATCTCGCCTAAGTCAGAAAGGAATACCTCATAACCCTTTTGGGCACCCAAAATCGCAGCCCCAACACCACTCTCTCCTCCACCCAATATGACGAGTTTCTCCTTTTGCATGGCTAACGGACTTTAAGTGTAGCAATGGTCACAACGGCCAGGATAATTCCCACGATCCAAAACCGGGTTACGATCTTTGGCTCGGGAAACCCTTTTTTCTGAAAATGGTGATGTAATGGGGCCATTAAAAAGACCCGTCGCCCCTCACCATATTTCCGTTTTGTGAATTTGAACCACCCAACCTGGATGATAACAGAGACGTTTTCAATCAGGAATATTCCGCAAAGCATGGGAATAAGAATCTCTTTCCGGATAATAATGGCAAAGACAGCCAGAATTCCACCCAGTGCAAGACTCCCTGTATCGCCCATAAAAACCTGTGCCGGATAAGAGTTATACCACAGGAAGCCGATTGATGCCCCGATAAAGGCAGACATAAACACAGTAAGTTCGCCACTATAAGGGATATACATAATATCCAGGTAGCCGGAATAGATAATATTACCCCCCAAATAGGCAAATACCCCCAAGGTAGCACCGCTGATTGCCGAGACCCCTGTCGCGAGTCCATCGAGCCCATCGGTAAGATTCGCTCCATTGGAGACTGCCGTAATGATGAAAATAGAGATGATGGCATAGAGCAGCCACGCCCATTTACCGGCGGAGTCTCCCAAAAACCAAAGCATCCACTTATAGTCAAACTCATGGTTTTTGACAAATGGAATAGTCGTTTTCGTTGACTTCATCTCCTTGGTCATCTGACGGATTTCTCTTTTCCCGGTTTCGCTATTGTATCCAACTTCAGTTTTGGCTCTGCCTCTTGCATCGTAAATCTTTTCACGGATTGAGACTTCGTCACTGAAATAGAGAGTTGCCGCCACAATCACCCCGAGAGAGATTTGCCCTATAATTTTAAACTTCCCTGCAAGTCCCTTCTTATCTTTTTGAAAAACTTTGATGTAATCATCAGCAAATCCAATCATCCCTAACCAAACGGTTGTAATAATCATCAGCAGGATATAGGTGTTATCCAATTTGGCAAAGAGAATCGTCGGAAGAAGTATCGAAGCAAGGATTATGATCCCTCCCATTGTCGGCGTCCCATTTTTCTTCATCTGTCCTTCGAGTCCAAGCTCGCGAATCTCCTCACCGATTTGCTGATTTTGAAGTATATAAATCACTTTCTTTCCAATTATCGTGGAAAAAAGCAAGGCGAAAATAACCGCCATTGCCGACCGGAACATGATGTAATTGAACATCTGTGCGCCGGGAAAGTCGATTGCTTCAAGATATTTGAAAAGTGGAATCAGCATATTGGTTAATTTTGATTGGTGACATTAAATATTTCGCGGATAACTTCCCTGTCATCAAAATGATACTTCACCCCTTTGATCTCCTGGTAATCTTCATGCCCTTTACCGGCAATCAGAATAATGTCACCCGGACGTGCCATCATGCAGGCGGTTCTTATCGCCTCTTTCCGGTTCGTAATCATTACCACATTAGCCGTTTTATCAGCAGGTACCCCCTTTGCCATTTCTGAGATTATTATTTCGGGATCTTCAGAACGGGGATTATCAGATGTAAGAATTACTTTGTTACTCGCTTTCGCCGCTTCGAATGCCATTTCGGGTCGTTTGGTTTTATCGCGATCCCCACCGGCACCGACCACAGTAAACAGTGTTTCATTTCCTGTCCTGACTTCATTGATTGCCGACAGGACATTTTTAATCGCATCCGGGGTATGCGCGTAATCGACAATTGCAAATATCCCGGTAGGCGACTTAAAAGTCTCGAACCTGCCATCAACAGGTTTAAGCATGCTGATAATCCGCAAAACCTCCCCGCGATCTGCACCAAGTGAGAGTGCAGTACTGTAAACAGCCAGCAGGTTGCTTGCATTGAAATTTCCTACAAAATGGGTCCAGACCTCGGTTCCGTCAAGATTAATCAGCATCCCGTCGAAATGGCTTTCCATAACTTTTACCTTAAAATCTGCCAATGTTTTTGACGAATAGGTAAGCTTGCGGGCCTGGGTATTCTGAAGCATAAACATCCCGTTTTTATCATCCAGATTGGTAATCGCAAACGCTTGCGAATCAAGCCTGTCAAAGAATTTTTTCTTGGCATTGCGGTATTCTGCGAATGTCTTGTGGTAATCGAGATGGTCATGTGTAAGATTTGAGAACACCCCGCCATCAAATTCGATTCCGGCGATCCTCTCCTGATCGATTGCGTGCGAGCTAACTTCCATAAAGCAATGGGTGCAGCCGGCTTCCACCATCTTGGCCATTAACTGCTGAATCTCGAGGGGATCTGGCGTCGTATGCGTCGCAGCAATCTGCAGGTCATCGACATAGTTACATACAGTCGACAACAATCCGGACTTGTGACCCAGTTCCGTGAATAGCCGGTATAATAAAGTAGCTGTGGTCGTTTTTCCGTTAGTTCCGGTAATGCCAACAACATGCAGTTCTTTCGATGGGTTTCCAAAGTAATTGGCAGCAATTTTGCCAAAGGCCGATGTAAGGTTTGCCGCCTGGATCCAGGTAACCTGCGGATCGGGAGTTTCAGGGAGTTTTTCGCACAGAACTGCTATTGCGCCATGCTGAATTGCTGCAGGAATAAAAGTATGACCATCAACCAGTGATCCCGGAAGGGCTGCAAAAAGTGTTCCGGGAAGGACTTTTCGTGAATCGAAAGCTATCCCTTCTATCGCACAGCCTTCCGATCCAATTAGTTGAATTTCAGCTATTCCGTGTAATAATTCAGATAACGTCTTCATTTATTTTATTTTAACTTAAAACCAGTACAATACTTTGACCACGTTGTATTCTCGTGCCTGCCTTGACCGATTGTGATTTGACTTTCCCACGACCATGTACAGAAACCCTCAACCCATTATTCTCAAGCAGATAAACGGCATCTGTGGCCCCCATTCCCCTGACATTCGGAACAAGTCCTTTTTTAATTTCGCGGTTTGAAAGCTCGAGTCCATCTTCGTCGGGCTTGGCCTCAACCCATTCCGATTTGGTAAAGGCAAAACCGTTTAGGATATCCAGCTCATTCAAAACCTTCGCAATATCTTTTTTTCGCCCGGCAGTGATCCCGGGTATATCGTTTTCAATTTTCGCTCTGGGTAGGTTTACATCTTCATTAAGACCCAGTTCATAGGCATATACGTAATCCGAAATTTGTCTGAATACCGGTCCGGCCACAGAACTTCCGTAATAGTCGCCCCCTTTGGGATCGTTAATCACAACGATGCATGAATATTTTGGATCGTCAGCCGGGAAATAGCCAACAAAAGAGGATTGATAAATTTTCTGTCCCCCCTTGGTATAACCATCCTTATTATTGGCAACCTGAGCTGTTCCACTCTTTCCTGCAATTTTATAGGCCTTGGTTTCCAGCACCTTCGCGGTTCCGTTGGTAATAACCCCCTCAAGCATTGAATGGGCCATACGTAAGGTTCTGGCAGAACAGATTGACCATTTAAGCTTTTGAGTACCTATCTTCTCACGCACATTCCCATTTTCGGTAATCCCCTTGACAAGGCGGGGTTTCATCATACATCCCCCATTTGCAACGGCATTATAAAAAGTCAGTGTCTGCAACGGTGTAACTTTCAGCTCATACCCATACGATAACTGTGCCAGGGATATGCCCGACCATGTATTATCACCAGGCTGATTAATATATGGTTTAGCCTCACCCTGAATACCGAGGTCAAGTTTTTCAAACATTCCAAGTTTTCGGACCCGGGAAATGAAATCTTTTTCATGGCCCGAATAACTCTGGAGAATTAATTTGGCAACGCCAATGTTGGAGGATAATTCAAAAACATGCTTAGCTGTAATCTTTCCATGTCCCCCCTTTTTATAATCAGAGTCTTTGATCTCCCGGTCTTTATATTTCCATATTCCGTTTCCGGTTTCAACAAGTGTGGCTGTGTCTATTTTGTCATCTTCGATAGCAGCCATTAAGGATGCCAGTTTAAAGGTAGATCCCGGTTCGGAGCACCCGGCATTTCCGATCGCATAATTCTGATAACCACCAATCAGCTCACCTTTTTTGTTCTGTCCAAAATTGGCAATCGCCTTGATGTCACCACTTTTTACCTCCATCAGGATAGCGGTGCCATACTGGGCCCTGCTCTTCTCCATCTGAAGCTTAAGGGCATAGGTCACCTGGTCCTGCATTTTGACATCAAGAGTTGTAATAATATTTTTACCATCCTCGGGATCATCCTTACTGATGATAAACCATCGTCCCGACATGTTCTGCTTAACTGCAATTCCCTCTTCCCCCTTAAGCTCTTTTTCAAAAGACTGTTCAAGTCCGAATGCACCGGCATTGCCCGTCGAACCCTCCGGGATCTCCTTGGTTAACTTTCCCAATGTTCTGCTGGCCAGGTTTCCTGAAGGATAAACCCGTTCGTCAGATTGTTCAGGCATTAGTCCCCCTTTGTTTCTTCCGCGCCGCAGTATTGGGAATTTCTTGATAACCTGCAATTCGGCATAGGAAACTTTCCGTGGATTAATCAGGAAAAAGTGCTTTTGCTGACTGTAGGCCCGCTTCAATTCAGCCCTGTACATTCCGGCCGACTTATCCCTGAAAAATCTTGAGAGACAGCCTGCCAGAGAATCAACCTTGCCATAAAATTCCTTGGCCAGCCCTGGAGCCCCCATGTCCATGCGCAACTCATAGTAAGGGATAGAGGTGGCCAGAGGACTCCCGTCAGCAGCACAGATATCGCCCCGTCTGCCTGAAATGGAGAACTCTTTAATCTCCATTTTTTTTGCCTCAATATCCCACCTCGGTGTATGCTGGATAATGAAAACCCGGATAACGATATAAGCACAGAAGAGGGCAATGATGGCATACACCAGCCCAAAACGTGTCAATATTGCTTTTCTGATCTCCATTTTTACTCTTTATCTACGTAAATTTTCTGTGGCGGCTCTTTCGAAGTCTCCAACTCAATTCCACTTTTCTTTACCCGTTCAATAATCACCGACTGACGACTCATCTTGATCACATCAGCAGCGATAGAAATTGATCTGGAACGTAATTCGATAAGACTATCTTCAAGAGCAGTCATCTCGCGAATCACCTTCTCTGACTTGTATTTTACTGATATATTGACGACTAACAAACCAAAAATCATAAGCAACAAGATTCTGTTGCGATGAAACCATTCGCTTTCGAAGAATCTGCCGTTGAGAACCTCCCTGACAGTAACCTTTTTTTTTCGTTTGACTTCAGCCATTATCGTTTTTCTGCAATTCGTAATTTAGCACTTCTTGCTCTCGGGTTCTTTGAAATCTCTGCATCCCCCGGAAGGATAATCTTTCGGTTAATCAATTCGAATGGCGAAGTCCGGTTTCCGAAAAAATCGTTCTCCTGCACACCATCAATTCTTCCCGAACGCATAAAATTTTTAACCATCCGGTCTTCAAGTGAATGGTACGAAAGGACCACTAACCGCCCTCCGGGTTTCAAAAGGTCCGTAGTACTTTCCAAAAAATCACTTAGTACCCCAATCTCATTATTCACCTCGATGCGTAACGCCTGGAAAACCATTGCCAGGTATTTCTTCTCGATCTTTGCCGGGACACATGGCTCAATAACCTTTAAAAACTGACCTGTTGATTTAATTGGTTCCCGTGAACGGGCCGAAGTGATGAGCGAAACCAGATGCCTCCAGTTCTTGATTTCGCCATAATCCTGAAAGATGGTCCAAAGTTGTTCTTCGGTATATTCATTGATTACCCGGGAGGCGTCAAGTGATGAGGACTGATTCATCCGCATATCGAGATTCCCTTCAAAACGGAATGAGAATCCGCGGTCAGCCACATCAAAATCGTGCGAGGAAACCCCCAGATCGGCTAAAATTCCATCGACTTTATCAATCTGGTAGTAGTGGAGAAAATGGCGCAGGTACTTGAAGTTGTGACGGACAAATATCAGACGCTCATCGGCAATAAGATTATCCGAAGCGTCAATATCCTGATCAAATGCAATCAGCTTTCCCCCCTTCAGTTTTTCGAGAATCTTTGCAGAGTGCCCCCCGCCGCCATAAGTTACATCGACATAGATGCCACCGGGTTGAATGTTTAGCCCTTCAATACTCTCTTCGAGCAATACGGGAATGTGATATTCGTCCATCTGATCAAAGTTCTAAGTTTAAAAGCTTTCCATTGCCCCGCCAAGCAACTCTTTGTACAATCGGGCATACTCTTCATCGCTGAGGCGAGATGCCTGATGACGGGATGGTTCCCATAACCTCATACGGGTCCCCTGACCGGTAAATACAGCCTCTTTAGTTATTCCTGCATATTCAAGCATCTCATCAGGAATGTTTAGTCGCCCGTTATCCGCCATGGTTAATTTGACAATCTCTTCGTAATAGCGGGAGAGCATTTGACTGTGAATGGGGTTTTCCTGATTGAGCTTACGACGCAATTGCTCTACTTTTGTAAGCCATGTTGAGTGGGGATATATATTCAGACACTTATCGTAGACATCCTTTTCGACCACAAACGACAACTCAAGAGCATCCCCCATCTCCTTTTTAAAGGGAGAGGGTAACACCACGCGGCCTTTACCGTCCAGAGTTACAGGATATATGTTCGAAAATGAAACCATCTGAGTATAGCTTTCCAATTGTATGTAAAAATAATCATTTTACACTTCATGACAAACTATGACACTTTATTACACCGGTATTTTCTCAACATTTTGTTGATAAAATACCAAAAAACTGTTGATAACCTCTTAATTAAGGTTGATAACATGAGTAAAAAGCCAAGCCCGGGAGGGCTGTATCTCAATATTTAAACAAATATATCATTTATAATGAAAAAATATGGGAAAATAATTCAAATGTAAAATAAAATGGAAGAGGAGTAAAAGATATAAATGGAAATAGGTAGAAATAGGTAGTCACATTTTTAACTGAGGCAAAATAGCGTAGATAAGGTTTTGATTGTGGATCAATTTTATTTACTTTGGGAACAGATTAAAACCAGCTAATCGATATGGAAATTGAAGTTACCACAGCTAGCCTGAAAGAGCTCGTTTTAAAAGAGCTTGTAGCGGAGAAAAATCCGCGGCTCGCAGGGAGGATACCGGGTTTTGTGTATGGTTTGATGAACCGGTTGCTCCACATCAGGGAAGTCAACGAAATTATCCGTCGTTATGGACATCTCACGGGTGTTCCATTTATTGAGGCTGTACTTGGTTATTTTGAGGTAGAGGTTGAGCACACCGGGGAGGAGCATCTGCCTCTTTCAGGACAGTATATCTTTGCCTCGAATCATCCTTTAGGTGGGTTTGACGGATTAATGCTCATAAAAGTGGTGTCGGATTACCTGGGAAAATCGTTGTTTCTGGTGCGCGATGAGCTCACGAAAATACCCCCTCTCGCCGAACTGTTTATTCCGATCAATAAGTTTGGCGATCAGCGGCGTTCCGCCAACCTGATCAATGAAGCTTACGGGTCAAAGAGTCAGATTCTTATTTTCCCGTCAGGCCTTGCATCCCGCAAGATCAGTGGAAAGATTGTTGACCTTCAGTGGCAGAAGCATTTTATTCAAAAGTCTGTGGAACACCACCGGGATGTTGTTCCGGTTTACATCAGCGGTAAGAATTCCGGTTTTTTTTATTGGCTGGCCAATTTCCGCAAATGGGCTGGCATACCTATTAATCTGGAAATGTTTCTATTACCTGATGAATTATTTAAAAACAGGGGTAAATTATTTATGATCACCTTTGGCGAACCCATTCCATGGAGCAGTTTTGATCACACAAAGTCACCCGCCGAGTGGGCTGATGCGGTAAAAACCAGGGTTTACGCATTGGCTAAGAATGCAAATAAATAGCAGGTTCAGGAAGCATCGTTACTAATTATTACTATTTTTGAAGGATCAATTCAACTGTTTGAAAAATGAAGGAAATAATTCCTCCCGTACCCAGAGAGATTATCGAAGCAGAGCTAACACCGGATAAATTTCAACGGAAAACAAATAAAGCCGACAACGAAATATATATCCTAACCTTTCACGATTCGCCCAATATAATGCGCGAAATCGGTCGGTTAAGAGAGTTGACTTTTCGGGCAGCAGGCGGAGGCGTTGGAGAAGAGGTTGATATTGACCATTACGATATTACGGATGAAAATCCATACAAACAGCTGATTGTCTGGGATCCAAGTCGCAGGGAGATTCTTGGCGGATACCGGTTTATTCATTGTGCCGGTCTTTCCCGCGGTAAAAATGGTGAAGTGCCACTTGCAACCTCCCATTTATTCAATTTTTCAGAAGAATTTATTGATGAGTATCTTCCATATGTGATTGAGTTGGGCCGCTCATTTGTGCAGCCTGATTACCAGTCAAGCAAAGCGGGAGCCAAAGCCCTTTTTGCACTCGATAACCTTTGGGATGGACTTGGCGCCTTAATTATTGATCATCCCGATATCCGTTACTTTTTCGGTAAAGTGACCATGTACACCCACTATAATGTGCATGCAAGAAATCTGATTCTCCATTTCTTTGAGAAATTCTTTCCCGATCCAAAGGGGTTAGTAACCCCGAAAAACAGGATGCCTGTCAATTCCGATTCTCAGCATTTGGATGAACTGTTTTTAGGAAAAGGGTACGACGAGGCCTACAAGATCCTTTCGGCTGAAGTTCGGAAACATGGTGAAAATATACCACCGCTGATCAATGCCTACATGAGTCTTACCCCCTCCATGCGCACCTTCGGAACAGTTATCAGCGATGAGTTTGGAGACGTGGAAGAAACAGGAATTTTACTCGATATCGACGATATGTACGACACCAAAATCGATCGTCACGTTTCGACCTACCTTGAAGAGCTCGCCGATAAACACGAAGACCCAAAAGTTAGATTTCAGTAGCAAGTAATAGAAATTAGGATATTGGTTGTTTTTTTAGATTATGTGAATCTAACACCAGATTGAAGCCTTGTCGTGCATAAATTCGTAGAGGCAAGAATCATGCAAAGGTACCCGGAGAAACACAAGGTATAAGCCTTTTGATTTCCTCTTTGCGATCCTTGCGATCTTAGCGTGAAACTCTTTTGCCAATATACCAGGAGTCGCGCAAAGTACGCGGAGAAACGCAAAGTCATAAGATTTTGATTTCCTCTTTGCGATCCTTGCGATCTTAGCGTGAAACTCTTTTGCCAGTATATTATGTGTCGTGCAAAGTACGCGGGGAAACGCAAAGTTATGAGCGTATATTTATTCTTTGCGAGAACCTTATGGTGCGAGTCTTGAAATAACCCACTCCTCTCCCTGACGTTCGAAAAGGATCCTGTCATGGAGCCTGTTGGGTCGACCCTGCCAGAATTCAATCCTGAACGGTTCAACCATGTAGCCTCCCCAATAAGAAGGGCGTTTAATACCCTGGGCAAATGACTGGTCCTGCTGACTTGCCCAAAGGATTTCAAGATATTCCCGATCGGGAACAACCTGACTCTGATTGGAGATCACTGCGCTCAATCTGCTTTCGTAAGGCCTGCTGTTAAAATACTCATCCGATACGGCTGAGGTAGTGCGCGTTGCAATCCCTTCAATACGCACCTGCCGTTCGAGTTCGGGCCAGTGAAATAGCAATGCAACCTGCTGATTAAATGAAATTTCCTCTCCTTTTCTACTGGAATAATTGGTGAAAAATCCAAATCCATTTTTCGAAAAAGCTTTTAACAGTACGATTCTGGCCGAAGGGATCCCTTCCGGGGTTGAGGTTGCCAGAACCATCGAGGTGGGTTCGTTGGTCTCGGTTTCAATTGCTTCCTTGAGCCACATCTCAAACTGTATCAAAGGATCGCTGTTGAGTTCCTTTTCATCCATCGTCTTAAGCCGGTAGTCCTTTCGTTTATCTGCTAAATCCATCTTCATCATTTTAGGAATAAAACCTTAGTTAGAGCCATATTTGATGTAAAAATAGTATTTTAAGTGTGATATTTTAAAACCTGAAATATCCTTTTTGTATCTTTATAAAAATAACGCAAAAGAGATGTGCGGCAGATATATACTTATTCAGAAGGCATCGGTACTGGAGAAACGTTTCGGGGTCATAGTTCCCGATACAATCAATCTGGTGCCCTCCTATAACATTGGTCCGGGTAAATTTGCACCGGTTATTACCAACGACCGTCCACATGAAATTCAACTATTCCGTTTTGGGATGACCCCATCCTGGATGACCAGACCTACTCTTTTAATCAATGCGCGTGCGGAAGGGGACCACAATTCGGACAATAATCCCATTTACAACGGAGCCAAAGGGATCATCACAAAACCGGCATTCCGCAAACCGATCCGGAGTCAACGATGCCTGATTCCGGCTGATGCCTTTATTGAAGGGCCAGAAAAGGAGAAATTAAACAGACCCTTCGTCGTCTATCTTAGAGACAAGGTCAGGCCATTTGCCTTTGCAGGGATCTGGGACTGCTGGAGAAATCCGGATACAAGTGAGCTGATTTACTCCTTTGCCATTATAACTACTGTTGCCAATGAGGTGACCCAAAAAATTCAGCATCACCGATCACCCGTAATTCTGCACCCTGAGGATGAGAAGAAATGGCTTTCAGACACTCTCCCATTATCGGAAGTGACACGCCTGCTGGTTCCCTACCCGGGTGAATTGATGAACGCTTACCCCATTGCTCCAACAATCAAAAATCCCGCAGCCGACGATCCAGGACTTATTCATCCTGCCGGAGAACGAATAATGACAGAAACGGTCATTCGGGGATCAAAGGAGACGCGGATAACCGGTATGGGAAGCAATAAGGATTACGGTTTTAACGAGCAATACCCAATGGGGAACTAACTTATTTCAGGAAACCCCAACAACCCCGAAGTTGAAGTCTGAAAATACCAGCATGTGACATTTATTTCCATTGTACACTGGAAACAATAAATAATGAGTGGCAAAAAATTGTGGCCATTTTTTATTTTAAAATTCCATCTTTTTTTTCGGATTATGAAACCCTATGTCCCGAAATTGCGTATAAGCACTATTAGGGCAGTTATGATTTAATTTAAAACGTATGTATCCACATATCAATAGTAACAGAGACCTTCGGCTATTCTTCAGAGATTTAAATGCCGATCGTTCAAAGGGGGAGGCGCTTTTATGGTACGGTGCACTGAAAGCGAAAAAAATGAGAGGTTACCAATTTCACCGCCATTATCCTGTTGGTGATTCAATAGTTGATTTTATCTGCGTGAAACTTAACTTTATTATTGAGATTCAAGGTGAGTTAAACTATTCAGAATTATCAACTGCGCAAAAAAGAAGGGAAGAGTTGGTCAGTATGGGGTATTTGGTACTTAACTTTTCGGAATCAGAGGTCGTCAATCAACTCGACGAAGTTGTCGAAAGGATAGGCGATGCGGTTGATCTAATCGCAGAAAATTTGAATCTCCAACAGTAATTGAAACGTAATATATTTTTACGTTAAAATTAAAACTTTCTGTGAAGCAGCTTATTTGCTATTCATACTGATTCTGTATTGCGACTGTAAATTTTTTTACATAGTATTATTGGTTACCTATCTACTTATAATATAATCTTTTACCTCTTTTTTATTTGAAATACAGTGGCATTACAAATGCCTTTAGGTAACTTTTTGTCCAATTGTATACTTTTATTTTACATTTCTCTTGTAAGGAGCAATTTTTTTACATATTTTTGTATTGTAAGATTTTTCAATGCTAACAGCTTACAAATACAAAAACGTAAAAAATGAAAACGATCTCTTCACTAATGTTTGCGGCACTACTGATCCTTGGATCAGGAAGCACAACATTGTGCAGAAGTCAGGTTGTTGCAGTAGGACACATTACGGCAGAAGTTATTGAATCGGTCAGTGCTTCTTCCAATGCGGTCACCAGTTTTGCAATCGGAACTCCAACCGCATCGAGCCTTTTAGCATCGGGACAAGCAGCAACGGCCTCATCGTCGGTAAATCTCGGAACGATGACCATTAACTCAGGAAGTAATGCAACAGTTAATGTAGTGCTTAAATCTGCAACACTCTCCAATGCTCAGGGAAGTGGATTTACACTAGATCCAAGTTTAACGAACAATGCAATGGCAACCGTGGCTTCATCAAACGGATCGCAGAGCATCCAGATCAACGGGACAGCCAATTTAAATGCAAACCAGGATGGCGGACTTTACGCGGGTTCTTACACCGTAGTTTTTGCGTACAATTGATATCATAGGAATAAAAAGAGGATGGTTTAGTTAGTTTGAAACCAGGACAATGAAAATTATCCTGGTTTTTTTATCGGCAAGCAGAAGCTGAGTAAAAAAGTTCCCCCACTAATCTAAAAAACTATCCTTCATTCTTTCATTCCCTAATTCCTTCATTTTTCATTCCTTCATTCCATAATTCCCCTCAGGTTTGGTATAGATATTTTTTACACAGCGATAAATAATCTTTACATGCGACCCTATCAAACCCAATGTTTTCACCCCTGTTTGAATCAAATCATTATTTAGAATGATTATATTGTAATATTTATATTCGTTGATATACAATGTTTTAAAAGTATTTACAAACAGGGTTATCAACATTATTAACCCTGGTAACAATTTATGGCACGATTAATGTTTTAACCCAGATTGTAACGTTGAAAAACACAAAAAAATTAATTGGAAACAGAAAATTTAACCCCAGTTTAAAAAATAAAAATCATGAAAAAATTAATCGTTTTCGCAATCGCAATCTTCGGATTCACTGCCGTTTCTTTTGGACAACCAGGTAATACTGCCACAGCTACTGTTGGAGCTTCTATCATTACTCCGATTACTATTTCTGCTACCGCTATGAATTTCGGAACTATTCTTGCTGCAAATACAGGAACAGCAAATGTAACTATTGCTCCAGGAGGAACTACTACTTATGGAACTGGACTCTCGTATTATTCTAATACTGGTGCTATAGCTACGACGCCTGCCACCTTTTCTGTTGCTGGGAATTTTAATAACTCCTATGGCATCACTGTTACTGCACCTGTTTCTGTTGTTAATGGTGCGGCGAGTATGGCAATTAGTGCCTGGACTATGGGTGCTTTTAGTGGTGCTGGTAGTGGTACCTTTACCCTTGGAGCTGGAACTGGAACCGGAACTCTGAGTGCAGGTGGAACAGAAACGTTTTCAATTGGTGCAACTTTAGCTGTTACTGCTGGTCAATTAGCTGGAGTATATACTGCTGCTGCTCCAATTAGTGTAACCGTTATTTACAACTAAGCTATCTGTCCACTAATCTCGGACGCTCCCTTTGATTGCCATTGTAAAGAATCGGGAGTAAGTCAATTCAGAATTAAATTCAGCAGGTAAGACCCGTCCCACTATCCAAACGGGTCGGGTCTTCCTCTGAAAATTAAGGATTTAAAATAGCTTCCCGTTTGAACAATCAGGCCAAAACGGCATTAACTTTGAGACAGCTATCCGGGTTTATCCCGGCACTGGAAAAACAAATCTTTTGCAGATGCAAAGCACGATGAAAAACAGGATCCTCATTATATTCAGTCTTTCTATACTCTCGGCACTCATTCCGGATAAAGTCAATGCACAGGCCAGCGTTACTGCCACTGCAACCGCCCAGGTGATTGCAGCCCTCACAGCAACAGAAACAGCCCAGCTTAACTTTGGCCGTTTTTCGCCTGAGACACAGGGAGGTGTGATCCTGCTGACCCCGGACGGTGTTCTCACCACACAGGGAACCGTAGTTACGGGCGGCGGTGCTCATAGTTCGGCCAGTTTTTACATCACCGGAGAGCCCAATGCAACGTTCTCCATTATCCTTCCGTCAGCTCCTGCCATCCTTACCAATACAGTTGGTTCACAGACTATGCAGGTAAACGGCTGGCAATCGATCCCTGCATCCGGAGTTGGTGTTGGAAAACTGACCGGCGGATCGATTACGGTGCAAATCGGGGCAGCCCTGAATGTCGGGACAACCACTGCGAATCCGGTTGGAATTTATACGGGGATTTATTCGATTACGTTCTCCTATAATTGATCGTATTTGTGCCAATTGATACCGATTTTCCGATTGGCCACCGAAAATGGAGAATAATCTAAAACCCCGCTACCGCGCTAATCACTATCCGGAAAATATGGTCTTATCAACTGAACGTTGAATTCCTTTACCCGTACGGCGGGAACATTTGTTCTTTATTCAGTTGAATACGTCTATTTGTAAAGGATCTTGTTCAAAATAAACGTCTTTATAAACGAAAATAATATAAGCAGATTAATTTTTTATATATTTGAACATATTATTCACTTACTCTCCATGTTATGAAAAGATCGGGCTTTATATTAAAATTTATCATTCAAGGTTCTACATCATCTTACCGGATATTTTTTGGAGGGTTGCTTTTTTTAGCAATCCTCATGCCTGCAAAGATTCAGGCACAGGGAAATTTGCTGATTACGCCACGTCGTGTGGTTTTTGAAGGGACCAGGCGATCGCAGGAGCTGAATCTGGCCAATACAGGTAAGGATACGGCTAAGTACAATGTTTCTATCATACAATACCGGATGAAAGAGGACGGTTCATTTGAAGAGATCACTGTCCCGGATGAAGGACAGAATTTTGCCGATAAATTTATCCGGTTTTTTCCGCGTACAGTCACACTCGCTCCCAATGAGGCGCAGGTGGTCAAGATGCAGCTGATCAGGGCAGACCAGTTAAAACCGGGTGAATACCGTTCGCACGTTTATTTCAGGGCAGTTCCCAAACAAACCGCATTAGGTACTGAAGAGAAGGTTAAAGACTCAACCGCTATTGGGGTAAAGCTGGTCCCCATTTTCGGGATCACCATCCCTGTCATTATCCGGGTTGGGGAATCGGCCACAAAAGTCAACCTTTCGGATCTTAAGCTTGAAATTATCAGCGATACTATTCCGAGAATTCACGTGACTTTTAACCGTATGGGCAATATGTCGGTTTATGGTGATTTAAGTGTGGAACACATTTCAGGTCTGGGGATTGTCCAACAGGTTGGGATCGTAAAAGGTATCGCGGTTTACACTCCGAATCCGGTCAGGAAATTCCAGATGGACCTCGACAATAAAGCCAAAGTGGATTATCACAGCGGATCGTTAAGGGTAACCTTTTCTTCGCAATCGGAGCCAAAACCAGAAAAATACACCGAAGCGGAGCTTAAGTTGCAGTAATCACTCCTGATTATATCGCTTTATGCCCGCTTTTAGTACAAAATATTAAATGATTAAACGACTAATAACGGGTTTTAAGCTTTTTTTTCTGCCAGAACTCCTTAAATTGACAGGGTCGAAGGATTATGCCCGTGGGCTATGGATTTGTCTCCCGGGGATCCGGAGTATTCACCTTTTAATACTCCACAAGTGATGAGCAAAAAATTACACACTTCATTTATTGCATGGACAAGATTTTTGATGCTATTAAAGATTGTGGGGTTGATCGTTGGCATATTACTTTATGCAGGATCTGTTAATGCAACAACTTATTATGCCCGTACAGCTGGAACTTGGACGCCAGGAACAGCAACTTCTTCGATTTTTTCCATTACAAGTTGTGGCACAGCTGTTTCTAACTGTAATCCAGGCGCAGGCGATGATATTTCAATATGTAATGGTATAGCTCTCACGGTAGCGGGTAATGGAGTTATTACCAATCTTACGCTAAGTACAACAACCAGCAAGTTAATTATCAATTCAGGGCAGACTCTTACCGTATCCGGAACCTTTTCAAATAGCGGAACTACATCTAATGGAGTAAACGGGCCAGGAACAATTCTCTTTACAGGAACAACCAATTTAGGTACTCTAACCCCAACTGGCACAAGGCCTAATGTTACGATAGGAAATGGTACCAGCACGAACACAGTGAGTATAACTGCTCCCACTTTAGTTGCAAATCTTACAGTTAGCGCGAATGCAACACTCACGAATACCACATTTACCGTCGGAATTAATGGAAGTGCATTCACCAATTCAGGAACCTTTAATTCAGGTACGGGGGCCTATACTTTTTCAGGAGCCTCACAATCTATTAACGGGAATGCTACTACCTTCTCAAACATTACGGTTAGCAGTACCGGTACTGGTCTGACGAATAACATCACAGCTGCCGGAGGATTAACTATTGCAACCACCTGGGGTGGAACAGGCACTTTTGTGCAAGCCACAAGTGCCAATCTTAATATTGGTGCAGCAACAGTTGGTTCAACAACTTTAACCGCCACAGCCAGCAGCAATACGGTGGTATATAACGGTACGACGCAAACAGTAAAAGGCACAACATATTATAATTTAACATCAAGTGCTGGCACATTGGCAACCCTTGGTGCTGCTGCAACAGTAAGTAATAATCTTTCAGTCACGACCGGCATCCTTGCTGACGGAGGGCTCCAGATAACAGGTAATGGATCAGGAACTTTAACCGTAGCAAACGGAGCAACTTTGCAGATCGGAGCAGGTACAAATACGACTGAGACATTTCCCACTTTATTTACAACTTCAAATATCAACCTGGGTGCAACATCCACTGTCAACTATAACTGGATAACCGGAACGACCCGGATCGTAGCAGGATCTGTTACCTCTGTCGGCCCTTCCACCTATGGCAATTTAACCATAACAGGTGCTTCTGGCACTAAAACTGCGGCTTCGGCAATTACCGTGGCGGGTAATTTGACCATAGCAACAGCAGGTGAAACATTCGCCGATGGTGGATTTACAATTACAGTAAACGGCAATGTTACCAACAATGCAACGCATTCGGGCGCAGGCAAAATATTATTAAGCGGCGGGTCTGCATCGCATACAGTTACCGGAACAGCAGACACCTACGGAACTCTCGAACTGAATGATGCTAATGGCGCCACGCTTGCCAATACTACCGTGACAACCAATGTCGGAACCCTGACAGTGACTGCCGGTACACTGACCTTAAATTCATTCGCAACCTCTTTGGTTGTCGCAAATACAAATGTTTCGGGAACATTGACTTTCAATAATAATACCGGGACAAGATCAATGGGGACCGTAACAGTGAACCCAGGAGGAACCTGGAATAATACTACCGTCAATGAACCGGTTACTATTAACGGAGCTACTTTTACCAATACAGGAACCTTTAATTCAGGTACGGGGGCCTATACTTTTTCAGGAGCCTCACAGTCTATTAACGGGAATGCAACCACCTTCTCAAACATTACGGTAAGCAGTACTGGCACTGGTCTGACGAATAACATTACTGCTGCAGGGGGATTAACTATTGCAACCACCTGGGGCGGAACAGGCACTTTTGTGCAAGCCACAAATGCCAATCTTAATATTGGTGCAGCAACAGTTGGCTCAGCTACTTTAACTGCAACTGCTTCCGGGAATACGGTTACCTATAACGGGACTACTCAAACGGTAAAAGGTACTACTTATTATAATTTAACATCAAGTGCCGGCACATTGGCCACGCTTGGGGCTGCTGCAACAATAAGCAATAATCTTTCAGTTACTACCGGTACACTTGCCGACGGGGGATTCCAGATAACCGGTAACGGAACAGGAACATTGAATGTTGCAACCGGAGCAACCTTGCAGATTGGAGCTGGTACAGCAACAATTACAACTTTTCCTACCCTGTTTAAAACGGCAAATATTTTATTAGGAGCTACTTCTACGGTTATTTATAATTCTACAGGTTCTATGACCGTGGCTGGCAATGTAACCAGTGTAGGGCCGTCAACTTATGGACACTTAATTTTATCCGGAGCCAGCACAAAAACTGCGTCATCGGCCATTACCATTGCAGGAAACCTTACTATTAATACAGGGACTTTAGCTGACGGAGGCTTCTTAATATCAGGACCAGGGACAGGAACAGGCACATTTACCATAAGTAACACAGGCACATTTACCATGACCAATGCGACGACAACAACATCGTCCTATCAGGCAGGCTCCTTTCCAATATTCGGCACTTATGCATTTGATCCGGCCAGTACAGTAAATTACAATGGCGCAGCCGCCCAGCCACTTTATGCCATTGCTTCACCGGGATATGGCAATCTGAGTATTACAACTGCCTTAGCAGCGAGTACAAAAACAGCAAGCGGTCCTTTTGCCATACAGGGAACGTTAATAGTTGCCAATGCAAACAGCGTATTTTATTATGGAAGCAATACCGTCACTGTAAATGGGAATATAGTAAACCTGGGAGTTATCAATGGGGCTTCAGGTTCACCGGGATCGGGTAAGATTTTAATAACAGGCGGTTCCGGTGCGCACACCCTGACAACAACCGGAACATCGATAACAGCCACCTATGGTAATCTTGAATTCAATGATGCCACCGATCCAACAACCATCAGCAATGCTTCCGGCACAGCCGGAACGACTAACGTAACAGGTTTTTTGACAGTAACAAGTGGCACAGTGAATATAGCTTCGTTCACTACCGCTTTCGCTGTTACCGGAGCCACTTCTGTAACCGGCACTTTAAGTATAAACAATGCAACGGGTACAACGTTTACCGGAGATGTAACAGTGAATACAAATGGTACATTTAATGCGTCTGCTGTGGCAGTGGATATTACCTTCGGAGGCAACGTCACCAATAATGGAACATCGTTCGATCTTTCTTCTTCCACGGGAACCACTTATTTAACAGGTACAAATAAAACTTTAGGGGGAAGTAGTCCATTATCATTTGGTTTACTGACCATTTCAGGAGCCACACTTACTGTGCCATCAGGTGGATCATTATCTTCCAATGGTGATATTACTATTAACGGGATACTGGCAGTCACCGGAGGTACAGTAACCACTGCCAATGGACACGGGATTGTGAATAATGGAACGATGACAATTTCCAGTGGTACGGTAACATTGGGAACAGGAGGTAATGGGGGGGAGGACCTAAAAGGAACGGGTTCTGTCTCCATGACCGGAGGTACATTACAGGTAGGACATGATTTTAAACCCGGAGTTTTAACTACTCAAGCCAATATGACCGGCGGGACGGTCGAATTCCTCGGTAATAGCGGTCCAGGTGCATTTGGTGCAACTAGTACTTATTACTTCTATAATGTTCAAATCGATGCTGCAAGCACTGGTGGACCTGGATTTTCAAGTAAAGCCAATACGATTATCATTCAGGGCAATCTAACCATTCAAACAGGTGGAATAGCCGATTTGCCTGCTACTGAAAATAATACAGCCAATTCACTCACTTTAGGCGCTACACCTCAGGCAAGTGGTTATTATGGGAGTACAAATACATCTTCATTATTAGTTCCAAGTGGTAATAATATATCTGCATTTGGCACAGGCAACAAAACAAATGCGATTAATATTTCCACAACATGTTCTATTTCTCTTACATCAGCGGCAGGTACAAATACACAATCTGTATGTCTTAACAGCCCTATCAATAATATTACGTATTCAACGACACTAGCAACAGGAGCAAATTTTAGCGGTCTGCCTACAGGAGTTACAGGTAATTGGGCATCGAATGTGGCTACCATAAGCGGGAGCCCTTCAATAACAACCGGAAGTCCGTTTAATTATACGGTGACTTTAACCGGAAATTCCTGCAGCAGTACAGCCACCGGTACAATAACGGTACTTTCGCAATTTACCTCGGGAATAATTGCAACAACAGGAGAGACGATTTGTTACGGAGGAACACCCGCCAGTACGATTGGAAGTTCAACGGCTGCAACTGGTGGGGATGGAACTATAACCTATTCCTGGAGATCGTCAGCAGATTCCTATACCGCAGCCATCAGTGGAGCAACTTCAGCAACCTATCTTCCCCCGGCAGGATTAACGGCAACAAGAAGTTATCAGCGTTATGCACATGACGGAACCTGCAATACCGGTGCCACTGTATCAACGGGGACATGGACAGTAACCGTAGTATCGGCGCTGAGTTATGGTGCTGCAGGTAATACTTCAGGAGGAGGTAGCACACAAACAATTTGTTATACTACCTCACCCGCAAGCCTGTCAGCAAATGGAGCAACGGGTTCAGGCAGCTTCAGTTATCAATGGTATTATAAGAGTGGTTTAGTATCAGCACCAAGTGGGACAAGTACTTCGGGATGGACCCTTGCCACAGGAACAGGAAATGCTACTGCCACCTTTTCGGTACCATCTGCGGTAGCGGCAAACACTACTTATGCCTGTTTTGTAACGCCAGGCGGAAGTCCAAATTGCGGAACAGCAACATGGGCCACAGGAGCCATACAAGTGACCGTAGAGCCAAATATTAGCTATGGTACATCAAGCGATGCATCGGGAAATACACAAACGATTTGTTCCGGAACTACACCGGCAGGAAATATGGTGGTAAGTGGAGCAACAGGATCGGCCAGTTTCAGCTATCAATGGTATTATCAGGCAGGGACACAAAGTAATCCGGGCGGTGGTACCAGCACAACCGGCTGGATAGCATGCGGGTCTTCGCAAGGGTCGGGTTATAATACCGCTACATTCACACCCTCGGGGACCTTAACAGCCACGACATCATTCGCGTGTTTTGTAACGCCAGGAGGCAGCCCCTCGTGTGGAACAGCAACATGGGCCAACGGAGTAATAGTGATTACAGTTAATCCGATTCCTTCGGTTACCAATTCCCCGCTGACCCAGACGATCTGTTCGGGCGTTAGCACCACCCTTGTCACGCTCACTTCCGGTGTTTCGGGTGCCACCTTTGCATGGACAGCCACCGCAACAACGGGTGTTTCAGGTTTCACGGCGAATGGTACCGGCACGATTCCCGTTCAGACAATCAGCACGACCGGCACCACGCAGGGAACGGTAACGTATGTCGTTACGCCAACTGCTGCTGGCTGTTCAGGTACAGCGACCAATTATACTGTACTAGTGAATCCTGCTCCTACCGTTACCAATTCCCCGTTAACCCAGACAATCTGTTCGGGCAGCAGCACGACCCTTGTCACGCTGACCTCCGGTGTTTCGGGTGCCACCTTTACATGGACGGCTACCGCCACTGCTGGTGTTTCAGGCTTCACGGCGAGTGGCACAAGTACGATTCCAGTCCAGACAATCGGCACCACGGCCAGCACGCAGGGTACAGTAACTTATGCTATCACACCAACAGCGACAAGCTGTTCCGGTGCAGTGACCAATTACACCGTACTTGTGAATCCGATTCCTACGGTTACCAATACACCACTGACCCAGACCATCTGTTCGGGAAGCAGCACGACTCTTGTCACACTCACATCCGGTGTTTCGGGCACCACTTTTGCATGGACGGCTACCGCGACTGCGGGTGTTAGCGGCTTTACATCCAGTGGCACCGGTACGATTCCTGTTCAGGCAATCAGCACCACAGCCAGCACCCAGGGAACTGTAACTTATGCCATCACCCCGTCGGCAGCAGGGTGTGCCGGTTCGGTGGCCAATTACACGGTAATAGTCAATCCCATTCCGACGGTTACCAATACACCGCTGACCCAAACAATCTGTTCGGGCAGCAGCACAACCCTTGTCACCCTAACCTCCGGTGTTTCGGGCACCACCTTTGCATGGACAGCCACCGCGACAACAGGTGTTAGCGGCTTTACCTCCAGTAGTACAAGTACGATCCCTGTTCAGGCGATAAGCACCACGGGCACCACGCAGGGTACCGTAACTTATGTCGTCACCCCAACGGCTGCAGGCTGTTCAGGTACAGTGAGCAATTATACGGTACTTGTCAATCCGGCAACGGCCATCGGCAGCCAATCGACTGCTGCACAATCAATCTGTCTGAATCAACCCTTTCTTCCAATAACAGTTACCGCAACAGGAACCGGCACTTTAACCTACCAATGGTGGAGTAATACGACTGCCAGCACAACAGGAGGGACTTCCCTTGGTTCAGCCAATGGAGCGCAGACAAACAGCTATACTCCTCAGTCAACAGTAACCGGAACGCTTTATTATTATTGTATCGTCCATGGAAGCTGCGGCGTAGATGTAACCAGTGCTGTTTCAGGGGCATTTATAGTTATCAATGACCTCACCTGGCTCGGTGGTACAAGTTCAGACTGGAATATTGTTGCAAACTGGTCATGTCCATACTTGCCAAATGCGACCACCAATGTTCTGATAGGTAGTGCCACTCATCAGCCTGTGCTGAGTTTCGGCGAAACAGGAATTTGTAAAAATATAGTAATCAATAGTGGTTCCTCATTAAGTGTGAATACCGGCGGGACACTGCAAATTGCAGAGACCATCACCAACGGCGGGACTTTAACAGCGTCTGCAGGCACCATTGAACTAATCGGAACTTCAGCCCAAACTATTGGTTCAGTTAATTTTGCCGGTAACACGGTCCAGAATTTAACAGTGTCCAATCCGGCAGGAGTCACCTTATCCGCCCCATTAAATGTAGCCGGTGTAGTAAAAGCCGCAACAGGGAATTTGACATCAGGAGGGAATCTTACGCTTCTCTCAACGGGGGCTCAGACAGCACTTATAGATGGATCATCCGGGACACATGCTGTTATAGGAACGGTGACCATGGAACGTTACATCTCTTCGGCATTCGGATATAAATATGTAAGTACCCCATTTACCTCCAATTCAGTAAGTGATTTTTCTCCCCCGGTAGATTTAGGTGCAACATTCCCCTCTTTTTATAAGTATGATGAGAATAATTCGAGAGATTCATCGGGAGTTGCTGCTTATCAGTCAGGTTGGGTTAAGTATCTTTCGGGTACTGTTTCACCGATGGCAGGTTATGCGGCCAACCTGGGAGCAGGATCGGGTGCAACAACCCTAAGTCTAAATGGAACAGTAAATAATGGACCAATGGCTGTGACACTTTATAACCACAACCGGAAATATACCCAGGGTTTTAATCTGGTGGGCAATCCTTATCCTTCACCTATTGACTGGGATGTAATTGTAGCAGCAAGCAGTGGTATTGGCTCATCAGTTGCTTTTTTTAATACAAGTGGAACAGATCAATATACAGGCTCTTATTCCTATTATTCAGGTGGGGTAGGCGGTGCCACAAATAATATAGCAGCAATGCAAGGATTTTTTGTCCTTCCTGATTCACCATCAGGAGTTCTTAATTTCACCAACTCATGCAGGACAAATAACCTTTCCCCAACCTTTAAAGAGGCAAAAGTTGATGATCGGGTGATTCTCCAATTTGCGGCAAATTATGATGGTAAAAATGCACTTGATGATGTTGTTTACATTTATTTTGACAACAATTCAAGTCTGCTTTTTGATAAGAAAAGGGATGCCCTTAAGATGTTGAATACCGATGTGCTGGTTCCCAATCTCTACAGTATAACTTCCGAGACAAAACAAGTAGCGATCAAAGCGATGCCGGTGCCGGTAGACAGCATCACCAGAATTCCCCTGGGGTTAACAATATTAAGTGAAGGATGGATTAACTTAAACGCAAAGGATATTAGCCTTTTACCATCATCTTATTATATTTACTTGGTTGATGCTGAAAAAGGGGTTACGCAAGATCTGAGGAAACTTCCCGATTATCGGTTTAATCTTAAAGCGGGAACGTACAACAACCGTTTTAACCTGATTTTTTCATTGTCCCAATTAAATACACTACCCACGGTTGCACAAAAGATGTTTCTGATTACCTGTTCAGGATCACTCTTAAAGGTGACCATGAACCTTCCACTAAATACGAATGGAACTCTTTATGTAACGAATATGAGCGGTCAGATAATTCTGCACCGCGTGGTTTCCGGTCAGGAGACGGTAGAGATTACCCCCGCGTCAAGCAGCGGGCTCTATATACTTACTGTTGTTGCAGGCAATAAAAAAGATTCACAGAAATTACTAATACGAAAAGATTATGAATAGCACCAGAATAAGCCTGCTGTTCAGAGGGCTTCGAATTATTTGCACGATATTAATCTGTCTTACCTTTTTAAATATCCCGATAAAGGGTCAGGAAAAACCACCAAAACCGATTTCTGTAACAGTTAGTACATTGCAACATCTAAATTTTGGAACAATAATACCAAGCGGCTCTTCAGGTGGCAGCGTAACTGTTGACAATAACGGAATCAGGTCTAGTTTAGGGCAGATTATTCTTCCTCCTGTAGGCACGTTTTGCAGTCCGGCACTATTTGAGGTAACGGCTTTGCGCGGAACTTTAATAACGATAGTAACTTCACCTGCGACTTTGACAGGGAGTGCGGGAGGGACTTTATCACTTACGCCAGGGACGCCAAGTACGGGAACACCATTTGTGGCAAGGGGTACAACTACGGACGTATATATTGGTGGAACACTGGCTATCGGTTCATTAATCGCAAATCCAGCAGGTTACTATAGTGGGACTTTTACCGTCACTTTTATCCAAAACTAGCCAATCGATCCAGTCTCCTATGAAAAAAACAGCCTTGCCTAAATGCCTCAAATACCGGAAATATCCATTCATTTCCGGTATTTTGATTCTTTTTGCATGGCTGCTTGCTTTTCTGACTATCCTGCCTTCACCCTGCCGCGCCCAGAACGAACCACAATATGAAGAGATTTCCGTACTTATAAATATTCAACGTTTTGGTGGCGCTGAAATTCCGGCAGTAATTGTAGATGAGACCGTTTATCTTCCCATAGTAGATATTTTCTCATTTCTGAAAATTAAAATCAATCCATCGGCTCAGCTTGATTCTGTAACAGGCTCTTTTATTAACCCCAATGCAATCTATACCATTGACAATGTTCACCATAAAATCAGGTATCTTGGGAAAGAATATGCGCTTAAAAGTAACGATCTGATCAAGACAGAGACAAACCTGTATCTTAAATCAACCTGGTTTGGACAAGTATTCGGACTCGATTGTGCCTTTAGTTTCAGAAGTTTGTCGGTAAACCTTTCAACCAAACTGGAGTTGCCCGTTATTCGGGAGATGCGACTCGAACAAATGCGGTTGAATATCAGTCGGCTTAAGGGGGAGATAAAAGCTGACACTGTCATTGCCCGCAAATATCCCGCCTTTCACTTCGGGATGGCTGACTGGTCGGTAATCTCCACTCAGCAATTGCCTGGAGTGACTGATACTCGGTTAAATCTCTCATTAGGTACTGTAATTGCAGGAGGAGAAGCCAATGCGCTTTTAAACTATGACAATACAGTCCCTTTTACTGAAAAGCAGCAGCAATACCAGTGGCGGTTTGTTAATAACGATCGACCGGTTTTGCGGCAAGTGACTGTAGGAAAAATATACACCACCGTTACATCCTCCATTTTTGATCCGATTGTTGGGATGCAATTTACCAATACCCCCACAACATACCGTCGCTCCTTTGGAACATACACGTTAAGTGATATTACAGAACCAAACTGGGTTGTAGAACTTTACGTTAACAATGTTATGGTCGATTACATGAAGGCTGACGGATCGGGATTTTATAAGTTTGAGGTGCCCTTGGTATACGGCAATTCAGCTGTAAAGCTTAAATTTTATGGCCCATGGGGTGAGGAGCGGACCAAAGAGCAGAATATGAGTATTCCATTCAATTTTTTACCTCCAAAAGAATTTGAGTACAATGTTAGTGGAGGTTTAGTCGAGGATTCTCTTCATAGCCGGGTTGCTCGCGCAACCCTAAATTATGGGGTAAGCCGTTGGCTCACTATCGGTGGTGGCGTGGAATATCTTTCGTCAGTGATTACCGGACCCGAAATGCCCTATTTAAGTGCCTCACTTAGGTTGATGAGCAGCTTAATGCTTTCCGGAGAATATACCTATGGTGTCCGGTCAAAAGGAATTTTGAACTACCGGCTCCCTTCCAATCTTTTATTTGAGCTGAATTATACAAAGTATGTTCCAGGGCAAAAAGCTATTATTTACAATTATCTCGAGGAACGAAAAGGGGTTATTTCCATACCTATAACCGGTAAAAACTTTGCAGCCTATACCAGATTGACAGTCAATCAAACAGTGCTTCCCGGAATTACCAATACCAACGCAGAGATGCTGTGGTCGGGAAGTGTTCATGGAATAACAACCAATTTCACTACCTTTGGTCTATTCACAGGCGTCGCTAATCCCTATGTTTACAGCAATTTATCTCTTTCATTTCGAATGCCATCACACTTAGCCATAACACCACAGATTCAATATGCATACAATCAGCAACGGGTTATCTCAGCAAGAGCCAATATTGAAAAACAGTTGTCAAAACACGGCTTCTTAAATATGTCGTTTGAACAAAACTTTGCAAGCAATACGCGAAATATTGAGGTCGGTATGCGGTACGATCTATCATTTGCTCAGACTGGATTTTCAGTCAGGAACACGAATGATCAAACTTCAATGATTGAGTCTGCAAGGGGAAGCCTATTGTATGATAACAAAACAAAATATCTTGGAACCACCAACCGAACCAACGTTGGCAAAGGTGCAATCACACTGCTTCCTTTCCTTGATATCAACGGAAATGGTAAACACGATAAGGGCGAACCAAAAGTGGCGGGGCTGCAATTTAGGCTAAACGGGGGGACTATTAAGCGAAATGACAAGGATACTACCATTCATATTCTAGATCTTATGCCATATACCAGTTATTACCTGGAGCTCGATAAAAACAGCTTTGACAATGTGGCCTGGCAAATGCATAACCTGATCATCAAGGTGAATATCGATGCCAACCAGTTCAAAACCATTGAAGTACCGGTTTCTGTAATGGGTGAAGCATCAGGCACAGTTTACAATGAATCCAAAGGTCAGGGAAGAATTTTAGTCTGCTTTTACCGCAGTGATGGAACCCTTGTAGCTCGCACAATGACCGAATCAGATGGTTATTACAGCTACCTTGGTCTAAAACCAGGGGTCTATTCGGCTATGATTGACCCGGAACAACTTAAAAGGTTAAAGATGGTTTCTGTACCGGAGAAGATCCCTGTAAATATTGCAGCTTCTAAAGACGGAACGATTCTAGATGGTCTTGACTTCCATCTCAGCCTGATTGATAAAGAACCCGTAAAGGATACAGCTAAAATTGTGTCGGAAATTAAACCTGATGTAGTTTTAGGTATAAAGGATACTCTGGTTAAAATGCTACCGGTTAAAATTGAAACTCCGGCAGCTCCACCGGTAAAAGTGGCAACTCCTGTTAATTCAAAAGAAAATATCCTGAAAGAGTCTAAAGCAGTTGAATCTGAAAATATTGCTCCTTCAACTGTAACTCCGGCAGCTCCACCTGCAAAAATTGCGGCTCCTGTAGCCCCATCGGCTAAAGAAGACAAGCCCGCAGACACTAAAGCCACAGAACCAGCTAAAGTTATACCTCCGGCTATAACTACGCCTGCTCCGCAAGGGAAAGAGACTACTACTTCCTCGCAGAATCAGGAAATTGATCCAGGTATTAAGTACCCGATTCTTAAAAACAGAAAAGGCTCTATTATTCAGGTTGGGGCATTTTCAAAAGAGAAAAATGCAATTACCACAAAGGAAGAGCTACTGAAAATTTCAAGCCATCCTGTCGATATTATGTATGAGGACAGACTCTATAAAGTCCAAATCAGTGGATTCCAGGGGAGAAAAGAGTCAATTGAATTTATTCCCAAATTGAATAAAAAAGGGTTTACAGAGGCATTTGTATTACGACCAGACAAGTAAATCGATATAGTGATAGTCTGACTTAAAGTCAGGCTATCACTATCCAACTCAGACTCTCACTTTAACCCAAAAAGAAGTCCCTCCGGTACAAAACCGAAGGGACTTCTTATGTATGTTAGACTCCCTAAAAAAATCCAGATTAATGATTTAACCTAGTCTCTTGTCAGGCTATACTTTTCAATCTTGGCATTTAACGTAGGGCGGGTGATATCCAGGATATGCGAAGCTTCGAGCTTATTCCATTTAACCTCATCGAGAATGCGCTTGATATGGTATTTCTCCAGTTCGGCAATTGTTCTGAACCTTGGAAGTTCCTGCTTAATCTCCTCACCCTGATTCTGTCTTGGATTAAGTGTTATATTTTCAACCTCAAGTACATCGTTTTTAGACATCACAATTGCCTGAAGAATTGTATTTTCAAGCTCACGTACGTTTCCGTGCCAACTATGAGCCTTCAGGACCTCGATTACACCGTCCCCGATTTTCACCACATTTCGGTTAAACCGCTTATTCAGTTTACGCAGAAAATGGATTACCAGATCCCTGATATCCTCTTTTCGTTCCCGTAAAGGTGGAAGATCGATCGTAAATACCTTCAACCGATAATATAGATCTTCCCTGAATTTTCCCTCTTTAATCAGAGCCTCCAGATTCTTGTTGGATGCCGCGATAATCCGGGCTTTCATAGGAATAACTTCTTCCCCTCCTACACGTTCAAACTCGAGTTCCTGAATTACCCGTAACAGCTTAACCTGCGTATTCAGAGAAATCTCAGATATCTCATCCAAAAATATAGAACCCTCACCGGCTAATTCAAATTTGCCCTTTTTATCCCGAATCGAACCTGTAAATGACCCCTTAACATGTCCAAATAGCTCACTCTCAAGCAATGTCTCTGTCAGTGCACTGCAATTCACAATAACCAGAGGTTGATCCTTCGTAACCCCTGAGTAGTGAATCAACCTGGCTATAAGCTCTTTTCCTGTTCCAGTCTCACCCTGAATCAAAACATTCACTTTATTCAGCGAGATCCTGCCAATATTTTTGAAGATCTCCTTCATCTGAGGAGTTTTTCCAACCAAAATATTATTCTCAAGCATACTTTCACTGGAGAGGTCTTCAAACTTAACCTCATTTAGTCCACTACTCACCTTTACCGAGTTAAGGGCTAACAGCACAATATTTCTAAGCTGAATGGGATCGATGGGCTTTTCCAGATAGTCAAATGCACCTAACTGAATTGATCTAATCGTCAAAGGGACATCGCCGTAACCGGTAAGTAGTATGACCGGCAGCCCTGAATTAAGCTTATGTATTTCGGCCATAACTTCCAATCCATTTAATCCAGGCATCTGAAAATCAGTTATTACCAGATCAGGATGCTCTGAACGGACAAGCAACAGTCCGGCCTCTCCATTTTCAGCCTGTATCGTTTTGTAACCCAGCCTTTCAAGAATTTCCTTAATTACTTTAAGGCTTATTTTATCATCATCAATGATCAGAATTTTTTCCATGAAGTTAACAGGTTAATAAAAACATTATTATCGTATCAGGATTGCTTTATTTTCAATAAGTCACCCCCTGCTGTAATGAAATTGTAACAAAAATACATTTAATAAATGAGAAACTACAAATATTTTACTTCTGAAATGTAAAAATATTTAGTGCTTCTCACATTCATTTCACTTACACTATATAATTTAATTCTAAATTACTGCCAATTGCAAAGAATAATATAAGATTGCAGGACCATTATTTTCCAATTCCAAATTAAACCATAATTTTACCCTTTAGAATATAAATGCACTTCCTTTAACCAAAAACACATGCTAATTATTGTCAAGTCTCAACTTTGCATAATTAAATCGCGAATTATTATTTAAATTTTCATTATGAAAAAACTTCTGATTCTGTTTTCAATTTTCGCTGCCGGTTCGGTACTGAATGCACAAAATGTGCAGTTGCATTACGACATGGGTAAAACACGTAAGTTCCTTACCTCTACCGTTGAATCCTTTAAAACGGATAAGTATGGAAGTACATTTTATTTCATTGATATCGATTACGGCAAGGGTGGAGATACAGGAGTGGAAGGGCCTCAGCTTGGTTATTTTGAAATAGCCAGAGGACTTAAGTTCTGGAACAGCCCTTTTGAGTTACACGTGGAATACAATGGCGGTTTTGGGCAATTCAGAGCGACTCCTTATAATGGAGCTTACGCCATCAATGATGCCTGGTTATTTGGGGGAAATTACACCTGGAATACAAAAGATTACTCTAAAATATTCACGTTACAAGCCATGTACAAAAATATACGCGGCAAGAACGATATGTCATTTCAGCTTACTGGTGTTTGGAACCTTCAGTTCTTCAAAAATAAAGTCACCCTTAGTGGATTTGCTGATTTTTGGAGGGAAGATAATATCGTGGGACCTGCTGGAAATACAAAAGCAACAGATTTTGTATTCCTGACAGAGCCACAATTCTGGTTTAATGTTACCAAGCAATTCTCAATTGGAAGTGAGATTGAACTGAGTTCTAATTTCGCCGGTCATAAGGGCTTTATGTGCAATCCAACAATTGCAGGAAAATGGAATTTATAATCCAATCATAACTAAAGTATGCTCGAAAAACTATTTAAACTAACAGCAAACAAGACTTCGGTAAAAACTGAGGTTATTGCAGGTATCACCACGTTTATGACGATGGCGTATATCTTATTCTTGAATCCCAATATCCTATCCTCTACCGGAATGGATAAGAACGCAGTATTTTTTGCAACCGCTATTGCCGCAGGTTTTGTAACAATTGCAATGGGTCTGATTGCGAATTTCCCTATTGCTCTTGCACCGGGAATGGGTTGTACTGCACTCTTTGCTACCGTAGCTCTTGCCGGTGTGGGGATGCCCTGGAAAGTTGCCTTAGGAGCTGTATTTATCTCAGGTATTATTTTCATTATTCTGACCGTGACTAAAATACGTCAGATTCTTGTTGTTGCTGTACCAAACTCTCTGAAACGGGCAATCACGGTGGGAATTGGCCTTTTCATTACGATCATCGGGGTGAAAATCTCCGATATCATGGCGGTTTCGACCTCACTTATTCCTCCAACAATTGAGTCAGTTACCAAAGGAGGAGGAAGGGCCACACTTCAGTTTTTTGAATGGAATATAGGAATGGGAAGCTTTCATAATCCAAGCATGGGACTCTGTCTGATTGGTATTGCAATTACTGCATTAATGATGGCCCGGAAGATTAAAGGTTCCCTGTTAATAGGCATCGTTGTAACGACCCTGATTGGTATTCCAATGGGTGTTACCCACGTTCCTCCAAATTTTGCATTTTTCTCTCTGCCAAATTTAACCAATTTAGCAGTGTTTCAATTAGATATTATGGGTGCTTTGAATATGGGAATCTGGACAGTTGTCTTTACCTTCACTTTTGTTGAACTTTTTGACACCTTTGGGACCCTGGTTGGAACAGCCAGTAAAGCCGGACTGATAGACAAAGACGGCAACTCACCCCTTATCGGGAAAGCGATGCTTGTGGATGCAGTTGGTGTATCATTTGGAGCATTAATGGGAACTTCAACTGTAACAGCTTACGTTGAAAGTGCTGCAGGTATCAGCGAAGGTGGACGAACTGGCTTGACAGCCGTTACAACAGGGGTATTATTCTTACTTGCACTTCTGATCTCCCCGATTGCCGGGATGATTCCTAATGCGGCTACAGCTCCGGCGTTAATCATTGTAGGGGTTTTAATGGCTTCTTCAGTTGCAGATATCGATTTCAACGATTTCACCGAGGGTTTTCCTGCCTTTATCACCTTTGTGCTGATGCCATTCACATACAGTATTGCCAATGGTATCGCGGCTGGTATCGTATTCTATACACTTTTAAAAGTTGGAACAGGAAAAGCAAAACAGGTACATTGGATGATGTATCTCCTTTTTGCCATTGTTGTAACACGCTTTATCTTCTTAAGTGAATAGTTTACAATAAAAGATTAAAAGCGCTCCATTTTAGTGTGGGGCGCTTTTATCTTGGAAAAATATCCTACTTTTGCATTCATATTGAAGGTCCGTCGGCTGACGGATCAGTTGGTTTAGTCCGCCAGTTGGCGGATGACAGGTTAGGGATCACTGGTTCTTTTTTTTATTTTTGAAGGTCCGCCGGCTGGCGGATCAGTTGGTTTAGTCCGCCAGTTGGCGGATGACAGGGTAGGGGTCACTGGTTCATTATTTAGAAGGTCCGTAGGCTGACGGATCAGTTGGTTTAGTCCGCCAGTTGGCGGATGACAGGGTAGGGATCACTGGTTCTTTTTTTTATTTTTGAAGGGTTGTTAGCTCAGTTGGTTTAGAGCATTACCTTGACAGGGTAGGGGTCACTGGTTCGAATCCAGTACAACCCACTTCATTCAGATTCATAAAATGTATACCACATACGTTTTATATTCGCCCAAATTCAATAAAATTTATATTGGATTCTCTTCAGAACTAACAAATCGTTTGATGGCTCATAACGAT
>CAIVCR010000098.1 GCA_903904515.1 uncultured Bacteroidia bacterium
GAAAACTTTATTCAGACAGCTTATGAAATCCGTGTGGCAACATCAGTGATGATGCTTGACCAGAAGAACAAACTCGTGTGGAATTCCGGAAAGGTGAATTCTGATCACTCTGTGAATGTTGAATATAAAGGAAAACCGCTCGAATCTCAAACACGCTACTTCTGGCAGGTACGGATATGGGATAATAAAGGAATCACAAGCGGATGGAGTGAACCCGCCTGGTGGGAAACTGCACTTTTGGACACCTCGCTCTGGAAAGCCGATTGGATTGCTGCCCCGGGAAGGGTGGCAGAGGATCACCGTCCCGTCTATTTCAGAAAAGAGTTTTCATGTGGAAAGAAAATTGCCTCGGCCAGGCTCTATATCAGCGCACACGGCCTTTACCAGGTTTTTATCAATGGCAATAAAGTGACTTCCGACCTCTTTACACCGGGGTGGACGAGCTATAATAAACGGACCCAATACCAGACTTACGATATCACCAATCTGCTGAAATCTGAAAATGCAATTGGCGCCATTGTTGGAGACGGGTGGTATCGAGGTAACATCGGCGGGAAGGTGCAGCGAAATTACTTCGGTGATAAATCAGCGTTGATTGCTCAACTGGCAATTACCTTTTCAGATGGAACTTCTCAACTCATTGCAACTGATGGTTCGTGGAAAACCGGAAATGGTCCGATTATTTTATCTGATATTTACAACGGGGAGACTTATGATGCCACCCTTGAAATAAAAGATTGGGACAAAACCGATTTTCATTCATCCACCTTTGTCCCGGCAATAATCCTCGATCATCCCAAAAATATCCTTGTAGGTCCCGTGAGTTATCCGGTACGGGCAATTGCGGAGCGTATCCCACAAAAAATGATCACCACCCCCAAAGGCGAGATGGTTTATGATATGGATCAGAATATGGTTGGCTGGATCAGGATAAAGGTGAAGGGAAACCGTGGCGATCATATAATCCTCAAATTCGCAGAGGTTTTGGACAAGGAGGGTAATTTCTATACCGAGAACCTCAGGAAGGCTAAAGCTACTGATGAGTATATTTTGAAAGGTGGCGAAGAGGAGACTTTTGAACCTTATTTTACGTTTCACGGATTCCGGTTTGTGAAACTGGAGAACTATCCCGGAACACCAGATCTGAATAGCATTACGGGGGTGGTGATCCATTCGGATATGCCACAGACCGGCACTTTCACCTGTTCCGACTCGCTGATAAACCGCTTGCAGCAAAATATCCAATGGGGACAAAAAGGGAATTTCCTCGATATTCCTACCGACTGTCCGCAACGGGATGAGCGTCTGGGCTGGACCGGCGATGCGCAGGTGTTCGCTCCAACAGCTGCATTCAATTACAATGTTGCCCCTTTCTTTACCAAATGGATGGCCGATCTGGCTGCCGATCAGCTTCCGGACGGGAAGGTGCCCGATGTAATTCCCGATGTACGGTCGGGTCGTGGTACCTCAACGGCATGGGGCGATGCTGCAACTGTCGTTCCCTGGAGTGTTTATCAGGCCTATGGCGACACCCGGATTCTTGAAAATCAATATCAAAGCATGAAAGCCTGGGTCGAATATATGCACAGTCGCGCCGGGGATGACAACCTCTGGACCGGTGATGACCAACTGGGCGACTGGCTTGCTTTTGCCTCCACCGATTCCGACTATCCGGGTGCCACAACCGATAAAGATCTGATTGCAACCGCATATTATGCCTGGTCAACAAATCTGCTGGCTCAGACCGCAACTATTCTGGGTAAACATGAAGATGGCTCAAAATACACCGAATTAGTTGGAAAGATTAAAGCGGCATTTGTGCATGAATTTGTAACTCCCGCAGGTCGACTGGTTTCAAATACCCAAACGGCATATTCTCTCGCATTGTCTTTTGGTCTTATGCCCGATTCACTGATTTCGAAAGCTGCGGGTTATCTGGCAGAGGATGTGAAAAAGATGGAACATCTCACCACCGGATTCGTAGGGACACCGCTGCTTTGCAAAGCCCTTTCGGATAACGGTTATGCCGATCTTGCCTTTAAGTTGCTTATGAATAAAGAATATCCGTCATGGCTCTATCCGGTTACCCAGGGCGCCACCACGATCTGGGAACGTTGGGACGGACAAAAACCCGACGGATCGTTTCAGGATGTAACGATGAACAGCTTTAACCATTATGCCTATGGTGCTATTGGAAACTGGCTTTATCAGTATGTGGCAGGAATTCAGAGTGATCCGAAAGCTCCTGGCTATAAACATTTCGTGCTTCAACCACACCCCGGCGGTGGTCTTACATCTGCTTCCGCAGAACTGAAAACATTGTACGGAACGATCAAATCAGACTGGAAACTGGAAAATAAAATGATGACCTATTCCTGTTCGATACCTCCAAACAGTTCAGCCACCGTTAATTTCGACCATTCAGAGGCAAAGGATATAACAATCAATAATCTTCCCCTCTTAAAATACGGATTAGCAAAGATTTCTGAAAATAATCAAAAGGTAAAAATTGAACTTGGCAGCGGAAATTATATATTCGTGCTTCCGTTTAAATAAAAAAATATTGAACCCGCTTTGGGGTTCCAAAAATTGCTCGTTCATCAACCTCCGGTTGCACCGGAGGCCATTAATATTTAAGTCTTTCAGACTTATAAAAGAAAAACCCTGATGAAGGGTGTAATTTGAAAGGCTATCAATATTCCGGTCTTTCAGACTTTTTAAGTATTTTAAACCCTGAAAAGGGTTTAATTTGAATAACCGTGGGTGAAACCCACGGATGAAGACAATACGCGCTTAGCAACCCTGAAGGGGTTGAATGTTAATACTATACTAAATCAATTACTTCAACAACGCCAACTAATGATGACAATCACTACACAAAAAAAATGGACCACTCTGCTGCTTATCCTCCTGGCGGGCAGCCTAACCGCTCAGGTAAAACTCTCACCTATCTTCTCAAATAACATGGTTCTCCAAAAGGGAATGGAAATCCCGGTATGGGGTTGGGCCTCACCGGGCGAAAAAGTTAATATAACCATCGAAAAAGGGAAAGCAACCGCCAAAGCCAATAAGGATGGGAAGTGGACACTGAAACTACCCGCAATGAACTACGGCGGTCCCTTCACGATGACTATCAAGGGGAAAAATGTAGTGACCATCGAAAACATTATGATCGGTGAGGTGTGGGTCTGTTCAGGACAATCCAACATGGAATTCAATATGTTAAGTGTCAAAAATAGCGATGCCGAGATTGCAGCCTCCAATTACCCGGATATCCGGCTCTATACGGTTAAAAGACGTATCTCCGGATCACAACAGGACAAACTTGAGGAGGGTGAATGGTCAAAATGTTCCCCAACCACGATACCCCGTTTCTCGGCGGTAGCCTATTTCTTTGGAAGGGAGCTGAATCAAAAATTAAAGGTGCCAATCGGACTCATCAATACCTCGTGGGGTGGGACGATTGCCGAAACCTGGACCAGCGAACAGATGATCGGCCAGAATCCCGATTTTACGAATCAACTTGCACAACTCAAAAAAGTCAATCTCGACGATTATGCCAAATCGATTGAGAAAGAGGTCAGGGACCGTGTTGGTGAAACCTCAACCGTTGACCTAGGTATGAGAGGCGATCAACCACTTTGGGCGGACCCTGAATTCAACGATTCCGCCTGGAAAACCATGGAACTGCCGGGATATATTGAATCAAACGGACTGCAAGGCGTCGACGGAATCATCTGGTTTCGCAAGGAAATCATTCTCTCTGAAGCTGAAGCCGGACAGAAAAACACGCTTTATCTTGCTAAAGTTAACGACTCAGACAACACGTTTATTAATGGCAAACTCGTAGGATCAACTAAATTACAGGCAGAAAAATCACGGATTTATGAAATTCCGGCCGGCTTGCTGAAACCGGGGAAAAACAACCTCACCGTTCAGATGGAGGATGTCGGAGGAATGGGGGGGATCTATGGAAATCCCAACACCTTAAACCTGCAATGCGGCGAACGTACCATTTCGTTGGTCGGCAGCTGGAAATACAAGGTTGGTCTCGTTAAGTTCAATACGGTCTTAAGCCCCAACTCTTATCCTACCCTCCTGTATAACGGGATGATCCATGCATTGGTTCCTTACGGTATCCGTGGTGCGATCTGGTACCAGGGCGAGGGGAATGCCGGGCGTGCAAAACAATATCAGCGTGTATTTCCCGATCTGATCAAAGACTGGCGGAACCATTGGAACCAGGGAGACTTCCCGTTCTTCTTTGTCCAGCTGGCCAACTTTATGAAAACCGATTCCCTTCCTCAGGAAAGCGCCTGGGCTGAACTCCGCGAGGCACAAAGTATGACATTGGCACTTCCCAACACAGGAATGGCGGTCACGACCGATGTGGGTGAAGCACTTGATATTCATCCAAAGGACAAACAAACTGTAGGAAAGAGGCTTGCCCTTTCGGCACTTAAAGTTGCATTCAAACAAGACATTATCTATACCGGGCCCGTTTATAAATCGATAAGCATCAATGAAAATAAAGCAATACTCACTTTTGACGAGACCGGTGACGGACTGAAAATCAAAGATAAATACGGCTACGTCAAAGGTTTTGCCATTGCTGGTGAAGATCATAAATTCTATTGGGCAACCGGAAAAGTAACGGGGAAGAATACCCTCGAACTATCTTCACCGGAGGTTAAGAATCCTGTGGCTGTCCGTTATGGATGGGGTAATAATCCCGACGATGCGAATCTTTACAACAGTGCAGACCTTCCTGCATCTCCGTTCCGGACTGATAAGTGGAAGGGGATAACGGAATAAAATATTTATGGAACCTCCTTTAGAGGCTCTATAAAAAGTAGAAAATTTAACCGCAGAGAACCGCTGAGTGAAATGGCAGAGTACTGCAAAGTATTAAATTACAAATTAATAACTCTGCGTAACTTTGCGTCTTCTTTGCGCATCTCTGCGGTTAAAAGATTTTTGATACTACCGCCGCTTCCTTATTGAAATTGATTCGAATATGAAAAAATTAATCGTTGCTGTTTTGCTATTAATCCTGGTAAGTTGCAGTCAGACACCCCAGACTCAAAAATCAGCCGAAAAAACATCCGGTTCACCAACTACAAAGGTCGAAAAAGCCTTTATCTCCTTCCGGATCGGTGTCCCGTTATGGTCTTCCGAAAAACGATATAACGAGGTTTTGGATCTGTTTGATAAATACAAGGGGGTCACTGATGAGGTAACATTTTTCACTTCAGCAACCCATCCTCCACTCCCGTTGGATGTTTTCAGGGAGAGGGCGGCCATTTTAAAGGGAAGAATTGAGGAGGCGAAGAAACACGGATACAGAGCGGGGATAAATATCCTCTCCACAATAGGTCATCATAACGAAAACCTCGATAACTCCCTTAATGAGGCGTATACGCGCATGACCAATATCGACGGACAGGTTTGCAACGGCTCTTTCTGTCCCAATGACGAAGGGATGCGCGGATATGTCAGGAATATCTACGAGGCAGCGGCCCTGGCAAATCCGGATTATATCTGGATCGATGACGATGTCCGGTTCGGACACATGCCTGTCGGATTAGGTTGTTTCTGCGATAATTGCCTGCATATTTTTCAAAAGGAATCGGGGGTAAAATATACGCGAGAGACCCTAAAAAAAGCATTGGATGAAGGTCCTGTTGAAGAAAAACTGAAGATTCGTGAAGCTTGGCTTCAACATAACCGGAATACAATCTCCAGATTATTCACACTGATTGAAAAAACAGTTCATGAGATTTCGCCAGCCATGCCTCTTGGTTTTATGACGGGTGACCGGTTCTTTGAGGGGTATGATTTTGATAACTGGTCTAAGATCCTCTCCGGTCCAAATCATGCTCCTGTGATGTGGAGGCCGGGAGGCGGCTATTATAACGACAATACTAACAGTGAACTAGTCGGAAAATCGCACGACATTGGAAGGCAGGTTTCTGTATTGCCCCAGGAGGTGGTCTCCATTGAATCCGAGATTGAGAATTTTCCTTACCAGCGTTTGAAGAAAGCTGTGAATATTGTAGCATTGGAGGCGTGTTCACATATCGCTGCGGGGTGTACCAGTGCAGCCTTTAATGTCCTCTCATTTTATGATGAGCCTCTGGATGAATACGAATCGTTGATCGCCAGACTGCATGAAGTTCGGCCATTTATGGACCTTATGGCCAAAACGCTTGGACGCACTGAAATAGTCGGAATCCAGACCTTTTGGAACAAAAACAGTTTTGCGACCGGCAAACCCGATGAGGGAAACTGGGTCAGCTCGGGAAATCCGCTGGTCAGTCACGACCTCTACAACATTGGTCTTCCGACAAGCTATTCGAATAAAAATGTAGCTGTAACCATACTGGGAAAAGACAATGTTTTAGTTTTATCAAAGGAGGAGATCACGAAACTCCTTTCGGGTGGTGTTTATATGGATGCAGAGGCTTTGCTCCAACTGAACAAAATGGGGTTTGGCGAGCTTACCGGGTTTGAAGTGATTGGATCGTATAATGTCGACCGCATTGAAAAGTTCAGCAGCCATCCACTGAACGGAGAATTTGCTAATTGCCAGCGCGATAATCGGCAATCGTTTTGGAAATCTACGGCTTATTCTTTAAAACCAACCGATGCGAAGGCAC
>CAIVCR010000099.1 GCA_903904515.1 uncultured Bacteroidia bacterium
AGTACTATGAGCCCCGGCATCCAGGTTGAACCAAAATCCTGCCTGGAATAGTAAATAATGTTGAGATGAAAAAATCAGAAAAATTACAGGTTATTGAAAAATTAACCGCAGAGATTAATTCATACAGCCATTTTTACCTTGCCGATATCTCTAACCTCAATGCTGAAGTCACCAGTGACCTCAGAAGGTTATGCAACAAACGGGAAGTTAAACTGGTTGTAGTTAAGAACACCATCCTCCGTAAAGCACTCGAGAACTCTGAAAAGAATTCTGAAGAGCTTTATGACGTACTTGTAAATAATACATCGATCCTGTTTTCCAATACCGGAAGCACCCCTGCAAAACTTATTAAAGAGTTTAGCAAGAAGAATAAAAAACCGGTATTGAAAGGAGCTTTCGTTGAATCATGTGCCTACATTGGTGCAGATCAACTCGAGGCACTGATCAATGTTAAATCAAAAGAAGAACTTATTGGCGGTATTATCGCAACGTTACAGGCTCCTGTTAAGAATGTATTGTCAGCACTCCAATCGGGTGGACAAACCATCGCAGGTGTACTTAAAACGTTGGAAGAACGTAATGCCTAGTTAATTTTTAGTGTAAATAAAAGAATCAATTAATATTTAAATCTCAAGTAAAATGGCAGATCTTAAAAAACTTGCAGAAGAACTTGTTAACCTTACAGTTAAAGAAGTTAATGAGCTTGCAGGTATCCTTAAATCAGAATACGGAATCGAACCAGCTGCAGCTGCAGTTGCCGTGGCTGCTCCTTCAGCATCAGCAGAAGCAGAAGCTCCTGCTGAAAAAACTGAATTTGATGTAATTCTTAAATTCGGTGGTCAATCAAAATTGGCAGTAGTTAAATTGGTTAAGGAACTTGCCGGTCTTGGACTGAAAGAGGCTAAAGACCTGGTTGATAACGCACCAAAGGCTATCAAAGAAAAGGTTTCAAAAGAAGAAGCAGAATCCCTTAAAGCTCAATTGGAAGAAGCTGGCGCAGAAGTTGAAGTTAAATAAGACTTTGACCTGTACTACAAGGTTATATGCGGTTTAGAATCCCGTCAAGGGATTCTAAACCTTTTCATGTTTATATTTTGGTACTTTAATCTTCGCCTACAATGCCCTCAAATTACACCAATCCAAGGATAAGTTTCGCATCCACCAGAAGCAAACTAGAGTACCCCGATTTTCTGGAGGTGCAGATTAAATCCTTTAAAGAATTTTTCCAGCTGGGAACCTCTCCCGAAGATCGAAAGAATGAAGATCTTTACCAGGTTTTTCAGGAGAATTTTCCGATTTCCGATACCAGAAATAATTTTGTTCTCGAGTTTATCGACTACCAGGTCGATCCGCCTCGTTACAGTATTGATGAGTGTATCGAACGGGGGTTAACCTATAGCGTCCCCCTGAAAGCAAAGCTGAAGCTTTTTTGTACAGACCCTGAACACGAGGATTTTGATACCGTGGTCCAGGATGTCTATCTGGGAACTGTTCCTTATATGACCCCAACCGGTTCATTTGTTATCAATGGCGCAGAACGGGTGGTCGTTTCACAGCTTCACAGATCTCCCGGTGTATTCTTCGGACAAAGTGTCCATGCCAACGGGACTAAATTATATTCCGCCAGGGTGATCCCGTTTAAGGGCTCCTGGATCGAATTTGCAACAGACATTAACAATGTGATGTTTGCCTATATCGACCGGAAAAAGAAATTACCGGTTACCACACTTTTACGGGCAATTGGCTACGAAAGTGATAAGGATATCCTCGAAATATTTGACCTGGCCGATGAGATCAAAGTTTCTAAAACTGCATTGAAAAAATATGTAGGTCGGAAACTGGCAGCTCGTGTGCTTAAAACATGGGTGGAAGATTTCGTTGATGAAGATACCGGTGAAGTTGTCTCTATTGAACGTAATGAAGTAATCGTCGACCGTGAGGTGATCATTACCAATGAACACGTTGAAGAGATCCTTGATTCCGGAACCAAAACTATCCTCCTGCACAAGGAAGAAGCGGGCTCCGGAGATTTTGCAATTATCTATAATACCCTACAGAAAGATCCTTGTAATTCAGAAAAGGAAGCTGTACTTCATATTTACCGTCAGCTCCGTAATTCAGAACCGCCTGATGAGGCTACAGCACGCGATGTTATCGACAAACTGTTCTTCTCAGAGGTACGTTATGACTTAGGTGAAGTCGGCCGTTTTCGTATCAACCGTAAGTTAGGTCTGAATATTGATATGACAACACGGGTGCTTACCAAACTCGACATTATCGAAATTATTAAGTACCTGATCAAACTGATCAATTCAAAAACTGATGTGGATGATATCGACCACTTGTCGAATCGTCGTGTACGTACAGTTGGCGAACAGATGTTTACCCAGTTCGGCGTTGGTCTGGCCCGTATGGCCCGTACCATCCGCGAAAGGATGAATGTCCGCGACAATGAGGTGTTTACACCTATTGATCTGATCAACTCCAAGACCCTTGTATCGGTTATTAATTCCTTCTTTGGAACTAATGCCCTTTCTCAGTTTATGGATCAGACCAATCCGTTGGCAGAGATGACCCACAAGCGTCGTATGTCTGCACTGGGACCTGGCGGTCTTTCACGTGAACGTGCCGGATTCGAGGTGCGTGACGTACATTACACCCACTACGGTCGTCTGTGTCCGATTGAAACTCCTGAAGGACCAAACATCGGATTGATCTCGTCCCTGTGTGTTTTTGCCAAGATCAACGATCTTGGGTTTATTTCGACCCCATATCGCAGCGCAAGCAATGGTAAGGTTAACCTGAATAACGATGATGTAGCCTATTTCACCGCTGAGGAGGAAGAGGGAAAAATTATCGCCCAGGCAAACGCTATTATTGATGCCGATGGAAACTTTCTGAATTCAAAAGTAAAAGCCCGTCTTGACGCCGACTATCCGTTGGCAAATAAGGAGGACGCTAACCTGATGGATGTCGGACCAAATCAGATTGCCTCTATTGCGGCTTCTCTGATCACTTTCCTCGAGCATGATGATGCGAACCGTGCCCTGATGGGATCTAACATGATGCGCCAGGCTGTTCCGTTATTAAGACCTGAGGCACCTATTGTAGGTACCGGTCTTGAGGCGAGCATTGCCCGTGATGCACGTATTAATATCTCCGCTGAAGGACCCGGAGTCGTTGAATTCGTCGATGCTTCCAAAATTGTCATTCGTTACGATATGACAGAGGAGGAGCGTTATGTGAGTTTCGATCCTGATTTTAAAAGTTACAATCTTTCAAAATATAAGAAAACCAATCAGGGTACCTGTATCGACCTTAAACCGCTTGTTCGTAAAGGGCAACGCGTTAAAGCCGGCGATATATTAACTGAAGGGTATGCTACTGCCAACGGGGAATTAGCCCTGGGCCGTAACCTTAAAGTGGCGTTTATGCCATGGCAGGGTTATAACTACGAGGATGCTATTGTGATCTCCGAACGGATTGTGCGCGACGATATCTTTACATCTATCCACATTGATGAATATTCGCTTGAAGTTCGGGATACCAAACGGGGAGCTGAAGAGTTTACCTCCGATATTCCAAATGTGAGCGAAGAAGCAACACGTAATCTTGATGAAAACGGGTTGATTCGGATTGGAGCTATTGTTAAACCTGGCGATATCCTGATCGGAAAGATTACCCCTAAGGGTGAATCTGACCCATCTCCCGAAGAAAAACTGCTACGTGCTATTTTCGGAGATAAAGCGGGAGATGTGAAAGACGCTTCCTTGAAGGCTTCACCATCTTTAAATGGTGTGGTTATCGACAAGAAGCTTTTCTCACGTGTTGTGAAGGAGAAAAAAGGGAAGACCGCTACAAAACCATTGCTTGAACAGATCGACGTTGAACTCGAAACTGAAACAAACAGGTTGCGCGAAATCCTGATCGATAAACTTTTTAACCTTGTCAATGGTAAAACATCACAAGGGGTAAAGGATTATTTCAATGCTGATTTAATTACCAAAGGAAATAAATTTACGCTTAAACAATTACAAGGTATCGACTTCCTGAATGTTAATCCAAATAAATGGACAACAGACAAGGATAAAAACGATATGATTGCAGCACTTGTGAATAATTTCATCATGAAATACAAGGAAGCAGAGGCTGTTGCACGTCGTAAACGGTACAATGTAACTATTGGAGATGAGCTTCCTGCAGGAATCCTGCAGCTGGCTAAAGTATACATCGCCAAGAAACGTAAACTTCAGATCGGTGATAAGATGGCGGGTCGCCACGGTAACAAGGGTATCGTTTCACGTATCGTACGTGACGAAGATCTTCCTTTCCTTGCCGATGGAACTCCTGTCGACATCGTTCTTAACCCGCTGGGTGTACCTTCGCGTATGAACCTTGGACAGATTTACGAAACTGTACTTGGTTGGGCAGGTAAGGAGCTTGGGCTGACTTTTGCAACACCTATCTTTGACGGTGCAACACTTGATCAGATTTGCGAATACACCGATAAAGCCGGAATACCGCGTTTTGGTAAGACCAATCTTTATGATGGCGAAACTGGTGAACCATTTGATCAGCCTGCAACAGTTGGGGTGATCTATATGCTGAAACTGGGCCACATGGTTGAAGATAAAATGCACGCCCGTTCGATCGGACCATACTCACTCATCACACAGCAACCTTTGGGCGGTAAAGCGCAGTTCGGGGGTCAGCGATTTGGTGAAATGGAGGTCTGGGCACTCGAGGCATTCGGTGCTGCAAATATTCTTCAGGAGATCCTCACCGTCAAATCGGATGATGTTATCGGTCGTGCCAAAGCGTATGAAGCAATCGTTAAGGGCGATCCTCTTACACACCCCGGAATCCCTGAATCTTTGAACGTGCTCTTGCACGAGCTTAGAGGTCTTGGATTAAGTGTAAACCTGGAATAGTAAGTTCAGATTGAACCGGTAAAGTTCGCTTTAGCCGGTTCAATCTGTTCCTTGAGAATAAAATCAGTTATATTCTACATTTTTTTTTCAAAAAATTATGGCATTCAGACGAGATAATAAGGTTAAGAGTAACTTCACCAAGATTAGTATCAGTCTTGCGTCTCCGGAAGAAATACTTGAACGTTCACACGGAGAAGTTCTTAAACCTGAGACGATTAACTACAGAACCTACAAACCAGAACGTGACGGTCTCTTTTGCGAGCGGATTTTCGGCCCGGTAAAAGATTACGAATGTCACTGCGGTAAATACAAACGTATCCGCTACCGTGGCATCGTTTGCGACCGTTGTGGTGTTGAAGTGACTGAAAAGAAAGTCCGTCGCGAGCGGATGGGACACATCTCATTGGTGGTTCCTGTGGTTCACATCTGGTATTTCAAATCATTACCCAATAAAGTCGGCTACCTGTTAGGTCTTCCTACCAAGAAACTCGACATGATTATTTACTACGAACGGTACGTAGTAATTAACGCCGGAATTAAACGCAATGACGGCGTTAAATACCTTGATTTTCTTACCGAAGAGGAGTACATCGACATCCTTGAATCCCTTCCAAAGGAGAATCAGATGCTCGACGATGAACATCCCGATAAATTTATTGCCGATATGGGTGCCATCGCACTCCATAAATTGCTCGAAAGACTCGAATTGGATGAACTATCCTACGATCTGAGACATAAGGCAGGAAACGAAACTTCACAACAACGTAAAAATGAGGCTTTAAAACGTCTTAATGTTGTTGAAGCATTCCGCTCTTCCAAAGGGAGAAATCAACCCGAATGGATGATCGTGAAAGTTGTTCCGGTTATTCCACCCGATTTGCGTCCTTTGGTTCCATTGGATGGTGGTCGTTTTGCAACTTCCGATTTAAATGACCTTTATCGCAGGGTAATCATCCGCAATAACCGTCTGAAACGATTGATAGAGATCAAGGCACCTGAGGTGATTCTCCGTAACGAGAAGCGTATGCTTCAGGAAGCTGTCGATTCATTATTTGATAACAGCCGTAAATCAAACGCAGTTAAAACGGATAACAACCGTCCTTTGAAATCACTTTCAGATTCCCTGAAAGGAAAACAAGGACGTTTCCGTCAGAACCTGCTTGGAAAACGTGTCGATTATTCAGCCCGTTCTGTAATCGTCGTCGGTCCTCATCTCAAATTACACGAATGTGGTATTCCGAAAGATATGGCTGCCGAGCTTTACAAACCGTTTGTGATCAGGAAACTGATTGAGCGCGGAATTGTGAAGACTGTAAAATCAGCAAAGAAAATAGTTGACCGTAAAGATCCTGTTGTTTGGGATATTCTGGAAAACGTGATGAAAGGTCATCCGGTACTTTTGAACCGTGCTCCTACGCTTCACCGTTTATCCATCCAGTCATTCCAGCCTGTATTGGTTGAGGGAAAAGCAATCCGTCTCCACCCATTGGTTTGTACCGGTTTCAACGCCGACTTCGATGGTGACCAGATGGCAGTCCACCTTCCGCTTGGAAATGCAGCAATTCTTGAAGCTCAGGTTTTAATGTTGTCTTCACACAACTTACTTAACCCGGCAAACGGCGCGCCAATCACTGTTCCTTCACAGGACATGGTTCTTGGTCTGTATTACATGACCAAAGCCCGTAAAGGTGCCAAGGGTGAAGGGTTGTCATTCTACTCTCCTGAAGAAGCAATCATTGCTTACAACGAAGGGAAAGTTGACATGCATGCCATCGTAAACGTAAGATCTCAGGATTTTGACGAAAAGGGCGAGCTGAAGACCATGATGATTGATACCACGCTGGGTCGTATTCTTTTCAATGAATATGTTCCAACAGCTGCTGGTTATATCAATAAAATTTTGACTAAAAAAGCTCTTAGGGATATCATCGCCGACATTCTGGCAAGAACTGACAATGCGATTACAGCGCAGTTCCTTGATGATATTAAAGATCTTGGATATAAAATGGCGTACCGCGGAGGTCTGTCATTCAACCTTGATGATGTAATTATTCCTCCTGTAAAAACCGAAATGGTTGCTGAAGGATATGCTGAAGTTGAGGAGGTATTGAATAACTATAACATGGGATTCATTACCAACAACGAACGATACAATGGTGTAATCGATATCTGGACACATGTAAATGCCAGGTTGACTCAGAGTGTAATGACAACAATCAGCACCGATAAACAAGGATTTAACTCTGTTTATATGATGTTGGATTCCGGTGCCCGTGGATCTAAAGAACAGATCCGCCAGCTTTGCGG
>CAIVCR010000100.1 GCA_903904515.1 uncultured Bacteroidia bacterium
ATTCCCCCTGCTCAACCATGTTAAACTGATACTGGGAGATCTCTTTCATCAGTCTGAAATTTTTGAGGTGGCCAATGATCTTAGTATAATCACCTGTCGTAAAAGCAAAGGGGAGTTTACGGTAGCTGTTTCCAATACTTCCTGGTCAGAAAAACCATTGCAAATTACCTCCCGGACAGGTAAAATCCTCAATATAAAGGAGCTTCCCATCGATTGTTCAGAGCAAAAGGCGATTGGGTTTTTACCTAAATCTGTAATCAATCATACAGGAAAGAACACTTCAAAAACTATTGCTGGTGGAGATATCCGAATCTTCAATGTTAAAATTGAGGAGAATAGCATTGAGGAGATCCCATTTATCCAACCGCAACCTAATCCTGTAAACAGGGGCCTGACTCTTCGGAATACAAGATCCATCAAAGAGGAAATATTGCTTCGCCCCACTTTTTTTCAGCATTTCGACCGGATAATAATAGACTGGAAATACCTTTTTGAAAAAGAGAAAGCCATCCTTGAGGGCGAATCGGGTTGGATTAAACGGCAGGGATTAAAGGTCATTGTTGATTTTTCATCAGGCATTAACCTATTCCCCGATCTGCGTTTAATAAACAATGACTCTTTGGAGTTTAACCGGAGTATGGACGCCATAAAGTCGGTAATCGACAAGATGGGAATTCTAGGTGCTGAAGATCTGATCATATGCTCTCACCGCTCTGTGGAAAATAACTTTAGCGAACAGCAATTTAACGAATCACTAAAGAATACAATAAAAGAAATATGCCACTATTGCGGCAAACTAAATATTAATGTTGATTTTCGAACGACTCCGGGCAGAAGTCCGGGTAATCTTGAACAGATATCCTCATTTGTAAATCAGGTAAACGAACCAAATCTGTATGTCGCTCCCGTTTCATCACTTTTATTGGAAAATCCGGATAAATTCGGGAAGAATCTGGAATTGCTAAAAAATATAAAGTATCGGATTCTTTCGGTGGCTGCTCCCGGCAAGGATATTTACGGAACGCTATGGAATACGAATAAACCAATTACCAGCTTTCCGGATAAAATGGCACTCAAAAAGCTGCTTCAAGCCAATCCGAAATGCGTACTGGTACTCGATGGAATCTTCAATACCTGGGATGAAGAATACCAGGAGATTAAAACTGTTGAAAACCTGGAGAAAGAGTAATGGTCATTTAACAATCAGAATATCAGATACGGTTCGCTCACCTTCGTGATCAAACTTCTTATTGTCATTTAACACTTTACTATTATTTGCGTTTACCCATTGCTGGCATTTTGGGTTTATTTATTCACCTTTTATACAATTTCAAATTAAATGGTGAAATCCGGATTATTTTGCCTGTTGTTTCTTGTACACCTTTACGTAATCGACAATGAACTCATCGGGAAACACCGTATTCCGGATATCATTTTTATCGGATGGGAGCTCCATACTCAGGATCAAATACTCCTCAATATTGGATATCCCCTGGGTAACTTCATAATACTTGTAACCGTCAACATAGAAAATATAGCGGTCAGGCAACCACTCCACGCCAAAGGTATGAAACCCTTCGCTTACACCTTTCCGGTAACTCTGCATCCCATGGGTTGACTGTTGATGAGGACCATAAGCCCAGTGTACATTATGCGACACTATATCGGTTCCCAGCTTTTTGAAAAACTCCATTATATCAATTTCTGCCCCATACCTTGAAGGGTCCTCCCCTTTTGAGATTTCGGATGACTGGATCCAGAATGCCGCCCACACTCCGGGTGATTTCTGAAGTTGAGCGCGGCACTCAAAATAACCGTATTTGGTCATAAAGCGCCCCTGGGTTCCAACGGCACTAATCAGGATACTATCTCCCCGTTTTAGCGCGGATAGTTTCAGAAAACCATTTTCGACTTTTACAGCCTCAGGAGAAACAAATCCCAAGGCTCGGGGACCAATCCCCCTGACCGCCCATTTTTGGGAATCGAGGGTGTTCCCGTTAAACTGATCCTCCCAAAATAACCTGTAACCAAGAGATGCAGGATTATACCTCTTATTGGATACCGAATTTTGGGCAGGTCTTTGAGCCAGTGAATTTACAACAACCAGGAGGCTCACAACAGTGAAGATGAGATTTCTCATTTGCAGATTTTAATTTATGGTTAATTAGTCTGTCAAAAATAATAAGTTATTTGTAAGATTGAAAATTATGCTGTTGGCCATAAATAGGGTATATTGAAAATTTCAAACCGGCTATTTCGTCCCGAACGGGCAATGTCTTTAAGCTAATAAAATTGGATAAGCAAACTATACCTTTTATTGTGTTCAGATATTTTGTTACTTTGCACGCTGTTTCTATAATTCAATGAAGCTATATACAACCATTTCAGCATTGCAGGAGGCTCTAAGGGAAGAGCAGGCTCAGGGATTTAAAATAGGATTTGTACCAACAATGGGTGCGTTGCACGAAGGTCATTTATCGCTCGTGGAACAAGCAGGGAAGATGACCGATATTGTTGTTGTTTCGATCTTTGTAAATCCGAATCAGTTTAACGATAGCAATGATCTGGCCAATTACCCCAGGACATTGGAGGCCGATATGTCGCTGCTTGGCACCCAAAAATGTGATTATGTTTTCTTCCCTTCCGTTGAGGAGATTTACCCAATGCCGGATACCCGAAAATTTTCGTTTGGTGCACTTGAGAGGGTCATGGAAGGGGCTTTTCGTCCGGGACATTTTAATGGTGTTGCCCAGGTTGTTAGCCGTCTTTTTGAAATCGTGAATCCTGATAAAGCCTTCTTTGGAAGGAAAGATTTTCAGCAATTGGCGATAATTAAGGAACTTGTTCGTCTGCTAAATCTAACTATTGAAATAGTTCCGTGTGATATCGTTCGCGAATCGGATGGACTGGCTATGAGCTCGCGCAACAAACTACTCCTTCCCGAATACCGGGAGTGTGTTCCGATGATCTTTCAAACATTAAAAGAGGCTAAAGTGCTCGCGTTGACCCGATCGGTGAGCGAGGTTAAAGCTTTTGTGGGTGAGCGGATTAATTCGACAGCTCTTTTAAAGCTGGAGTATTTTGATATTGTGGATGATACTAGTTTATCCGCTGTTCAAAACTGGAGTGATCCGGGAACAAAAGTTGGGTGTATAGCCCTTTATGCCGGGAAAGTCCGCCTGATCGACAATGTGATATTTTAACATTAATGTAAAATAAAATGTTTATAGAAGTTTGTAAATCCAAGATCCATCGTGCAACTGTTACAGGTGCAGATCTTCAGTATGTTGGAAGTATCACGATTGATGAGGATTTGATGGATGCCGCCAACCTCATCGAAAATGAAAAAGTTCAGGTTGTAAATGTGAACAACGGCGAGCGTCTCGACACGTACGTGATCCGCGGTGAGCGGGGTCTTGGTGAAATTGTGCTCAACGGACCCGCAGCCCGTAAAGTGGCTGTAGGAGATATTATCATAATCGTATCGTATGCCACCATGGATTTTGAGGAGGCCAAACTGTTCAAACCACGGATTGTTTTTCCGGATACAGAGACCAATAGGCTGGTTTAATTATTTATTGCCCGAATATTATTTCCCCTATTGTGTATATGTTGCCAATCTTAATTGTCCCAATTTTATGCGGAGTAAATTAGGCTGAAATAATTTTTCTATTCATTTCTCTTATAATTATTTAACCAGGGATCAAAGATTGCTTCGGCACTCCTGAGTTTGTTATTTTAATTTTATTTTCCTTGAGGAGTGCCTCGCAATGACAGTTTTGTAATTTTAAAGGTAAAGGAGCGGGGTGAGCAGGCGGCGCTGCCGCC
>CAIVCR010000101.1 GCA_903904515.1 uncultured Bacteroidia bacterium
CAATTTTTCCGTGCTCTTTTTCAATTAGTTCATCAAATGTTTTGATTTCTTTATAATCTGTCATGTCTTCGTTTTTTTAATTCAAAATACTCTTTCATTAACCTCATTGCCTTTTCAATTTCATTCTTTGGTGTTTTTTGACTCTTTTTTTGAAATCCATTAAAAAGAATAATCAATTTTCCTTCGTCAAAACAACAGAAAATCCGATAAATATTTGACTGGTATTCAATTCTGACTTCAAAAAGTCCATCATATCCAGTCATAGGGGAGAGAAATTTCTCAGGAACTCTGTCAACCTGCTTAATTAACTCTAAAACATACTTGACCTTTTCTTGAACCTTCAAATCGAGCTCTTTATAGAAGTCGATGAAGTAGTCTCCGTGAAAAATTATCTGTTTGGCCATTTACAGAAAGTTATCTCCAAAGATAACATTAATTTGTCAGTTTCCAACCATCACAACAAAAATTCCTGAGATGCAGGACTCCTTTCTTATGAGCCATAACGGTGAAGGCTATGGCCAGTAAGGGAATTCGGAGCGTCAAACATTTCAACCTAAACCAACAGCTGATGCGGGATTTGAACTACGCGAACCGCCTAAACCCTTATTGGCTTTAGCCTTTGTTATGCGTTCGGCATTTTTAAGGCATTAGTCCTTGCTGTCTTTTTGGAATTTGTCCGGTTAACTTGTCTTTTATTTTGCATTTTTCGTGTACGGATAAATTCGCTTATCTCTTTTCTTTCGTTATCGGTCAACGGCGGACTTTGTATTATAAAATCTACGCCTTCTGGTTCTTTCACTAAGCCCATATTTCTATATTTTAAAATATTTTGCAACTAAAATTCTCGCTGCCTCGCTTTCAATTATCATCCGCTGGTTTTTGAAATGATAAGCACCTAAGGTTTTCTCATAATGTTTAATCAATTTAGTTTTAGCCGTGAATGATATGTAACCTTCAAAACCCTTTTGAAATGATATTTTACAAGCATAAGCTACTAAATTTCCAGCAACACCTTCGTATATTTTGTTTTTACCAATATTGAAAGGTGCGCTTTCCAATAAGTCCATAAAAACATGGTCTTGTTCAATTGTGACACTTAAAAGACCTTGAATAATATTGGGATTATTAACGATCGTCAGTTTGTAAACTTCCTTCTTTATCTCGTCATATTCCTCTTTCCAATTGAAGCTCCATCCTTTATTTTTGGTGATATGTTTCAAATCCGATTTTCCTAAGCGAATAACTTCTGTTTGGAAACTGTCACCTGAAACTGTGTTCAGAATTGAATTTGTCAGTCTGTCAATTATAAAACCCTGTTCTATTTTATTTGAGTCTTCCATATTTCAAAGGTACTAAAATCTCTGCAATTTCTTGATATGTAGTGTTTGTTAAGATATTGCAGATCCCTTCTCAAGGCTGACGCATAACGTTCCGCAGCTACACGCAGGCAGGGCTTTTTATACTAATTTCCTTTAATGCAATATTTTAAACCTTTTAATTTCTTTTATTGCAAGCAACCGAACCCTGCTTGCGGGTAGGCGATGTTAGCAGGTCG
>CAIVCR010000102.1 GCA_903904515.1 uncultured Bacteroidia bacterium
CAATGGATTCTGACAGATATTTCTACCTTTGTCGGCAAATGGTGTTACTGGTGAATTAGACTTCGGTTATGAAACACTGTTAACAGGTTAAAAAAAGGAATCATATTAAATACATTAAATCGCTGAAATGAATAACGAGTACAAATGCCCATTATGTAATTCCGAAAACACCTATCAGGATGGTAATGTGTGGGTTTGTCCCGACTGTAGTCACGAATGGGATCCATCAGAGTCGGAAAATACAATGGAAGAAGATTCATTCACAAATATTGTTCTGGATTCCAACAGTAATGTCCTATCTGATGGTGATTCGGTATCCGTGATCAAAGATCTGAAGGTAAAAGGTTCCACATCGGGGATTAAAGCCGGGACCAAAGTAAAGAGTATTCGCCTTGTTGAAAGTAATGACGGCCATAATATTTCCTGTAAAATAGATGGTATTGGAGCTATGTATTTGAAATCGGAATTTGTAAAGAAGATATAGGATCGTCTGGGATTACTCCAAATTGATTCTTTGCCCAATCAACTCCGAAAGAAGGAGATAGTCATGACCAAAATGATGACCTCCTCCCAAAAATTCATGATCGCTTATTCCATCAAGATTTTTCCTGCAGAGGGAATTTGGATTATCATCGCAAATAATAAAGGACCTTTGGGGTTTCATTTTCAATAGCTCCGTAAAAATGTCAGTTCCTTTTTTTTCTTCAAACAGATAATCTGTAGGCTTTAATCGGAAAATTGCCTTCTGACTTGGACCTATTAAAATCACATCCTTTAATTGCTGTTTGTATTTATCTTCGAGCCGGTTAACTGCAAACGGGAGAACTTCAGCACCCATTGAATAACCCATTAAGATCACTCTTTTCTTGTTCCATTTTCTGGTGTATTGATTTATAATGGATCCAAGATCATAACCTAACTGGGCGGGACTCTTTTTTGAATAAAAGTAATTCTGGGCATTTAAAACGACGACTGATACTTTCTTTACATTCAGGCCGTGGACAATTGCTTTATCAAAATTGCGGTAGCCAAAATCCCCGGTTAAAAATATCACATAAAAATCCCGGTTACCGGTAGCAGCAGATTCGATAATCGGCAGCTTTTTTTTTGTTTGAGCTTTCTGGGCCAAAAGTGATCCATTGAACCAAAGCGAGATCAAAATGAACACTTTAAAGAAAGTAAACCAATACAATTTCATTGACAGATAATTTGAACACAGTATTTAATTATTCTCACCACTTAACTACCGCAAAGTTGAGAAAAACTCTCTAATTTGTAGAATATCGGGCATCCCTTTTCAAAATATTAACGACAAAATAATAGTATCTACTGGTGCAAACCTATTTTACCACCGGAGTGACGGGGAGAATTGGATTTATCGTTCGGAACGGAGAGGCTGTTTTTGAGACCCTCAAAGCCTGGGAAATGAATCTGTGATAAAAAAAGAAATTCTAAAGATAAATACCTGCTCCTATCGAAAGAAAATCATAGTTTGGGGTACCAATTTTCAGATGTTCAAACCCTGCTGAGAAAAAGTATTTCTTTAAATGGTATTTACCCTGTATTTCAAGTTCATTGACCCATGCATCGTTTATCATACTCCATTTCATTGAACTAAAGAGGCTTATATTTCTTGCTATGAAAAGGTCGGTATTTAATCCATAGCAGAATCCGGCTTTATTCACATCATTCCCAATATAGTTTGCCCCTAGTGTCCATCCAAAATTGAATCGTTCAAACCGAATCCGGTCGTAACACAAATTGAAACTGAATAGGGAAAGATTTGAGTTATCCCTGAAAATCTTATTAAATTCCGTTAACTGGAAGTAATCACCCTGTAAATAGAAATATTGAAAAGGACGAATTTTAAGTTTTAGATGATTCCCATATAAATCTTCACTGTTAAATAAGAATCGATCCTCAATATCGAATCTGAAGAGCCTCAGCGAGGAGAAGGCGGAATCGGGATTTTCGTAATTACCTGATCTCGTGTTATAATAGGGATAGTACGTTAAATTGGAATGTAAATGGTTTTCTCCTGCATAATTTCCAATTGCACTATATACGGTAATAAACAGGAATCCTTCAGCAATTCCACCGATAATCATGCTTTGAAATGAATCATCACTTTCAAAGGAAGAGGATGATTGAGATCGATCTCTATGATGGTGCTTATCGCTCTTAAAACTGTTCTTAAGCTCACCCTTGGATTGCTCAATTTTATTCTGGGAGAAGCTTTCCAATGAAACTGCAAAAAATGCAAACAAAAGAATTGGGACAATGGTATTTTTCATCCGGAAAATACACATTGAATTTACGACTGTTTTCATTGCTTCAAAATGTATTGTACGTATAAATTTATGAAAATTAATCCAAATATGGTTATACGAAACAATGCAAATCAGCTGTTATTCAACATGTTTTAAGAATGGGGTATTTTATGGAGCTGTCATTTTTTCTCCCCTGCCAATCCTTTTTGATGATTTTTAACCTCCGTTTATTCTCCATGACCAGATATTCCCGTATTCTTAAATAGGTCAATGGTATATCTGTGGCAGAAAATGATCAATCGAAAAAATCAGGTCCGGTGTAAGGTTCACGGCAAATTTCCACAAATCAGGGTCTGCGTAACCCGAAGTAAGAACGATTATATTAGGAATATCAGGAAGAACAATAGGTGTCGAATTTATCCAGGTAGTTTACGTTATTCTTCAGGGTGCCTATCCCAACCATTTCCGTTGGCCCGGGAAACCACGCTACCTGGTTAAGGGTATAATCGTCAAATACACCCTGGATGGCATACTTTTGTCCATTGTTTATGTTGGCAAATCCCTTAAACCTGATAAAATCACCTTTCGCAGAAGCGACAAATTCATTTAACCGTTCAACGGTGATTATCCGGTTTGATTTGATAACCAATGATAGCAGGTCAGGCCTTGGACTCTCCCTGGTTTCGAACACAGGAAAGAATTTAAATTGGTTCTTTTCCTCACCCAAATCAATACGGGCAAAAGTGGTTTGCAGGACTCTGGCAAACGGGTTTATTTTTTTAACGATCGTCAATAACGCATCGATCTCATGACCGGCTAAATCGCACTTATTGACAATCACGGTATCGGCAATCCGGATCTGATGTTCAACCCTTGAGCGAATAGCCTGAACCTTATGAAAATTTTGTGCATCGACGATAGTCCAGCAGTAGCCAAGGTAAACTTTGCTCCGTAGCTGCGCAGCCTGAAAAATCTGACCAATGCTCACAGGGTCAGACATTCCGGAGGCCTCCATAATAATTTCATCAAGATTATAATCATCAATAAATGAAGAGAGTGCAGAAATAAAACCGCCAAGGAGGCAAACGCAAAACACCGACCCATTATTAATTTCGAGTATCTGATAGGCGTTTCCCTGTCGTTCGACTAATTTCCCATCGATGCCGGCTGCTGAAAATTCGTTCTGAATAACACCAATTTTACGTTGGGGGCCGAAAGTGTGGAGATATTGTAGCAAAAAGGTTGTCTTCCCGCTTCCAAGAAATCCGTTAACCAGATGAAGAGGAATACTCATTTCGATTGACCTTAAAAAAAAAGCTTACAAAAGCGCCTCCTGAATTGCCTTTTCTATTTCACTTTTAGGGGGAATATGGCTGATAAAGGCGATCCTGCCATTGATGCAGGTGGTCGGCAGATTCTGCACACCCAAAGCCATCATCATCCGGATCCCTTCAATGTCCTTTATTTTGTGCTCATTAATTACAACTTTATCCTCAAATTTAGCAGTAGCTTTTTTCACCGCCTCTACCATATACTGGCAGGGGGCGCAGGAGGCGGAGTCAAGAGTAATAATATCAACAATCACCTTACCTTCAACCCAATGCCCTTCAAGATTCATGGGCTCAAGCATGGCAGTAGGCTTCATTTTGCGGATCACCTGTCGTGCATGTTTGTCAAAAACCATTCCGGCAACTGCCTGAAGGTTTAAAATCGGAGTATCCATAGGAAGATCGCAGCCTGGCGCTATAATAAATCCCCGTTTTCCACCAAGATCCAGACAATGGACAGCCTCCTTCCTTGAATCGAGTTCGTTGCCCAAAAGCAGCACACTGGTCAGCTTGAGATTACCGCCAAAACTGATCCCATGTTTTAGGGCGATCTCTTTCACATAATCGAGCGGAATATTCTCGTCGATGGAAATATTATCAGGCTGACAGTCACACATCACTTCGATATTTTGCCGTGCATTGCCGCAAACAAAAAATGAACTGAGTTTTTTCCGATGCCGCACATATTCAAAGATATTTCGGGCATAAGGGGTCACGAATGTTTCAAAAGTAACCGGATCAATTTGACTGGTCATCGGGTCGACAACTGCGATAACATCACATCCTGAATCCAATAAGAATTCGGAGAACCTGATTCCGACATTTGAGCAAAAATCCATCAGTTGATGTATATATTCCGGATCATCATAGAGTTTCATAAAGATCTCGGTCCCCAACAGGTGTAAGGCGAGGGTAAACGGCCCTGTGATCAAACCATATAACCCAAGATCAGGGAATTTTTGCCGCAGCTCAGCTGTGGCTTCAAGGACCAATGGAATACGCCCATCCGTTTTTTCAGGGAGGCGCAGCGAACTCAGAGATATTCCATCTAAGAGAGGATGTGATACAACGGCAGGTGGATTCTCCTTACTCCAGACCAGTTTACAACCAAGAACTTCAGCTTCGATCTGGAGGTCGAAAATTACCGGAATGCCATCCGGCTTATAGAGCTCAATGGCCTTGCTAACCCCCTCAACAATATTTATGGAAGATTTCAGGTAGCTCTCAGCGTCGACACCGATCAGCTTTGCACCATGCACACCGACAAACGGAACCCAGGGTGTCCGTTCGGTCTCTTTCAACCTGAAAGCCTGTTCAATCAATTTAAATCCGTTCATTTTGATAATTAAACACTAATTAAAATAAATTGGGTCCCGCAGTTTGTAACCGCGATATGGATATAATATAAATATACGCGATTGAGAAGCTCTGGAAAAAACCAGCCAAATGAATACAAACAACTAGAAAACAAGCGATTAAAAATCGCTTGACCCGGATCAGGGGATCTGCAATTTGATGGTTTCGATCGCGTAATGTCCAACCTTAAGACTCAGACTATTCCCGCTACCAGGAACAGCTCTCCCCTCCTCTTCTATCATATTGGTTATTTCGGCCTTTTGAAAGGGTTTATTTAATAAAATTTTCGCTTCCGAATCTTTCCCCTCCATATCATAGCATCGCACAATCACCTGATTGTCATCATCGCACTTTTTAATCGTACTAAGGACCAGATTCTTGTTCTCAACAGAGATAAAGCTCATTGTTTCAGCAGCTTCACCGCTCCCCGATTTTACGGTTATCGCTTTGAGAGGTTGGTTTGACTGGGTCCCCAGGCGATACCCATTCTTCCAGTCGCCTTTGTGTGAATAGAGCGAAAAGTTATAGGTGTGATCGCCTGGCTGGAGGTAGTAATTCCCCTCGCCATGACAACTCTTTCTGCTTGCCAGTAACAGCGGTTGCAGTATGGTTTCACCCGTTGGATTAGATGTGGGATCTATCCAATCAAATACGGCGACATCGGAACTTATTGTAATTCCGTTGTTTCCGTCAGACGAGGAGAACCAATCCTGAACTTCACGCGGATGGACCAAAGCGCATGGGGTATCATAAATCTGTGATTGCTTCGAAAAGCCTGCAGCTCCTGCAATCTCATCCTGACCAATCCGCACCACTCCCATCGGCACCTCGTAGGCAACCTGGGGTTTAACCTGGTTTACAGGGAAAGCCAACCTGAACTCACGGTACCGCTCACCGTCAAATCCTTTCAATTCAACATGCACATCGATCCGCTTAATGGTTTTATAAAGGACAACCTGCTGCTCAACAGTTACATGGTTTATCTCCTTCGTAAACTGGTAAATATCGCGAATGGGGCCACTCGAAATTAGCGCCCATGGCTGGTGATAATTGCTGAGTTTTTCAAAACCCTCCATCGTAGGTTGCTGAACATCGGTAAACTCACCGGCACCATTACCAACAGATTGCATGGTAAACAGCTCGCCTCCCAGAAATTTATCCGTCTTCATCAGACTTACCGACAACTCTTTATCATATAGTGATTTGATTCCTCCGTCAGCAAATTCAACCTTATAAAATGAATTTTCATAATTGGTATTACTGTTTTTATAAGTGTCTGAAGATAACGCAGGCTTCCCTTTTTCAAGGTAATAGGTTTTATAACCAACGGATGGAACATTTTGGGCTACAAATAAAAAGGTGATCACTTCGTCTTTTGTACCGGATATCTGGTGTTCATCAATGAGCTGATAAGAAATTTCGATCCCCTTTTCATCCAAAAGTTTAAATGTATTCTGCTCATTTCCTTCCACATCAAGGGTAAACTTAACCAGATCGGATCTTTCCCACGACAAAGCATTAAATACAATTACCGGAATTGCCGTTTTCGAAAAATGGATCCGGGAAGCAATATTTTTTACTGATGTATCAACAATGTCAGAGGCTATTTCGCGGGCCTTTTCGAAAGAGGTGCGGAAAGCCCTGTCGGTTAAATCACCATGCTTGCCACCCCAGCCATGATCGGGATAGATTGCATTTTCCCAGGCTGTGGTAAGACTGGCCTGAGGATAATTATCAAATGAACCTTTTTGCAGAGCGTCAAAAGTGGCAAACTTTTCAGCCGCATTAAGGAGTCGTGACCCCTCGCGCGATGCTTTCAGCGCACGCTGGTGCGACGGGCCATGAATATAGAGCCAGACATCGGGACGCTCCCCCATTATTTTGTCTAACACGGGTTTCCCTTTTGCCATAGCCTCGAACCATTCGGTAGCGGTTGAATATTTAATCAAAGGTCTTTTCAACGCTGCTGACTTAGAATTCCAGTCGCTAAAAAACGCATCATAATCGGGAGGAGTGGCAAAATCGTGCGAATAAAGGAACGGGAACTCTGGCTTAATCTTCCTTTTATTGAAATAGCCGTTCCACTCAGTTAACATCACTGAGAAAGCGTTTGTCAGCGAATCGATATTTGTATTGGCCTGCCGCACAGGAATTCCAACTTCATCATACTGACCGGGTGTATAACAGGTAATATAGCTTCCATCGGGGCTGTACCAGTTGTAAATTCCGGGTTGATGACGGCTAAACTGCATAAAGGGTATCCCCGCTTTGGAGAGTATCTGTGCCATTTGCAACGACCTTCCGGGAACATCCTCGTTCCAGTAGGTTTTAAAATCGCAACCGGGCAGGGTCTTTTTGAGCCATTTGCGCCCAAGATAGGTTTGACGGATCAGAGACTCACCGTAATACATCGATTCGTAGGGCTGTTTATAAGTTGCACCCCATTCAAGTCGTCCCTCACGGGTATATTTTAAGATCTCACCCAGCGCATCGGGATGACGATGTAAATATTCCCTAAGGCTCAGTCCATCCTCAACCGAAAATTTAAAGGTGGGGTTTTTTCTCAGACGTTCCAACGCAGGGGTGATCATCCGCACATCGCGAAACTCAATGCACTTTCCGATACTATCCATCCAGGCAATGTCCTGATGGGATGAAGGGATAACACTAATTGTTCCCCCTTTGAAGTAGGAATAATCACCATTTTTGGGGTGCATTCCGGAGTTAAGTGACTGCCCGCTGACCCAACAGGCAATACCCAGGATCAGGAACATAGAGATCAGAAAAGGAGAAATCTTTGAGGAAACGAAGCTGAATTTTTTCATCTGATAATAATTTGTTTTTTAATGGCCAGATGAGATTGTATCAAAAGTCTTTTTACCGCGGAGAAACGCAAAGAAGGCGCAAAGTTACGCAGAGATATTCTGCTTTATTTTAATGCTTTGCGATCCTCTGCGGTTTTTCTTGGCGGCTCTCTGCGGTTAAATTTTTTACTTTTGATACAGCCTCTTTATTTTAGTTTTTGAACAATATCAAGACATTTTCGGCAGGTATCGGTGATCACACCAAAATCACCATTTTTAAGCACCTCTTTCGGGAAAAGCTGCGAGCCCATTCCCACGCAATAAGCACCAGCCTTGAACCATTTGCCCAGGTTCTCTGCGTCGGGGGTAACACCACCAGTGGGCATGATATTCGCGTATGGCATGGGGCCCCTCACCGCTGAAACGAATTCCGGACCGCCAACCGAGGAGCCAGGAAAGATCTTCACCACTTCACAGCCCAGTTCATGCGCCCTGCCAATCTCTGTGACCGATCCACAGCCCGGACTCCATGAGATTTTCCGTTTGTTGCAGATCCTGGCCATCTCTTCATCAAGCAGCGGTGAGACGATGAAATTGGTTCCCAAAGCAATATACATTGCCGTTGTTGGTCCGTCGATCACAGAGCCCACCCCTAATATAAGATCCGGATATTCCCTGATTGCCCATTGGTTGAGCTCCGAAAAAACAAGGGTAGCAAAATCACCGCGGTTTGTAAATTCAAATACGCGGATTCCCCCTTCGTAACAAGCCCTGACCACCTTTTTGCATAACTCAACATCCGGGTGATAGAACACCGGAATAATGCCGGTCTCCTTCATTTTCAATGCAACTTCTATTCGTGTGAAACGTGCCATATCGTTCATTTTTAAGTTTAAGATTATCGTGCCACACGTCCGGAGGCGTCGCCGGCCATGAGTTTTTCAACTTCATCAACCGTCACCTGGTTGTAATCACCGTAAATAGTATGTTTGAGACAGGAGGCAGCTACAGCGAAGTTCAGCGCCTGCAGGTCGTTGGGGTAGGTGAGCAGTCCGTAAATCAGTCCACCCATAAAGGAATCGCCGCCACCCACGCGGTCAACAATGTGGGTAATGTCGTAAGTGGGTGATTCAAATAACCTCTCCCCGTCCCAAAGGACGCCCGACCAGCTGTTGTGGTTTGCATTCACCGATCCCCGCAGGGTAGTGATCACCTTTTTGCAGCGGGGGAACCGTGCCATAATTTGTCTTGACACCGATTCATAAGCAGCAGCATCAATATGCCCTCCTGTAACATCCACTCCTTCAGCTTTTATCCCCAAAACCATCTCAGCATCTTCCTCATTACCAAGCACGATATCGGTTCCTGCGACCAAACCAGGCATCACCTCGCCCGCTTTTTTGCCATATTTCCAAAGGTTTTTGCGGAAGTTCAGATCGCACGAAACTGTAATCCCTTTTTCATTTGCTTTTTGGATTGCCTCGAGGCAAACATCGGCAGCACCCTGCGAAATAGCGGGTGTGATACCGGTCCAGTGGAACCAGTTTGCCCCTTCAAATACGTCGTCCCAGTTGATCATTCCGGGTTTGATTTCAGATATGGCAGAGTGTGCCCGGTCGTAGATCACCTTGCTTCCACGGCTTACCGCACCGGTTTCGAGGAAATAGATGCCCATACGATCACCACCCCAAAGAATATGATTCGTGTTTACCCCATATTTGCGCAGGTCCATCAGGCACGCCTGACCGAGATCATTTTTGGGAAGACGGGTGATATAGTCAACCGGAATGCCAAAATTAGCCAGTGAAACAGCGACATTGGCCTCTCCCCCACCAAAAGTGGCCGAAAGTTCCGTACTCTGAGAAAACCGCAGATAACCCGGCGTTGCCAGCCGCAACATAATTTCTCCAAATGTAACTACCTTCATACTTGTAATTTTAATTATACAGAATTACCAAATTACATTCAATATTGCAATACCCATTGCTGGAATAATAACGTCACCAACCTGATCTTTCCCGGGATTTTCAGTGCCGTCACTCACCTGTATCAATTTAGGCTGACGATCAGGCCAGACCAGACTCACCGATTCATCCTTATTGGAAACCGATCTAAGCCGGATTTGTGTCCCCTTCCCATCCGCAGTTGTCTTGAGAATTGAAACTGTAACCAGAGGAGTCCCCCTGAATTCCAAAACAGGTTTTTGAGTGTAGGGCGCTTTTATTGGTGTTTCAATCAGGGGTTGCGATTGTTCGAGTCCAAACCGGTTGGCGGCAGCAGCATCGTAGCTTGAATTATGAGGAAGAATCCGGTACCGGAACCGAATCTTTCCCTCCTGGCTTAACGGGAAATTAGTATGCCAGTGGTTATTCAGCGCCCAGGAATAAACGGTCGCGCTGGGTTCGTTCTTCCGGATCCATTCAGGGGAATTGGTGGCTCCACCTATGATATTGGCGGTCATATTACCGGTTTCGAACACCGGGGCATCAAGTGAGCACCAGGTTACACCCAGTTTATCGTTCGAAATATCGAGCCACCGCTGAAAGGCGATCCAGTTACGGTTTGCCTCTTTTAGCTGATCTTTTTCAAGCTCCATAATCCCCCAGGGCACATCGGCCCTGGTTACCGGATCAGAAATATTGAAGGCGAACCCAATGTGGATACCCTCTTTTTTGAGAACCGGCTGTTTATCGATTGTATTGGTGATTTCAATATGGGATTCTCCTGCAATAATGGCAATTTCGCGGGATAGACTATTACACCCTTCGGCTTTTGATTCAACGCTGACCGATGCTATGAGCGGTCCGTTTTCATGAATGACCACCTTCACCTCTGTCGCACCTGAAGCTTTGGAAGAACTCTCAGTAAAGATGCTTGCAGAGCCTGCAACATCTTTGGCATATTGAGGCCCGCCTGCAGATAATGGCCCGTTCCCATAAAGGTATCGGTAGCTATTCAGCCCACAGGCGGCATTTTGATTCGCAAATTCATAGTTATTGGCTGTCAGACTGGAGATGTCTCCGGTTTTAGGATCAATAACAACCCGGACAAGTCCGTTGCTAAGTACGTTTTTAAGTACATTATCAAGTACTTTTACCTGCGCCATTTTGCCAGTGGCTGCAGGTTTATTTTTCTTCAGGAAATAGGTTTTTGAACCGAAGGCAGGAATATCCGAGGCAAGAAAAGCGAGCTCACCGGTTGATAACCGTTGTGATAAAACGCTCTTCCCCTTATCATCACTGACACTGTTATACGATTTACTTTGATCGGCAGGGACATAGACCAACCCTTTACGTGGCCAGGAGAGGGTATTAAAAACCCCGATTTTGGAACTCGCAGAATCTGAAACAGATGATAAAGCTTGTTTCAGCAACGATTTACTCAGATTTTCGGCATCCCGGAAAAATCCGAATTTGATTTTCAGGATATCCCCCGAGATGGGTTGTTTGCCTGGGTCCATATAACACCAGGTATGCTCCGTTCCCATGATCACATCTCTCCAGGCTTCGTTAAAATCGGAACGTGGTGCACCCTTGTCCGGGTTTAGCATCGTCCAGAGTGTTTCGGCCTGGATAAGCCGCTCTTTGGAGGATCGGTTCATCCCGGTTTGCTTAGCGGCAGTTCCGAGTCCGTCGGTCCAGTATTCGGTAAAATCACCTTTTAAAACAGGCAACTGACTCCCGTATTTCTCTTCAAAGGTGCGCATGATATCTGTGGCACTTGCAATAATCAGATGGGGGAATGCATACTCTTCATTCCAGCTCTTTACGGCATCGGGCAGGTCAGCATCGATGGGGGTATTATCGGCCATGGCCCATGACATGGGAAAAATATCATATGGATAATAGTCTGACTTTTCGAGTTCAGGTAATTTATCAGCGAGATATTTATCGATAAAATGGTCACGCGGATGTTCGGTTTTAACAATCTGAATTAATTTGGAAGGATCTGTTTGACCTGCCATCAGCGGCCAGAAATCAAAACCTTTAGCATTTGCGCCTGGAGTGTAACTACCCGGCTGAAGAAACAGAATTTTTGATTTCCCGTCAGGACCAATCCACCAGAATGGTTTAAAACTTAACTCCATGGAGAGACCAACCCTGTCGGATCCGTTGTTCAGGGCAAAGCAGTATTTAATTCCGAGCTTTGAAGCAACCGGAACAACGCCCCACGACATTCCGGGGATATCGACCTGAACAAGTGTCTCTATCTTTGTGCCTGTAAGTTTCTCCAAATCTTTGCTATACCGGAAGTATTCAAAAAACTCATTATCCGCCGATGTGCTGGTGTTACTATGAATATAACCGGCATCAAGGTGAAGATACCCTTTGCGGACTGCATCAAAAATATTCTCTCTTTCGGCAGGATTTGCAGTTTTGAGGTA
>CAIVCR010000103.1 GCA_903904515.1 uncultured Bacteroidia bacterium
AATTATATGAAGACGGAATTTTATCATCCGGGCAAGCAGCAGAGTTAGCAGGTGTATCTAAAAGAACATTTATTGAACTACTGGGGCATTACAACGTTTCAGTTTTCACTAAATCACTGAATGACTTAGAATCTGATATCTACAATGCCTAGTTTAGTCATTGCAGCAAGTGCAATCGCGTTAGCAAAAGAACAGAATTCGCCCCTATTGGTACTTGATGATCTAAAAGCCAGAAAATTAGCATCCAGACTTAATCTAAAATTCACTGGAACTCTTGGAATCATTCACAAAGCAAAGCAAATCGGAGTTTTAGAAAAGGTTAAACCAATTATTGAAAAACTTCAAACTACGAATTTTAGGATTTAAAAAAACATTATTGACGAATTCCTTAAAAGAAACGATGAATTTGCCCAACTCTAAACGCTGTTTTTCAATACAATATCGGCATGATCTTCGGCTCACTCAATAACATTCCGGGCTTTTCCTTTCTGATTTCAAGAATAGCAGTTTCTATCTGTCCAAGTGTACATGGCATAGTAGCGATCGAAAACATCGCCTTCTCCCCTTTGTGCCGATTGTGACTTACAGTCTCAATATTGATCTCCTGGTTCCCAATGGCAGTGGTAATAAAACCTGTTGTCCCCGGAATATTCCCGGTCTGAAAGGTGATCAAATACGGAAACACAAACCTATGTGAATCGGCCAGATTGATCTCCTGCTTTGCGGGGATATTCTGTATTTTATCTCCATAGCGCGCAATGAAAATAATGTCAGAGACAATAGACATCGCTGTTTCGGTTGACCCGGCACCCTTTCCTACCAAAAAATGAATACCTGAATATTTGTTGTTGATGCGCACCGCATTGGTTGCTCCGCTGACATCAGAAAGGAAATTGGTATTTTTTACCAGCATTGGACGTACGGTCGCATAAATATCTCCATTTACTGTTTTGGCATAGCAGATCAGCTTGATCTTTGCATCGATTTCGCTTGCAAAATCTATATCTTCCTTGGTTATGTTTTCAATCCCGGTAATAGAGAAGTCATCTTTCGAAACATCAACCCCGTAAGCCAGTTTAATCAAAAGGATCAATTTATGACCTGCATCACCACCGTTGATATCAAGTGACGGATCAGCTTCGGCATAACCACTCTCCTGCGCCATCTTAAGGGCTTCGTCAAATTCCAGTTTTCCATCCTGCATTTGCGTGAGGATATAATTGCTCGTCCCATTCATAATCCCTGAAACCGAAAGTACCCTATCACCTGTGAAGCTCTCCTGAATGGTTTTGATAATTGGGATTGCACCGCAGACTGCTGCCTCAAAACCTATTTTTACACGCTTTGTTTCTGCAGTTTCAAAGATTGTCTTCCCTCTCTCGGCCAGAAGTGCTTTATTAGCAGTAACCAAATGTTTTCCGGAATTGAGAATATCAAGACAGATATTGTAAACGAAGTCGCTCTTACCGCCAATTGTTTCAACTACCAAATCAATCTCTTTGGAGGAAATAATCTCTTTGATATACTGGTTGGCTTCACTCCCCGACAGATCCCTGCCTCCGCCACAAAACAAACCGAGCGGAAGATTAAACCGTTCAGATGCTACAGCGGGAGAAAGTTCTACAATTTTTCTGAGTACAATTTTTGTTTTCGCCCTCAGAGAAAGCTCCTCATTTATTTCCGTAATAATCTGTGCAACACCACCGCCAACAGTTCCGCAGCCTAATATTGCTATGTTTAAAGTATCCATCTTTCTGTATTTGAATTTTTTCCGAAATATAAGAAATTTTGTAATGGCACTTTTGTTGGGAATACCGGAGTAGAACAGCATACTTTTTGAACTTTTTTTTCTTATCAATGTTTTATAATCTAAACAATTAATCTTGGAAATTATGAAATACGTTTTAACAGGTTCATTGGGAAATATCAGCAAACCGCTTGCTGAAAGATTGATTGCTGCAGGCCATTCTGTCACAATTATCAGCAGTAAAGCTGATAAAGTGGCACAAATTGAGGCCATCGGAGCAAAAGCTGCAATTGGTTCCGTTGAAGATATCGCTTTTTTGACTGCGACTTTCACCGGGGCTGACGCAGTATATACAATGGTTCCGCCAAATTTTGGGTCGGGTAACTGGAAAAAATACATTGCCGGTATCGGCGAAAATTATGCAGCGGCAATTCAGGACTCAGGTGTTAAGAACATTGTTAACCTTAGCAGTATGGGAGCTCATATGGCCGACGGTTGCGGTCCAGTAAGCGGACTGTTTTTCGTTGAAAAAGCGTTAAATACATTAAGTGATGTGAACGTGAAACACCTTCGACCCGGCTTTTTCTACCCTAACTTTCTGGCAAATATCGGGATGATCAAACATATGGGTATCATCGGCGGAAACTACGGAGAAGGAACAAAGCTTGTAATCGTCCATACCGACGATATTGCTGAAGTCGCAGCTGAAGAGTTACTGTCACTCTCATTTACAGGAAAAAGTGTCCGGTACATAGCGAGCGATGAAAAAACTACCGGGGAAGTGGCATTTATTTTAGGAAATGCTATTGGTAAACCTGCACTTCCATGGATCAATTTCAAGGATGAAGATACAATCGCCGGGATGACCCAGGCAGGTCTGCCACTTGAAATTGCTGAAAACTACGCTGAAATGGGTGCAGCAATGCGCAGCGGAGAGATGGCCTCAGATTATAGTGCACACCGTCCTGAAGTTTTCGGAAAGATCAAATTTGAAGCCTTTGCCCAGATGTTTGCTGCAATATATGCACAATCGTGATCTCAAAATATTGTATTGATAATTACCTAAAACAATAGACATTGCAAAAATAGGAGAGATTCCTCATTCCGCTACTCTCCATTCGGCATGACATAGAAAGTCTGGATAATAAGGGGTGGGTAAAGGGGCGGCAACGTCCCTTCACCCACCCCTTTAAAAAGGGAAAGCTGTCATTGGTAACGAAGTGAGGAATCTCAAGTGATTACCAGAGCCTCGATTTACCATTCTTTACAACCCTATATTATTCAAATTTAAAAATCATATTACCCAAACCATTCCCGCCTGCGGTTTGGCAGATTCTCAAGAATGTCAATCGTCACATTTACATTATTCACAATCTGAAAATCAAACATTCCAACGCATAAAAAATCAGCACCGTTCTCCAAAGCCCACCGAAATCCATCTTCAGGTTCAATAGCTCCCGCAGCCAAAACCTTAAATCCCATAACAGGAACTTTTGCCTTGCTCACAAAATCAACAGTCTTCTCAGGAAAAAGACAAAAACAGTTGTCGTGCCACTTATTATGATCTAAGTTTGTTTTACCGTCTACTTCAAAAGTAACCCGGTTTTCCCTCGGATGGGCAGACCAGTAATTATCGTGGTGCATCGTTTTCATGTAATAATCAGGGATGATCCCCAGCTCTTCACACCGAATCAACGATTCCACGCTGTGTGCTGCTAATCCGACAATAATACCTTGTTCGCGGATGCGCCTCATCATCTTTTCAATCACCTCAGTTTTCCGGTCCCGAACAAGCCAGTCACACCAGTTGCCTTGTATCTGAAGAATATCTGCACCGTTATCGATAGCGCCATTGATCTGCTCAAAAATATCACCTGTCTTCATGTTTGGAGCTACCTGCGATATAACCTTGATTTTGCTGCCAGTGGCTTTTTTATATTTTGCCATCAACGGATTTGAAACGAACCCAATATTTATTGTGTCGATACCGGCATTTTCGGCAAGAATCAAGGTTTCATAAACCTTTTTCTCTGTGTTATAAGCCTTGAATAAAGAAGATACATAAATTAAGTCACGTGAATGTGCCCACCCTCCAATTAGATTACCACCTGCCACCAACCTGCTGATCTGATGCTTCCCTATTTTCCCTTTTGGCAATTCACCCTTAAGTTCGGCCAGGGCAGTCGATTTCACCTGAATGGTCGCACCGGTCATTACATCAACATCATACTTTTTGCTGTTATTGAAAGCCCCCCAACCCATCAAACCAAGTGCAGGTATAGTGAACAAATTTTTCAATGCTTCACGGCGACTCTTGACAGATGCTTCGTCAGAGGTTTTCCCGGGAACAGTCGTCCGCTTTTTCAAATTAATTATCCCGGGAAGAAGCATATCAATCCCATATCCACCTTCCCTGGTAAATACTAAAAACAGCAGAGCTAATGTTTCAATGAATAATTTATCCACTATAAATAAATGACCTTCAACGGAACTTAATAAGGAGGCTCCAAAAGGAGGATAAGCAAAATAATAAAGGGTAAGCAGCAGTGCTCCGGAAATAGCGGCATACCGGACAAGATATCCCATAAACAACCCCAATCCAATAATAATCAGCCCATAGATATTCATTAAATCAACAACTTTCATCAACTGGGGTGACGCCGATATCCAATGATAGAAACCGGATAAAAAACCGGAAGTATTAGCCAGGAATGAATAGGCACTCCATTTTTCTGCAAATAATTTGACAACTCCTTCATAGAAAAAATGCCAGCCAATAGAAATCCGGAGCAGAGTTAAAATAACCCTTTTCAGTTCAGTTTGTGGGATGTTCTTCATCTATTCTGTTGGTTAAAGGTGTCCAATCAAAATACACTTATCCTAATATCTAAATCAGGTACTAAATTAGACGTTAGATTTGGTCAATCAAAAGTAACATAATCTTAATTTAAAAGCGAATTTTCTACTTATTTCCAATACGATAGAGTGAAAATTCATTCCGTATCAGAATCGAGTTTTGAGCAATCGCCGGGGTGGCAAACAGGTCTCCCGGTAATTTATTCTCGCTAAGAATCTCAAGTGTCCGGCCGGCTTTCAGCACTAGGGTCTCCCCCTTGACCGAGGTAAAGTAAACCTTTCCACCTGCATAAACCGGTGAAGAGTTGAATTTATTTTTCAACTTTTTGGTGTACAAGGGTATGCCACTCTTTGCATCAATTACAGTCAGATTGTTTCGACTGTCAACCGTATAGATAATCCCATCTTTAATGAGAGGAGTCAGAAGCTGTAAAATTGGAGATTTAATTCTCCATAAAACCTTATCAGTCTTTGTTATATCTCCTGATGCACGAGGGTCAATAGCCACCATTTCGATATACTTTTCTCCATCCGGCGGATTTACAAAACTGGTATAAAAATAAACCACCCCATTTTCAGCAAATGGCATTGCAATCGTGGAATCTTCACCCTGAATAAATCGCCAAACCTCCTTACCGGTTTCAACCTCATAGGCAATACAGACAGCGGCACCGTTTGATATCAGGAGATCTTTCCCATCAACATTGACAACAATTGGTGTTACATAGGCCTTTTTCCCTACCGGGGAGAGGCGATCATAATATTCCTGCGGACGTTCACTTTTCCAGACGGTTACTCCACTCTTTTTGTTAAGTGCTACAATAAACTGATGATCGGTTCCCTCATAATGAAGAATAAGCAGATCCTTATAAAGCATTGGAGATGATCCTGTTCCCTGCATATGGTCACATTTCAGATCATCCCTCTTCCAGATAATCTGACAGTTTTCACTATTAATGCATGCTGTTCCGGAACTTCCGAAATTAAGGTAGACAAACCCGTGTTCAATGCAAGGGGTCGGTGTAGCATAGCTGTTGACAGAATGCTTTCCATAGATACTATCCTGTTTAAATAAAAGGATATCATAGAGTAGTTTACCTGTTTTAAAATCAACACAAATTCCCGACATCTCCTTCCCATCGACTGTCGCTGTAGTTACCCAAACCTGATTCCCATAGACGATTGGCGAAGACCATCCCCTGCCTCTGATATCTGTTTTCCAGATTATATTGGTTGTATCATTCCAGGAAACAGGGACAAGGCTATCTGTCGATATTCCATCTAGATTACTTCCCCTGAAGTGGGTCCAGTTACTCTGTTATCCGAAAGTCACCAAGTGACTAAAATTGAAGATCAAAGAAAAAATCAGGAATGCAAATAAACGTTGAGAGCCTTTCATAAATTAAGTTCGCTTAAATCCCGAATTACAATATCTGCACCAGCCTCCCATAATATATTATCTTCCAGAATACCGGTATTTACAGCCAGGGTAAATATTCCCGCTGCTTTAGCCGATTCCACACCCAAAGGGGCATTTTCAATCACAAGAACTTCGTGGGCTAAAAATCCCGATCTATGTAATGCGGTAAGATAAGGTTCGGGATGAGGCTTACCATGGGTTACATTTTTCCCCGAAATAATCCGATCTGCAGTGACAAATTCTTTGAAATCAAGAAGTAGTGCCTCGAGATACTTATCCTGCGATGAACCGGTGACAACCCAGATAGCCTTCCCCTCCATTTTAAGATTAGCCATCAATGCAAGTGCACCTCCGAATGGGACGGCTTCAGGATAAGCCGCAATAATCTCGGTCTTTTTCGAATAGATCTGCTCAATCTCAAAATCAGTGGCAAGCCGATCTTCATTCTGCTGAAAAACCAGATTAATGGTCGACTGGGCTGTGCGTCCCTCATTCAGATAGACCATCTCAGGTGGGAAATCTATCCCAAAATGGAGAAACGCCTTGCTCCAGGCATCCGCATGTGCACCCATAGAATCGTACAGCACACCGTCCATATCAAAAAAGACCCCTTTCATCCCCAATATGATATCATTTATCCCTTTCTGCATCATCATCTTAAACACTCAGATTTCTGTAATTCATAATTCGGTGACCATTAATAGTCATCTCCTGTTCTCCCGCATAAATCAAATTGGAGGTTGAAATCCGTTCAGGAATCAATTTTCGCAAATATTCAAGCCCTTTTAAGAAATGAGAAGTAAAGGTTTGACCCGATTTAATCTCGAACAAATTTAATTGGTATCCCGATTCCTGCAAAACATCCACCTCATTCCCATGATTATCCCGATAGAAATAGAGATTATTATCCAAACCCGCATTATATCGCTTCTTCAATAACTCCAAAATCACCATATTTTCAAACAAGGCTCCCCGAAGTGGGTGAGTTTCAATATGTGAAATATTCTCAATTCCCAACAGGTAAGATGCCAATCCCACATCATAAAAATAAAGCTTAGGTGTCTTCACCATCCGCTTACTGATATTGGCAGACCAGGGCTGAACTAAAAATACGATAAAAGTTGCCTGTAATGCCGATAACCATGATTGTATTGTCATTGAAGAAACTCCTACCTCATTTGCTAAACTGCTGGCATTAAACAATTGACCTGTACGTCCGGCACATAATTTTATAAACCGCTGAAAATAAACAAGCTCTTTGATCTGTAAGAGCTGACGAATATCACGGTCAACATAGGTTTCGTAATAGTTGCGATAGGCTTTCAAAGAGTTCAATCCTTCAGAATATATGCCCGGATAAAAACCGTTCACAAGATAGTCATCAGTATTGAACTCCCTGCCAGAATCAGAAAGTTCCCCAATGGTAAGGGGAAGCAACTTAAGAATAGCAACACGCCCGGCAAGGCTTTGCGCAACCTGACTTAGCATTATTACATTATTGCTGCCCGTAAGTATAAACTGACCTTTCATCCTTCTTTCATCGACAATTCCCTGAATGTATGAGAGAATATCCGGATACCGCTGAAATTCGTCAATGATTGCTCCTTCCGGATTCGCTGAAAAAAAAGCACGCGGATCAGCCGTAATTTGTTCCCTTATATCCGGATTTTCAAGCGAAAAATAGGGCTTCTCAGGAAAACACCTTTGCGCCAAAGAGGTTTTCCCGGCCTGACGGGGTCCGGTGATCATTACAACTGGATACTGTAATGCAAGTTCCAATAATTCAGCCTCAATATCTCTTTTTATCCACATTTTGTACAAATTAAAAGTTGTACTTTAAATTTGTACAAAAATACATTTAAAATTTGATTATAAGATCATTACAACGAAAAATTGTCGCAAAAAAAAATATTCCTACCTTTGCCCGGTTTGTCTTACCCATGTTAGGTCGGGCTATCAGGAAAAAATAAAATTCAACAACCAATCAAATGGGTTACGATGTCATAATTGTTGGGGCTGGTCCGGCCGGGATTTTCACCGCCTATGAACTGGTAAAAGAGCGTAACGACCTCAAAATTATTATACTGGAAAAAGGGAGAGATATCCAGCATAGGAATTGTCCCAAACATACCAATGGAGGTATATGCATTAATTGTAAACCTTGCTCAATTACAACGGGTTGGGCCGGAGCAGGCGCCTATTCCGACGGCAAATTATCCCTTTCACACGAGGTGGGTGGCATGCTTCCAGATTATATTGGAATAGAAAAAACTATGGAGTTGATCAAATACACCGATGAGATTTACCTTAAATTCGGTGCCGATTCGAAAATCCATGGTGAGAAAGAAACTCCGGCAATGCGCGAGATCCGAAGAAAATCGATCGAAGCAAACCTGAAACTGGTCCCCTGCCCTGTCCGGCATCTCGGAACAGAAAAAACCCAGGAACTTTACCATGCACTCTTCGACCATCTAACCGACAAAGGTGTCGAAGTCCGGTTTAATACTCCGGTAGAACAGTTTATCATTAATCAAAATCAGGTTGAAGGGGTTAAAAGTTCTAAAGAGACTTTTTTAGCAAAACATGTCGTGGTCGCAGTGGGTCGTGAAGGTTCTGACTGGCTCATGCAGCAATGTAAAATACAACATATTCCTATCGAAACAGGAATCGTCGATATCGGGATCCGCCTCGAATGCCGCAACGAAATTATGCAGGAGATTAATGATAACTTCTATGAAGCCAAATTGGTCCATTTCACCCGCTTTTTTGACGATAAAGTACGCACATTCTGTTCCAACCCTGGCGGATTTGTCTCGTCAGAGTATTATGATGGAAACCTGGCAGTTGTAAATGGCCATAGTTACAAAGATCTGAAAAGCGATAATACCAACTTCGCCTTGCTCGTTTCACAAAAATTTACTGAGCCTTTTAATGCACCCATTGAATATGGACGTCATATTGCCAGATTGGCCAACATGCTCACGCGTAATAAGATATTAGTTCAACGTTTTGGCGATCTTGTTCGCGGACGACGCACAACACCTGATCGCCTTTATCGAAATAATATCATCCCAACACTCAAGGATGCCGTTCCGGGAGACTTAAGCCTGGTCTTGCCTCACCGGATTTTAATGGATATAATTGAAATGATCCGTTCACTGGATAAAGTAAGCCCCGGACTTGCAAGTGATGAAACCCTGCTATACGGCGTAGAAGTAAAATTCTATTCAAGTATTATCAAGGTTGATCAGACATTTCAAAGTGAAGCTGTAAAAAATCTCCATTTTGGCGGCGACGGGGCGGGAATCACACGAGGCTTAATGCAAGCCTCGGTAAATGGAATACTTATAGCAAGAGAAATAATTAAATGCATTACCAAATGATCATTTAATAGCTCTGGCTTGTTATAACAAGTATCGGCACTTTAAAAACCGGCAGAATTTTTGATTTTGAGTCTACAATAAAACAAGATGAACAAGGAAAGCAATATACGGAAGGAATTGAAACATCGTATTCTCGTGCTCGATGGAGCGATGGGAACTATGATTCAACGGGTAAAATTAACGGAAGAGGATTTTCGTGGTGACCGTTTCACAACCTGGCCATCACCGCTTAAAGGAGATAACGATCTACTTTCAATCACCAGACCTTCAGTAATCCAGGAAATTCATGAAGGATTTCTTGAAGCTGGTGCTGATATCGTCGCAACCAATACTTTCAATGCCACACGTGTCTCTCAGGCAGATTATGGCATGGAAGAATTTGTATATGAGCTAAATAAGCAGTCGGCACGTATTGCCCATGCTGCAGCTGTGAAATATTCAACCCCTGAGAAACCACGGTATGTCGCCGGGGCCATCGGACCAACGAATAAAACCTGTTCGATGTCGCCTGATGTAAATGATGCCGGCTACCGTGCCATCACCTTTGCAGAAATGAAGGAGTCGTATCGCGAACAGGTCGAGGGATTGCTCGATGGCGGTGTGGATATCCTTTTGGTGGAGACAATCTTTGATACCCTGAATGCCAAAGCGGCCATGATGGCTATTGAGGAGGTACTCGAAACCAGGGGAGTTAAAATTGACGTGATGATCTCCGGAACCATTACCGATGCCAGCGGAAGAACCCTCTCAGGCCAGACCGTTGAAGCATTTCTTAACTCATTATCCCACATTAACTTACTAACTATCGGATTAAACTGCTCCTTAGGGGCCAAAGAGATGCGCCCCTATCTTGAAGAGCTAAGCCGCAAAGCCCCCTTCTATATCAGCGCCCACCCAAATGCAGGCCTTCCAAATCAGTTTGGAGAATACGACGAAACACCTCATATGATGGGCGTTTATGTCCAGGATTTTTTCGAAAGCCGTATGGTCAATATCATTGGAGGTTGCTGTGGAACAACTCCTGAACACATTCGGGAATTGGCAGCTATGGCCGCAAAGGCAAAACCACACAAACCCAATAAACCTGAAATTGCAACCCGACTGAGTGGACTGGAACCTCTGACTATCGATAAAAATTCGGTCTTTACTAATATCGGTGAACGATGCAATGTATCGGGCTCTATCAAATTTGCAAGACTTATCCGCGAAGAAAAATATGAGGAGGCATTAGCCATAGCACGTGAAATGGTTGATGGAGGTGCCCAGGTGATTGACGTAAACATGGATGATGCCATGCTTGACGCTGAAAAAGAGATGGTCCGCTTTCTCCACCTGTTAATGTCTGAACCCGACATGGCCCGGCTTCCAATTATGGTTGATTCATCAAAGTGGACTGTCATAGAGGCTGGTCTGCAATGCCTTCAGGGTAAGGCTATTGTTAATTCAATTAGCCTGAAAGAGGGAGAAGAATTATTTAAGGCATGTGCTCATAAAATAAAAAAATATGGTGCTGCCACCGTAGTAATGGCTTTTGATGAACAAGGTCAGGCAGCAACCTTTGAAGATCGTATCCGCATCTGCGAGCGTGCATACCACATCCTGGTTGACGAGGTTCATTTCCCGCCACAGGATATCATTTTTGATCCAAACGTTTTAACTGTCGGAACCGGAATTGAAGAACACAATAACTACGCACTCGATTTTATTAGAGCAACAAAATGGATTAAGGAGAACCTTCCGTATGCCAAAGTAAGCGGCGGAATTTCAAATGTCTCCTTCTCCTTCCGCGGGAATAACACAATCCGTGAAGCCTTTCACTCTGTATTTCTATACCACGCCATTTCAGCGGGACTCGATATGGGAATCGTAAATCCAGGTATGTTGCAGATCTACGATGAGATTCCAAAAGATCTCCTCGAATATGTCGAGGATGTAATTCTAAACCGCAGACCCGATTCCACGGAAAGGATCCTTGCCTTTTCAGAAAATATTGCAGCCCGCGGGAAAAAAGAGGAGAAAACAGAGGAATGGCGTTTACTAGGTGTCAAAGAACGAATTCAACACGCACTTGTTAAGGGAATTACCGAATTTATCGAGGAAGATATTTCAGAGCTGCTTCCGGAATATAACAGTGCCATCAGGGTCATTGAAGAACCTTTAATGGACGGGATGAACAGGGTCGGCGACCTGTTCGGAAGTGGCAAAATGTTTCTTCCTCAGGTAATTAAATCAGCCAGGGTGATGAAAAAAGCAGTTGCCTTCCTTCAACCCTATATCGAACAGGATAAACTGGATTTAAAACAGGCTCCCACCGAGAAAAAGAAGATCCTGATGGCTACAGTCAAAGGTGACGTTCACGATATTGGCAAAAACATTGTCGGAGTTGTACTTGCCTGCAATAATTACGACGTAGTCGACCTTGGTGTAATGGTTCCGGCAGAAAAAATTTTAGATAAAGCAATTGAAGAAAAGGCAGACATTATCGGTCTCAGTGGACTGATCACCCCTTCGCTCGAAGAGATGGCCCATGTAGCCCACGAAATGGAGCGGCGTGGTTTCAAAGTTCCCCTGATGATCGGGGGTGCGACAACATCCAAAATCCATACCGCAGTGAAAATTGCCCCTCAGTATGGCCAAACAGTTGTTTACGTTAAGGATGCCTCACGTGCTGTCCAGGTCGTCTCAAGCCTGTTGGCTAAAGATCATGATTATCTTGAATCTATAAAAACAGAATATAAGGAATTACGCGCCACACACAGCGCCAAAAAACCAAAGGAGTACCTCACGCTTAATGCTGCCCGTGCAAATGCGTTTAATCCGGGCTGGAATGAATCAATGGTTTATCCCCCTGCCAAAGCCGGCATCCAGATTTTTGAGGATTACCCACTCGAAGAGTTAAGACATTATATCGATTGGACTTTCTTCTTTATCGCCTGGGAATTCAGAGGAAAGTATCCAGCTATTTTCGATGACCCGAATCAGGGAGCCGAAGTGCGCAAACTCTATGATGAAGCAAATCTATTTCTCGATGAAATAATTGCAAAGAAAATGATTACTGCCAAAGGGGTAGTGGGTATCTGGCCTGCAAACACTGTTGGGGATGACATAGAGCTCTATTCAGACGAAAGTCGGCAAACGGTGGAGGCAACCTTCCGTCACCTGCGTCAACAGCAAAAAAGAGGCGCTAATCTGCCAAACTATTGCCTTAGCGATTTTGTGGCTCCAAAAAGCACAGGAATTGCCGATTACTGCGGCGGATTTGCCGTAACTGCAGGGATAGGCGTAGCTGAATGGGTTGAAAAGTTTAAAAAAGAGGGGAATGATTACCAGGCTATTTTACTTGAATCATTGGCCGACCGACTTGCTGAAGCATTTGCTGAACGCCTGCACGAAAGGGTGAGAAAAGAGTTTTGGGGGTATGCTCCGGATGAAAATCTCTCAGCTCTCGACCTGATTAACTGCAAATATCAGGGAATCAGGCCTGCTGCTGGTTATCCCGCCTGTCCTGAACACTCTGAAAAGAAAGTTCTGTTTGATATGTTGGGAGCTACAGAAAAAGCAGACATCCATCTGACCGAACACTTTTCAATGTATCCCACCGCTTCAGTTTGCGGTCAGTATTTTGCACACAAGAATGCAGTCTATTTCGGCCTGGAAAAAGTCGAAAAGGATCAGATCACCGACTTTGCAAAACGTAAAAATGTTTCAGTTGAATATGTGGAGAAATTTCTCCCCTCAAATCTGAGCTATAAATAATCAATTTCAAATTATTTCTATCAATTTCTATTTATCTCCAAATATCTCATCCACAACCGTTTTTAAAAATTCACGTTCGAAATAGTCATTATCAACAATCTCACCGTCCCATACAACAATATCCAAATCAATGGTACGCGGACCAAATTTTGGAGCTGTACGATCACGTTTAAGCCTGTCTTCCAGATTCTTAAGATAACTTTGAAATTCATCTTTATCCAATAGGGTGGAAACTTTAGCTGCTCCGTTAAGAAAATCAGGTTGATTAACAATTCCTATTGGAGAAGTTATAACCTTTGATGAAACAGCAAGCAGCTCTTGCTCCAGACGAAGATAAAACAGGGCTGATGCAAAGTTTTGATCTGCATCAATATTCGAACCTATTCCGATGATACATTGGTGATTCATCAGCGTTTTGCCTCTAATTCAACAGAAACCGAATCTGAAAAGCGAAGTGCCCGGGGTTTGTCAATTTCAACTTTAGCCCTTATAACACGATCGTCTTTCATAATCAGTTGCAGTACCTCATGGGTTAACTTCTCAAGTAAATTATACTTACTTTCTGAAACAAAAGCAATTATTGCCTTTGTGATTGTCTTGTAATTATAAATTACCTCCTCGTGGTCACTGGTGACAGCCCTTGAAATATCGACCTCTATCTCAACATTGATAATGACATCCTGAAGATTAATCCTCTCTTCAGGATTGAACCCGATAATGGTTGGAATGAGTAAATTTTTAATCCGGATAACCGCCATAAAATATTAATTAGTGAATTCCTTTAATTGATAAAGATACTAAAATCGAAAATTAACCAAAAGGTTACATTAGATGACTTCCCCCATCACAGTAAATAATCTGACCTGTTAGATCTTGGTTATCAATAATATAATCAAGTGTTTTTAATATAGAAATCACACCTGAAGGGATTTTCATTGGAGTATTTCCTGCAATTTTTTCAAGATATATCCGGTTTTTACCTACTGGTGGCAAGACCGCCCCTGGTGCTATAGCGTTTACCCTAAAATTCGGTCCCAATTCCAATGCAGCCATCTTTGTTAAATCCCAAACTCCCTTTTTAGATAAAGAGTAAGCCATATAATCACCCCTATTCGTTGTAATACGAGTGTCTGTTATATTAATAATCAATCCATTAGCTGAACTGTTGGCAAAGTCCCTGATCAATATTACCGGAGCGATATAATTTATCATATTATGACTGATCAGTTGTTCGTTAGTCGTAACCTTTAATGAGCCAGGAACAAAAACAGAGGCATTGTTAATCAAAAGATCAAGAGAACCCATCCTTTCAATAACCTGATTAACCAGCAAAGAGACGTGATCAACCATCCCTAAATCTGCCCTAAAAACTTTAAAGCACTGATGGGGATACCCAGACTTTAATTCATCCTCTAAAAGCAAGACCTCTTTCTTGGAGGAGTTGAAATGAAGTGCCAGATTCCATCCCTTAGCTGCAAGATGACAGGCAATCTCCCGCCCAATTCTAACTGCACTCCCTGTTATCAATGCAACTTTAGCCATACTTTAACTTTTTGATAAAATTAAGGGAATATTACGAAAAATATTATAAAAAAAGGATGCTCCTGGGAACATCCTTTAAAAATATATCAATAATTTCTTACTTTTTTGAAGCTACAATGCTAAATGCAAGGGTAAAATCATCATAAATTACCTTATCACCCAACCCTTGAAAGAAGCTGGATGAGCCATATTTAACACCAAACTTAGCTCTGTTTATTGTCATAACACCTTCTGCATTCAGTTTATCACCAACCAGTTTCACTTTTGCACTAAATTCGATTGGATTAGTTACCCCTTTAATAGTTAGATCACCAGAAATTTTAAAGTCATCTCCAGCAACTGCGACAGCTTTTTTAACCACCAATGTTGCCTCAGGAAATTTATCTACAGCAAAAAAATCTTCTGAAGATAAATGGCCTATAAGTTTTTTGTTATAACCAGCATCTGTAAGATCTACGTCAACAATGGTTTTCATATCAATAACCAAAGTTCCACCTGCAATGGTAGCGTTATTGGCAGAAATCGATCCATTCGAAAATGAAATGGTACCATTATGCTGGCCGGTCACCTTCTTTGCTTCCCACTTAACGATGCTAACACCCTTGTCTACAATATAATCTGCAGCATTCGCTTTAATGCTAAAACCTGCTAATATTACTGTCAATATAACGATTGACATTTTCAGACTACCCATAATTGTAAGTTTACTGCTCATTTTCTTTTATTTTATTCTTTAAATGTTTATAATACTAATAGTTTTAAATTACTCAATTAACATTAACCACTATATATTTGTTTAAACATATAATATAATTTAACTTCTAAATTTAAATCGTATATTTATCGCTCTAAAAATTCCCAACTTTTATAATTGATTATGAAGAATTTAAATGAACCATTGGATGATATAACACTTTCAGGTTTTCGCTTTTTCAAGTCTCTTAGCGAAGAAGAACTAAAAAGTCTAAATTATGAAAAGACTTGTACTTCCCTCAAAAAGGGAAGTATTGTTTATAAGGAAGGGAGCCGCCTTACAGGATTTTACTGTATCGTTCGGGGGATCGTAAAAGTCTATAAAACAGGTATCGATGGCAAAGAGCAGATTATCCGTTTCGCAAGAAAAGGGGATATTATAGCCTATCGCTCCCTGCTAAGCCAGGAATCTGCCTGCACTACATCCAAGATTATTGAAGACGCCATCTTGTGCCATGTCCCCTATAAAACTCTACTTAACCTCATAGAAAAAAACTCCTCATTTGCATTGGCAATGCTTCGAATTGTATGTGCTGAGTTAAAAGAGGCAAATGAGTACATCACCGATATTGCTCAGAAAACAGTTCGTGAAAGGTTGGCTGAAATATTGCTGTTGCTTAAAGACAGTTTTGACCTGGATGCTGATCAGACACTTCAGATTTCTTTAACCAGGGAGGAATTAGCTAACACTGTTGGTACTGCCACAGAATCGATAATCCGCCTGTTATCTGAATTTAAGCAGGATAAGTTAATCGATTTGCAGGGAAGAAAGATCAAAATCATCAATCTTCAAGGGCTGACAAAGGTGGCAAATCTGACAAACAACAGAAGCTAAACGGATAAGGGAGTCCAAAAATTACATGTGTTTTAGCCACTCTTCAGGATCCAGTTTGGTATTTTCTTTCCATAACTGGAATTTGAGGACTGTCTTGTTGTCATCACCCTGATCAGTAAAAATACTCCCAATATCCTCTTTTCCTTCAACTTGCTGTCCCGCTTTAACAAATACCTCACTTAAATTCGAGTAAACAGTAAGGTAATTTCCATGACGGATGATTACCGCTATATTACCTCCCGGAATAGCAACCACTTTGGTTACCTCTCCTTTGAATATGGCACGCGCCTTGGCATTAGCCTGGGTCGTTATATCAACCCCGGCATTTCGCACAACAACATACTTTAAAACCGCATGCGGGTGCTCTCCAAAATGATCTGTAATTAACCCACGCTGAACAGGCCAGGGAAACTTCCCACGGTTATTCGAAAAATCTCCTGAAAGAACCTTCTCTTCTGAAGTCAAAGCGAAACCTTTCTCCGTCGAAGTTTTACGGTTCACCTTCCTGGCTTCATCCGCAATTACCCTCTCAATCTCCTGCTCTAACCTTAACTCTGCCTTTCGTTGATTCTCAAGCTTTTTATTTAAGTCTTTCTCTTTTTGATGTAATTCTGCATATACATCCTTCTGCTGCTTCTTTTGCCGTTCAATAATCTTTGTCTGATTAACTTTTAAAACTAAAAGATGTTGCTTTTCATCCTTTTGTCTATTGAACTCTAATAATTGATTCGTAATTGAATTTTTGAATTCAGTGATTTTTTCAGCCTGTTTGCGTCGATAATCGGCATACTCCTTTAAATAGATAAACCGTTTGTATGCCTGGTTGAAATCCTGTGCCGATAACACAAAAAGCAATTGATTACTATTATCCTGATTACGGTCTGCATACCTGATCATAGAGGCGTACTTAATCTTTACAGACTGAAGGGCAGAACTCAACGAATCAATTCGTCTGATATTTTGCAGGATGGATGAATCAAGGTAACCAATTTCGCCGGTAATATTATTTATAAGCCTGTCCTGAAGATTAATTTGCCTTTCAAGGACAGAAAGTCTGTTCAATGAGGCTTTCGCATTAGTGTTGGTCTCCTTTAATAAATTATTGATATATTCAATTTCAGATGCAGTTTTCTCCTTCCTTCTTTTAAGCTCTTCGAGTGATTGACCAGAAACGTCCAAGGTAAAGCACGCTAAAAAGGTAAAAAAAGTTAATATTAAAAGTCTCGAACCAGAATATTTCATCAATTAGATATTACCAAAATGACCCTTTAATTATTCAATCAATTTTTTTGTATACTTCGGAGAAACAGAGAATCCAAAATTCTTTTCCTCATCCAGACTAATCTTAGACAATTCAATTGACAACTCAATTTGTTTCTGTCCGGTTAACGCCATCTCTATTCGTCCTGGAAACCATTGTTCTGCAACTTTCTCATATTTTGAAAACTCCAGCCTCACCCCTTTATTGGTATCAAGATCATTAAAGACCATTTTCTTTACCACAAAAGAATCGGGATCAATATAGATATCCTGCTTAATCAAATGTCCAATATCCAACCGGTTTCGATATCGCTCCAGGGCCTCCTCATTTTTATTAAACCTCTTTAACTTCCTATCCCTAATTGAGGAGATTTTATACATATTTTCCTCAATTTCACAGACAAAATCTCTAAAATCTTTCTCTTTCAGATCCTGACGAAATGAAAATAATTTATTACTCAATAATGCCTGCAATACACCAAAATCAACATCGATTCCCAATAGTTTGCTCAGGTAATTATTTTTCCCTGTAAAAACCTGCTGATCCAAAAAATACACCACCTTAAACGAATCTGCATTCACCTCCACCTTCCCTACCGGAATGGCAAGTTTCTGAGCATAAATCTGAATAATACTATCCCTCCTTATTTTGTATGATCCCCGAACTGAGGTTATCTTACCTTCGTTAGAGAAGGTAATGGAGGCTTTTTTAACTGATAGTGTTTCATATTTTAAAGATCTCTCATTGACTAATTTAATAACCTTTCCTACACTGTAATGCTTAATTCGTTTGGGTAGCGCTATTTTTTCAGCCTGCTTACAACCCAACAAGAAAAATACCAGGATAATTACATACAAAAAGTAATTAATCAACGTCTTTGGGGCAATCATAAAATTAGTTTTCTTTTGTTTCAATGTATTTTTTTTGAGCAATTTTCAATTTGAGAATTTTGGAGGGATTCCCTTTTTCAAGTGATTTCTTCCACTGAAGCATTGCATTCTCCTTTTCATTGAGGTAAAACAGAATATCTCCATAATGTTCGATAAGAACAGCACTATCTTCTGATGCTTTCGAAAGTGCAGTTTCCATATAAAACTTGGCAAGTTGATAATCCTTTTTCATAAAAAAAACCCAGGCGTAGGTGTCCAGGTAGGTCGCATTATCTGGATTAGCCTGTATTACCTTTGCACTCAATTTCTCGGCGACACTCAAACGTTCCCCTCTTAGTGAAAGGTAATAGGCATAGTTATTCAATGCCATAAAGTTTTCCGGATCAAGTTCCACCACTTTTTCAAAAACATCAAATGCTTCGTTATAGCGTTTTAGATTATAATATGCTTCTGCCCGATAGGTAAATAATTGAGAAAGAATTTTAGGATCATTTTTCACATGAACCAAACCGGTATCGATCACCGCCAATAAATCGTTGTATCTCTTTTGTTGCAGCAATCCCACGGATTCGAGGATATAAATTAAGGGTTGATCAGGAAAATATTCCAACGCTTTTTTACTGTCATTATTCATTGCTGACCAATCCTGTAATTCATTATTTATCAATAAGAGACGCTCCCAATACTGGTAATTGTCTTTCTTCATGTCGATTACAAGTCGAATCTGTTTACGGGCCTCATCAATCTGCTTTTTTCCTTGAAAATAATCAACTAAAAAAGCACGGGGTCGCTCATCATCAATATGAGTATCAATTAATATGTGAAGTAATTCGACTTGTTTCTCATCCGATATTCTATTGATTCCTGGTTTAGTAAGCAACATATACATTTGTGCTTTAGTCTCAAAATCCAGTACTGCGTTCTTAAAAGCTAAAACAATATGTTGGAAAGCCCTCAGTGAATCATTAGACTCTAAATAAAAGTCTGCAATTGATAAGTGCACAAATCCATCGTTTGGATCAATCTGAAGAATCTTATTATAATTCTCCAGTGCTTTCTCCCTGTTTTTATCGGCAAGATACATGTCAGCGAGTAGTCCATAATATTTGGATTCGGCAGGATAGAGCTGAATTAATTTCTCAATTTGTTCATATGCAGCTTTTTTATTTCCAAGTTGAATATAGATTTGTTGTTTCCCTACAGCGCTAGGTTCTGAAATTCCAAATTTCTGTTCAAGCCTATCATACAGTGCCAATGCTTCTTCCTTCTTTCCGGCCATAACCAGCAAAGCAGCACTATAAAACGGAAATTCATGATTATCAGGAACAAGGTTTGAAAGCACTTCGTACTCATGGGCACCCTTCTCATACAATTTATTTTGCTGATATACTTTGATGAGTAAAAGATGATAATACTGATTGTCAGGATTTATTAAAACAGCCTTTTCAAGCAGAAACATCGAACTTTGGAAATCACCCTTAGAAACATGAATATTTGCCATTTCATAAAGGGTTGCCGAGGAGCTGGAATCTATCTCCAGACAGCGGGAAAATAACTTTATCGCTTCGTCTGAATTTCCAAGCGACTTTTGCTTTAACCCTTCAATAAATAAATATTCAAATTCTTTACGCTCCTCTTCACCAAGTTTAATTTCAGTAGTATCTGCTGAAACTTTCGGAACGGTTACAGCAGATACGGTTTTTTGAACCTTACATGAAAAAACCGTGAATGAAATCAAGATTATTATAAAAAAACCAAAAAATCTCTCTTTTATAGTCATTCGATTAAATTTAAATTCTATACCTGGCTAAATTTTTCTCAATGCTTGCCTGTATGTCCAAATCCCCCTTCACCCCTGGATGTCTCCTCAAGGACTTCAACTTCATCCCAATTTACAATTTCATGTGATGCTACTACCATTTGTGCTATCCGCTCTCCGTGCGTAATTATAAAATTTTCTTTGGAAAGATTAATGAGAATAACCTGAATTTCACCACGATAATCGGCGTCAATGGTTCCTGGAGAATTAAGAACAGTTATTCCCCGTTTTAGTGCCAAACCACTTCGAGGTCTCACCTGAGCCTCGAATCCAACTGGCAATTCGATGAATAATCCAGTTGGAATAAGTTTGCGTTCAAATGGTTCCAGAATAACATCCTGCAAAAGGTTGGCCCTTAAATCCATTCCCGCTGCATGTTTAGTACTGTATTCTGGTAACGCGTTTGATGATTTATTAACAATCTTTACTCTCATCCTCTGCAATTTTTTTTAATTGGTTTTCATACGAATAGAACTCTACATCTCTATATTCTATCCTGACCATGAGCTTGATATCACAAAAATGATATTCTCATTTTTTCAATCCGCTAAGATAGTAAACAATTCCAATCTCTTCAGTTCACCCTTTTATCTCCTTGTAAACGTAAATAACCCTTTCAAATCACTTTTCTCTTTAATCCAGATAAAAACGAAAAACACGAATAATAAAACCGAATTGAAGCTCAACTTAAAAAACAAATTATTAAAAACAAATGCAATTTCTATCAGATATAGAATTAGTGCTAGCAATAAATAAAACCCTATTCTTTTTAAATCATATTTTACAGGAAAATATTTCTGTCCAACAATATATGAAGTGATTGTCATTACCAGTGAAGCTGCAAAAAATGCATATCCACAAGCCATATAACCAAAAACAGGTATTAAGACGATATTCAAAACTATAGTAATTATGGCCCCTACAATTGCAAATCTGGCTCCAAAGTAAGTCTGGTCGGTAAGCTTATACCACAATGATTGCGTATAAAAAATCCCTAAAAACAAATTTCCCATCAATAACCAGGGAACAACTTTTATCCCTTCGTGATATCCCGATTTTGATGTACCAATAAAAAATTTAAAAATATCCATATAGAACATCACCCCCAGAAAAATTAGGAGTCCGAGAATCACAAAATACTTCATGATGACAGCATACACTGTTTTTGAATCTTCATTTTTATAGTGTGAGAATAAAAATGGTTCAAATGAAAAACGAAATGCCTGAATAAAAAGGGCCATTAGAATGGCAAGTTTTCCACTTGCAGAGTAAACACCTAATTCGTAAATTGGATTCTTCGAACCTGAAAGAAACTTTGGTAACAAAATTTTGTCAATGTTTAGATTTACCATACCTGCTATTCCAATGACCAGTATTGGCCACCCATATTTCAACATCTTTTGCAAAAGAGACCAATCAAAATTTGACACCTTTATTTTAAGATCAGGAAGAAACAAAATAAGTGTTAAAGCTGATGCCACTAAATACGAAAGAAAAGCATATCCAATCCCAATACTGGGGTTGTATATATACCGGATAAATGAATCTGGATTTGAATGTAAAATCTTTGGACATAAATATATCCAGAAAACATTCAACGATATACTCAATGCAATATTAATACTCTTCAATACTGCAAACCTCACAGGTTTGGAAGCTAATCTGAGTTTTGCAAAAGGGATGGAAGAAATCGCATCAAGAGCAACTGTAATACCCATCCAAATGATGTAATTCCTGTGACCTTCATAGCTGATCCAATTTGATATATGGGTTGAAAAACCTAACACAAGGGCAATAAATACAAGGGAAGTAATAGCCAAAGATATCATCGTCGTGGTAAAAACCTTTTCCGGAAAGTCACTTCTGCCAGCAAATCTGAAATAGGATGTTTCCATCCCATAAGTAAGCACCACCTGAAGAAATGCGACATAAGCCAGAATATTGCTTAAAATACCAAACTCATCAGGCAAAAACATCAGGCAATAAAGTGGTGTAAGCCACCAATTCAAAAATCTTCCAATAATACTCGGAACACCATAAATAACCGTTTCGCCGGCAAGCTTTTTTAATGCACTCAAAATATTTTCTGTCTTAAAGTTAATTACAAAGATAATGGTTTACTTAGTTGTAAAACTACTTTATCAAACCAAAGACTGGAATGTTCCACGTGAAGCAATGTTAATTAAATCAATACATTTGTTAATATCAACTGATTTTTATATAATTTTCAACAATTAAATTATTTTCGGTAACATGTCTCTTTAAAATTGATTATGAGAAATCTAAGTGTTTTTATCCTTTTATTTTTTTTTACGACTTTTGTTTTATTAAACTGCGCACAATCCACAAAAAGAAACAGACCACCGGTAACTTCTATAAACATTGCTCAAAAGAATGGTAAAATATCTGTGGGTAATAAAGTATCTGTTAACCTTAAAACCAAAATAAAAGATGGTACATTCCTAAATACTAAAATTTTCTTAGACGGAGTTTTGTTTAAAGCTACAGATAAACCCGAATATTCATTCGAAATTGAAACAAGCACCCTTCCTGTAGGTACTCACTACATTAAAGCATTAGCAACCACATTAGAAGGTATCTCTGGAGAAAATTTCAGCGATTTTCTCCTTTTATCAGATTTAACTCCTCAGAAATTCAACTATAAAATAATAAAAGCATATCCCCATAATATCGAACATTTTACGGAAGGTCTTGAAATTAGAAAAGGATTTTTATATGAAGGAACAGGCCAGGAAGGAAGCTCTGCCATATATAAAACTGACCTTAACAACTGGAAGACTACAAAAGAATACAAACTTGATCAGCAATATTTTGGTGAAGGAATTACAATTTTAAACGATAAATTATATCAACTTACTTACAAAACCCAAATTGGTTTCGTCCGGGATCTCAATACTTTTGAATTGCTTAAAACCTGGACTTTTAAAAATGAACAGGGATGGGGTTTAACCAATGACGGAAAATCTTTAATAATGAGTGATGGTACAGATTTCATCTATTTTATTGATTCAAATTCATTTAAAGAAATAAGGAAAATTCAGGTATGCAACCAGGCAGGTGTGGTTCAAAATCTGAATGAATTGGAATACATTAACGGTGAAATTTGGGCGAATATATGGACAACTGATAAGATCGTTAAAATTAATCCTGAAACTGGTAAAATCACCGCCGAAATTGATTTAAAAGGACTCTTATCATCCAACCTATTAAATCAAAGTTCCCCCATAGACGTTTTAAATGGAATTGCTTATGACAAAGAAAAAAATAAAATTTATGTCACGGGAAAACTATGGCCAAAAATTTTTGAAATAGAATTAGTTAAATCTGTGAACTAATTCTAAAACAATCTCGGTTCATTTGATTTTAAATTTATCCTTCCTAAATGAGTAAATGCTAATTCGGTAGCTTCCCTCCCTCTGGGTGTACGCTTCAAAAATCCTTCCTTGATTAAAAAGGGTTCATAAACTTCTTCAATTGTACCTGCATCCTCACCAACTGCAGTCGCAATTGTTGTTATCCCTATGGGGCCCCCTTTAAATTTATCAATAATTGTGGATAAAATTTTATTATCCATTTGATCAAGCCCATACTTATCAATGTTTAATGCTTCAAGAGAATACTTGGTAATATCAAGATCAATAACTCCATTCCCTTTTACCATAGCAAAATCTCTTACCCTACGTAATAAAGCATTTACAATACGTGGGGTTCCCCTGCTTCTTCTGGCAATTTCAACGGCTGCATCATGATAAGTTTCAATATCAAGTATTTTTGCAGAACGCTTTACAATATCCGTTAACACTTCTATATCATAATACTCAAGATGACAATTAATCCCAAACCTGGCTCTCAATGGAGCCGTTAATAAACCGCTCCTGGTTGTAGCTCCTATTAACGTAAAATGATTCAAATCTAACTGAATCGATCGGGCACTAGGACCTTTATCAATCATTATATCAATGCGATAATCCTCCATGGCCGAATAGAGATATTCTTCAACTACAGGACTTAATCTGTGTATTTCATCAATAAAAAGAACATCATTATTTTCTAAATTAGTCAGTACACCAGCAAGATCTCCAGGTTTATCAAGTACAGGTCCAGAAGTAACTTTCAAATTTACACCTAATTCATTGGCTATTATATTTGACAAGGTAGTTTTTCCCAAACCAGGTGGACCATGTAGCAAAACATGATCCAAAGATTCTCCCCTCATTACGGCCGCCTTTACAAATATTTTAAGATTATCGACAATTTTACTTTGTCCACTAAAATCATAAAATCTTAATGGTCTAAGTTTATTATCCAACTCATAATCAATATTTTCTGAATCACTACCCCTCAAATCAATAAAATCATTCATACCAGTAAAAGTATTTTAATCAAGCTACCAAATGAAAATTCATTTTATGGCAATGAACTTAAGATCTTACGAAATTTAATAATATCAAATGGTTTTTCAAGGATATCATCCATTCCTCCTTTAATACACTTTTCCCGGTCGTTATTAATTGTATTTGCAGTAAAAGCAATAATAGGAATATGTTTAAGATTAGAATTTTCAGCTTCCATAGATCTAATTATTTTAGTAGACTCAAAACCATCCATAACTGGCATCATTATGTCCATCAAAATGAGATCAAAATTTTGATTACTAAATATTTCAACCCCTTCTAAACCGTTGGATGCTATCGTAACTTTATAGTTAAACCTAGATAAGCTTATTTTCATAAGTCTCTGGTTTAGTTCATTATCTTCTACTAATAGTATCGATAATTTTTTCTCCAAATTCATTCCTATTACAATTTTTTATTACCTTCCCTTCACAAATTTAAACCGATTATAACAATATCCAATTTTTTACAAACTTATATTATTATTATTTATTTTATTTAAACTTTAAAATATGGTTATAATAATGTACTGTTGTTTTTGTTTAAAAATAATATTATAGATATTTGTTTTGTAATATTTTGTTTCTTTTTAACATTTATTTGAGATATTATTAACATCCTAAATATTTAAGTCTTTGTCTTTTGATTACATATTAACTAGATGTTTGTAATCTAATTATTCAGGATTTTTTTATTTTTTTTATTTTCGGCTTTTCATATTGTTGGTTCTTTTTTATATTATAAACTGCTTTTTTTTTTCTTGTTTTATCAATTATTTTGGTTAAGCTTTTTTTTTCTTTATTATTTAATAATCTGCATTAAACAGGAAATTAACAATTTTTGTTAATTACTTTGTATCATTATTAGTTACGTGTTTTTTATTTTTTATTTTTATTTCTAAAGCTATGGAATGTATTGGATTAGCTTCTGATCACGCGGGTTATTTATTGAAGCGTATCATTAAAGAGCATCTTGAATCAAAAGGTTATCTTGTAAAAGATTTTGGTTGTGATTCGGATAGTAGTTGTGATTATCCGGATTTTGCTCACCCAATGGGTATTGCACTCGACAAAAAAGAGATTATGAGAGGAATTGTATTTTGTGGTAGTGGTAATGGAATCAGCATGGCTATTAATAAACATCAATCTGTCCGTTGTGCAATTTGTTGGAATTCAAATGTAACTTTATTGGCCAGAAATCACAATGATGCTAATGTTTGTTCCTTACCTGCTAGGTTTATAACGGAAAAAGATGCTATTGAAATTGTCGATCTTTTTTTAAATAGTCCTTTTGAGGGTGGCAGACATTTATTGCGTGTACAAAAAATTTCTTTTGTTTGAATCTATATATTAAAATTATTATAATAAAATTGTTATATTATATATTTTGTTTGTTATATTTAAATGTAATCTTTGAATGTTTTTGATTTATCTGTTTATCATTATATTAATATTATTCATCTAAATATTCTACTTATAATCCAATTTATATGTGATTTCTATTGTATATTTCGATAAGTTCTACTTTTTATTGAAGTAATTTAATTTATCTACAAATTTATAAGTATTTAGTTTTATGGGATGTACCTTAATTTCTACGCCATATATATAGTAGGAAGTTAGAAATATTTGGTAATTTTGCAATTGACAGTGAATAGTTGGTCAAATATTTTGTTTATATAATTTTATATAGATTTTATTTTACTTTTGTTTTATTTTGTAATTGATTGCTCTTTAATAATTAAGAATAATTAGTTAATGCATAATCCATTGTTCTATAAAGTATTAGATGTTCCTTCTTCTGTAGAAGGCTTAGAAAAATGCCTAAAGCTTGTAGAAATTATAGGAAAGTCTTTTATGATGGATTTTGAGACAAAGTTTTCTTTACAAACGATAGTTCTTGAATCTGTGGAAAATGCGATAATACATGGAAATAAAAGCAACAGGGATTTAATAATCAAGGTTTCATTTACTGTTAATACTAATGAAGTAATTATTATTGTTGAAGATCAAGGTGATGGATTTGACATTAATTCTTTACCCTCTCCTATTTCGCAAGAGAATATTTTAAAGGAATCAGGTAGAGGTATATTTTTTATCAAAAGTTTATGCACTAGTTGTATTACTTTAGGAAGAGGCAATATTATTAAAATTAAAATGGACCGTTAATGAATATTACGTTTGTATGTGAAGGAATCAAAAAGCCTCCCTATCATTATAAATCTATTTCTAATTGGTTAAAGGAAGTTATACATAAATATAATAAATCAGTTGGAACTATAACTTATATTTTTTGTAATGATGAATATTTACTTGATATAAATATCAAATATCTTGGCCATGATTTTTATACAGACATTGTTACATTTGATTATTGCCAAAATGAATTAATCTCTGGTGATTTATTTATTAGTTTGGAAAGAGTTTCAGAAAATGCTCAACTGTTTGGAGTTTCATTTAAAGAGGAGTTTCTTAGAGTTATCATTCATGGTTTATTACACCTTTTAGGTTTTGGAGATCATACTGATCTTGAAAAGAGTTCCATGAGAATGTTAGAAGATCAATATTTATTATTGTATAAGTTGAATTGAATATGCCTGATGTATTAAGAGAATATGATATTATTGTAATCGGAGGTGGTCATGCTGGTTGTGAGGCGGCGTTAGCTGCATCAAAAATGGGGTCAAAGGTTTTACTAATTAGTATGGATTTAACTCGTATGGCGCAAATGAGTTGTAATCCTGCTGTTGGTGGAATCGCTAAAGGTCAAATAGTTAGAGAGATAGATGCCATGGGAGGATCCATGGGAATAGTAACCGATATGTCCTCTATTCAGTTCAGAATGTTGAACCAATCCAAGGGACCGGCAATGTGGAGTCCACGGGCCCAATGTGATAAGATTAAATTCTCAGCAACTTGGAAATCTCTTCTTGAGGCAGAAAACAACCTGGATTTTTGGCAAGGAACGGTTATTCAGCTAATTTTTGATCAACAAAGAGTTTGTGGAGTTATAACTGAGGTAGGCGTCGTTTTTAAAAGTAAATGTGTTATATTGACTAGTGGGACTTTTTTGAATGGACTTATGCATTTTGGATCATCCAAAGTTAGAGGAGGGAGGATTTCTGAACCTTCCTCTTTAGGAATTACTGAACAGTTGGTATCGATAGGATTTACTGCGGGTAGAATGAAAACTGGTACTCCGGTTCGTATTGACAAACGGACAATTGATTTTGAAAAGCTTATAAGGCAAGATGGCGATCATATTGATACGCATTTTAGTTTTATTCCAAATATAAAAAATGATCTTGGTAGTATGCCATGTTTTATTACCTATACTAACAAAAGGGTTCACGAAGTTATTGAATCAGGTTTCAAGGAGAGTCCACTTTTTGATGGCACAATTCAGGGACTTGGGCCACGCTATTGTCCCAGTATTGAGACAAAATTGATTACCTTCTCAGACAAAGATCAGCATCAGTTATTTTTGGAGCCGGAAGGGATTGATTCTTTGGAGTATTATCTTAATGGATTTTCGTCCTCCTTAAGTTGGCGCATACAAAATGATGCCATGCATTTTATTCCTGGTTTGGAAAATGCAAAGATTCTGAAACCGGGTTATGCTATTGAATACGATTATTTTCTTCCAACTCAACTTAACCATACCTTAGAAACTAAGCTTATAGCCAATTTATTTTTTGCCGGGCAAATTAATGGTACTACGGGTTATGAAGAGGCTGGATCTCAAGGATTAATAGCTGGAATCAATGCTCATTTAAAAGTTATTAATTCTGATCCGTTTGTCTTATCGCGCAGTGATGCCTATATTGGTGTGTTGATTGACGATTTAGTTACCAAAGGCGTAGATGAGCCGTATCGAATGTTCACTTCAAGAGCTGAGTATAGATTGTTGTTAAGACAAGATAATGCGGATGAGCGCTTGACCCCCCTTGGCTATAAAATTGGTTTAGTAGGTAAAGATCGGTATGATAGACTAGAGGATAAAATTCATTGGAAGAATAGGATCATTGCTTTTTGTAAAAGTCATACTGTTACACCTGCTGTAGTTACTGATTTGCTCCTTTTTAAAGAATCTTCGCAACTTAAGCAAAATTCCAAATTAGAGGCTTTGGTAAGAAGACCCCAGTTGTCTTTATTTGATTTTTTAGATATAATTCCTCCTTTAATGGAGTTATATGTAACAATAGATCATACCTTACGAAAAGAGGTATTTGAATCTGCTGAAATTCTTATAAAATATTCCGGGTATATTGACAGAGAGTTTGTTGTTGCTGAAAAGCTTTCAAGATTAGAAAATTTACTGATTAGTGACAGGTTTATATATGAAGATCTGGAATCTCTATCAACAGAGGCAAGACAAAAATTGAATAGTGTTAAGCCTAAAACAATTGGGCAAGCTTCACGAATTCCCGGGGTTTCTCCTAATGACATTAATGTTCTTTTGGTTTTACTCGGAAGATAACGTTCCACGTGGAACATTTTATTTTTAAAATGAATTTAATACAAAAATCGAATGAATTTGGATCAAGTAAGAAACTCAATTAGAAATATTCCTGACTATCCAAAACCTGGTATACATTTTAAAGATGTATCCTCGGCTTACCAAGATGGAGAAGTTTTTAATTTTATTTCAGCTGCCATCTTTGAAAAATATAAGGATTATGGAATAACAAAAGTTGTGGGAATAGAGTCCAGAGGATTTATTTTAGGGGGAGTATTAGCCGAAAAATTAAGCGCAGGTTTTATTCCAATTAGAAAACCTGGAAAGTTGCCAGCAAAAACTTATTCGAAACCCTATCAATTGGAGTACGGATTTGATACTCTTGAAATTCATCAGGATGCACTTTCTGCGGATGACGTTGTTTTAATTCATGATGACCTTTTGGCAACTGGTGGGACTGTTTCTGCGGCGATTGATTTAGTGGGATTATTCGGAGTATCAAAAATTTATGCTAATTTTTTTATAGAACTCGATTTTCTTAAGGGTATTAATAAGATTAATAAATCTGTACCTGTGTGGTCTTTAATCCATTTTTAAGTTGAATGGAATGGATAATGAAATTTTATTGTTGGGTGAACTAAAGGAGATTGTTCTTAATTTACCTGAATTACCGGGTGTTTATCAGTATTTTAACTCTGTTGGAACGATTATTTATGTAGGTAAGGCAAAGAATTTACGAAAGCGCGTCTCCTCCTATTTTTCAAAAGTTCACGATAATCGTAAAACTACCATTCTAGTACGTAAAATTTCAGATATAAAATATATAGTTGTTGATACAGAAGAGGATGCTCTCCTGCTCGAAAACAACCTCATCAAGAAATACCAGCCACGTTATAATGTATTATTAAAGGATGATAAATCCTTTCCTTGGATTTGCATTAAAAACGAACCCTTCCCGAGGGTGCTTTTCACACGGAATGTGATTCGGGATGGATCACAATACTTCGGACCATATACCTCGGTTCCTATGGTAAGAACTCTGCTGGATGTTACGAAACGATTATATCCAATTAGAAATTGCAATTTAAATCTTTCAAAGACAAATTTAGAAAAGGAAAAATATCAGGTTTGTCTCGAATTTCAAATAGGAAACTGTAAAGGCCCTTGTGAATCATTGCAGACTGAGGAGGAATATAATGAAGGTATAGCCCAGATCAAAGATATATTGAAAGGGAATTTGTCTTCTGTATTGTCACATTTGAAAGGAAAAATGGAGCAATTGGCTCAAGAATATAAATTTGAAGAAGCCGAATTGTTTAAAAATAAAATTTCAATACTCGACCATTATAAAAGTAAATCAACTATCGTAAGTTCCCTAATTTCTAATGTGGATGTATTTTCGCTGGATGAAGACGAAAATTATGCGTATGTAAATTTCTTAAGGGTTGTCGATGGGGCAATCATTCAGGCGCATACACTTGAGATAAAGAAACGTCTGGAAGAATCAAAAGAGGATCTTCTCGCACTAGGTATTGTGGAAATAAGACAAAAGTTTTTCCTTAATTCAAAAGAGATTATATTACCTTTTCCAATCGGGTTTCAGTTAAAGGACGTTAAGATAATAGTTCCTCAAATAGGGGATAAACGGAAACTTTTAGAATTGTCAGAACGGAACGTTAAATTTTACAAACTTGAAAAAAACAAACAACTTTCGCTTCGTACTCCCAAAAGCAGAACTGATCGCATATTGGAACAAATGCAAAAGGATCTTCGACTTACAGAATTACCGCATAGAATAGAGTGTTTTGATAACTCCAATATTCAAGGGGCACAACCTGTAGCTGCCTGTGTTGTTTTCATTGATGGGAAACCTGCCAAAAGGGAATATCGCCATTTTAATGTGAAAACTGTGGAAGGACCAAATGATTTTGCTTCTATGGAGGAGATCATTTTTCGAAGGTATCAACGAGTAATTAATGAGAATGGTCAATTGCCGCAACTTATAATTATTGATGGTGGTAAAGGTCAATTAAGTTCTGCGATTGTTACCCTTGAAAAACTCCAGATAAGAGGTACAGTGGCAGTAATAGGGATTGCTAAAAGATTGGAAGAGATAATCTATCCTGATGATCCGATTCCTATGTATTTAGATAAAAATTCTGAAACTTTGAGGATTATTCAGCATTTGAGAAATGAAGCACATCGTTTTGGTATAACTTTTCACAGGAATAAAAGATCTAAAGAGTTTATTACAAATGAGCTGTCACAGATTCCTGGTGTTGGTGACAAAACTGTAGAATTGCTAATGAAAAGATTCAAATCCGTGGTGCGTTTAAGATCAGCACCAATTGAGGAAATCATTAAAGAAGTGGGGGAGAGCAGGGCAAAAAAAATATGGAAATTCTTATCGGAATAGAATTCATAGTTTGATTATATGCTTAAAATAATTCATTGCAAAAGTCATTCACATTGTATTTTGCGTCTGAAATATTTAGCACAAGTTGGCTTAGCTTTTGTTTTATTAGTTCAAAATCGTGATACGTTCCTGTCAGAATATCTTTGATTTGATAAGCTAGTTGTGAACATTCAGGAGTAATTTTAATTTCGGTTTTTATGATTAATCCCCGTTCAACAGAGAACTCAAGATTAATGGAGTTACCTGAAAAGTCGAAAGTGTTGCGGAATATATATTTGGGTGAATAGCCAAAAATCCAATCCCAGGTTTCAAACTTCTCTTTTGATATTTTTGAAATGGTCTCCTCCTCTATTGTACCAATTGCTTTTACAAGTGAATTATGACTCTTCTTTAAAATTTTCTCAAAGATATTCTTAGTGAATTGTTCAATCGGTGGAGCCGCATAGAGATATTTCGAAATGTTGGTCACTTCAGAGCGGACTGACTTTATGGATTTATCAGTATAGCGTCCGGTGGTTTTAAGTGCTGCCGAAAGTTGTTTTAAATCGGTATTGTATAGAAGAGTTCCATGCGACAGAACTCTTGTCTTGTAGATGTGCATGGCATTTCCTGATATTTTTTTGTGATCGATGAGTAGATCATTTCTCCCTGAGAATTCAGCTGGCAAACCTAATTCCCTTAAAGCTTCAAGAATGGGAAGGGTAAACTTTGTAAAATTAATTTGTTCGCGATTTTCACAATTGTGAATAAAGCTGAAATTAATATTATTCAAATCCTGATAAACAGTCCCGCCGCCTGATATCCTCCGCGCAATATTTATATTATTGGCCCTGGCAAAAGGGAGATTTATTTCGGAATACAAATTTTGATGCTTTCCAACAACAATGGTTGGTTCATTGATATAAAGCATAAAAATCTCCTCAGCACTGTTTTTAAGAAAATACTCTTCTGTTGCAAGGTTAAAGTTGGGATTCGAACTATTTGAAATCAGGCAGCGCATTTTATCTTAATTAGAAATGTTTTTATTCAGGAATGTGTCACAAAGATATCTTTATCGTTACTACTCTAATACAAGGTTATTTTTATGGAACGAAAAAGTGATATTTTCATTTATAGAATTGAATCCTTATCTTCGGAAAATCATTTATCATTTTCCACTTTTCTTCATTGTATTCACTAAATATTTTCTTTACAACTGTTATTGTTAAACTATTAATTTTGTAAACTATGCGATACTTTTTAAAAATAACAATTGCGTTATTCTTAATTTTAATTGAATTTCAACTTTTATGTGCACAATCAAAAGAGGTTAAAGATCACATAAATAATTTAAATCCATCTCAAAATCACGCAACAATCGTTAATTTTAATCAGGCGGGAAAACAAGTTACGAGGTTCGATAAGGCAGCTGCAGCCATTGACGCTCATGATGGAGAGATCGCTTTTTTTAAGGGTGTTTACTATCTTTATGGAACAAGTTATGATTGTGGTTACGAATGGGGGAATAAAGCAAGCTTATTTTGCGGGTTTAAGAGTTATTCATCCGATGATCTGGTAAACTGGACAGACTGCGGATTTTTATTTGATGCCAAAACTGAAATATGGCAAACGCGTTGTAATGGTGCTACATATGGATGTTATCGGCCACATGTAATTTATAATGTAGCAAGTCAAATGTATGTATTATGGATTAATGTATATGATAATCAGGTAGGATATAGGGTGTTCACCAGTAAAACACCTGTTGGCCCTTTTACTGAAACTAATAATCCGAAACTTGCAGTTAATAGCGAAGCACCTGTCGCTGGCTTAAATAATGGGGATCACGATACTTTTGTTGATGATGACGGAACAGCATATCTGGCTTACACTGATTGGAGAACACAAGGCACTATCGTTATTGAAAAGCTTAGTTCAGATTACCTTACAGGTACAGGGGAATGTGTTAAGGCGGTTACACCGGGTAAAACTGAAGCACCTTCATTGTTTAAACGCAACGGAATATATTATGTTATATATTCTGATCCCAATTGCGGTTACTGTTCTGGAACCGGAACATCCTATCGCCGGGCATCTTCGCCTCTTGGTCCCTGGTCAGACGGGATAAGTATAAGTCAGAACTCGTGCGGTGGTCAACCTTCTTTTGTTACAGTGATTAAACGAAACTCAGAAATGATATTTCTTTATGGAAGCGACTTATGGAATAATGGAGCTAAGAATGAGGCACTTGCTAATTATTATTGGGCTCCGCTTACTTTTTCATCTGATGGTTCAATCAACCCAATACTATGCGAGGATACGGTAAGCATTGCGGAAGGCCCAACCAAAAAAATTCAGGCTAACCCAGTTGACCTGGATAACTCTTCAGGAAACGAAGGCTTTAGAGCTGTATGTGATATTCGCGATTCTATCCAGCGATCACAATCATTTGTAGCGACTAGCACAGGTGTATTATCTAAGGTATGTTTTACTACCTTCAAAACAGGCTATCCTGATACCGGGCTTATAATTTCATTATACAAGGCTAATAAGTTTCATCAGCCGACTGGTGATCCGCTGAGTTCGACAACCGTCTTGTCTGATTCTCTTGGATGGTCGCCAAAGGGTTTAACTATTGAGCCAAAAATTCATGTTAGTGCTGGTATTCTTTATACAATAGTAGTAAGCTCAGGATCTTCTGTCGGATGTTACGGATTTGAATACACGGACTCCGCGACATCTAACGGGAGAGGAGCAACACTAAGTACTGACAATGGGAAAACATTTGTACCTGAAAAAAGTAAAATGTTAATGTTTGAAACCTTTATTCACAAATAAAGGATAAAAAGAAGTATATAAGAGAATTACATATGACCATATTGGGTAAAATAATTTTCCAATATGGCACAAAAAAGCCTGTAAGTTATTGACTTACAGGCTTAAAACATTCTATTGTGTAGCGGGGACAGGACTCGAACCTGTGACCTCCGGGTTATGAGCCCGACGAGCTACCAACTGCTCTACCCCACAATATATCTTGGTTATTAAGAACGTTTTTCTTTTTAAGAGAGTGCAAATGTAAGGACAAAATCCGTAAAATCAAAGAAATAGTTTAGAAAATTGTCAGTTAACTCCTAAAAATCTGTATTTGAAAAGGTTAGATCCTTATAATATTACTTTAATCCAGTGTATTTTTATAATATATCGCATTTATTGATAATTTTGAACCACCTAATCTTTCGAATAGTAAAACAATAATTTTATAACACATCGGGATGAACAAAATTTACATTTTTTTGATCAGCTTATTTTTTTGTTGCACTGCCGGAGCAAGTCTGGCTCAGGACCAACGTCCTGGACCAAGATCGTTACCGGAATCTGCCGAGAAATATAGAATGGGAATCGCCGGGTATACTTTTATCAAGATTGATCTGGACAAGGCCCTTGAAACTATGGAAAAAGTTGATGTCCATTATTTATGCATTAAGGATTTTTACCTGCCTCTGAACAGTAATGCTGATCAGATTGCACAATTTAAGGAGAAATTAAAATCAAAAGGGGTCGTAGGATATGCCGTAGGGCCAATTTATATGAAATCGGAAGGAGAAATTGACCGTGCTTTTGATTATGCTCAAAAGGTAGGCGTAAAGCTGATCATTGGCATACCTACTTACGAGCTACTTCCTTATGTGGAAAAAAAAGTGAAGGAGTTTGGGTTTAATTATGCGATCCATCTGCACGGCCCCGATATTGAAACTTTCCAGGATGCTGATGAGGTTTGGAATCATGTCAAGGATCTTGATCCCAGAATTGGAATGTGTCTTGATATTGGTCATGACACGCGAAATGGTAAAGATCCTGTGGCTGATTTGAAAAAATATCATAAACGTGTTTTTGACATTCATCTTAAAGATGTTACAGGCAGTAACAAACAGGGGTATTCACTTGAAATTGGAAGGGGAATTATTGATTTTCCTGCTTTTATAAAAATGCTTCGTAAAGTCAGGTATACCGGAGTATGCAGCCTGGAGCATGAAAAAAATATGACTGATCCTTATATGGGTATCAGTGAATCAATGGGCTATTTCAGGGGAGTTATTGAGGCAACAAAATAGGGGCTTAAAAAGTAGATTTAATGGGAGGCCTCTGTCAGGTTTACGAAATGTTAAGTTTATTAAATTATTAACATTCGTCCAAAAATTTCAGGGTTGAGTCAGAAAAAGTTAAATTTGCGGTTAAATTTTTTTAAGGATTTAGTAATTTTTACTCCGTCCCCCCTTTATAATTTTAAAATGGAAACACAAGGATATAAAATCAGACAGTCAGAAAATTCGGGTCCCACCTGGAAAAAGATCATCGTAGAGTCAAATGTACCTGATGAACTTCTGCCATTGCGGGAATTGTCCAGAAATCTTTGGTGGGTATGGAGTGACCCTGTCAGAGCACTGTTTAATGAAATTGATCCTCTAATCTGGGAATCTTGTCAGCATAATCCTATAGTACTGCTCGAAGAGACCAGTCTGGAAAGGTTTGACGAATTGAAATCTGACCAATCTTTTATTTTAAGAATGAAGTCGGCGGATACTATGCTTAAAAAATATCTGGCTGAACGTGAAGTTCTTAAGGGTCCTAAGATTGCCTATTTCAGCATGGAATTTGGCCTTCACTCAAGTCTTAAAATCTATTCCGGCGGGCTTGGTATTTTGGCAGGCGATTTTCTGAAGGAGGCAAGTGATTCAAAAGTCGATATGACTGGAGTGGGATTACTGTATCGTTTTGGATATTTCAAGCAAATTATATCAGGACAGGGGGAGCAGATTGCCCAATATGATGCTGAACATTTCTCGAAAATTCCAATTCAACCGGTAATGGATGAGACTGGTGCATGGATAACCATTGGTATTGAGATGCCGGGAAGAACAGTTTATGCTCATGCATGGTCAGTTAAGATTGGGAATATTGTATTGTATTTGCTTGATACTGATTTTGAGGCAAACCAGGATTATGACCGTTTTATAACTCATCACCTGTATGGAGGGGATAATGAAAACAGGCTAAAACAAGAGATGGTCCTTGGTCTGGGAGGGATTAAACTGCTTGAGAAACTTGGTATAAAATCTGATATTTACCATTGCAATGAAGGTCATGCAGCATTCATTGGACTTGAAAGGATAAAAAACCTGATGGAGACATCGGGATTAAATTTCGCGGAAGCCCAGGAGATGATCAGAGTATCTACCCTATTTACTACGCACACTCCTGTACCCGCGGGGCATGACTCTTTTCATGTTGACCTCTTTAAACTCTATATGGGATCTATGGCCCAAAAGATGAAGATTTCGCTTGACGATTTTCTTTTTCTTGGAAAAGCATCGGCTCAGGAGGATCATTTTAATATGAGCTATCTTGCTTCAAATCTTTCACAGGAGATAAACGGGGTAAGTATGCTGCACGGGAAGATCAGCAAAGAGGTTTTATCCGAATTGTACAAGGGATTTTTACCTGAGGAACTTGAAAATATTGGATACGTAACCAATGGAGTACATTATCCAACCTGGGCTGCCCCTGAGTGGCAATCAATTCACGATAAATTCCTGAAACCGGAATCACTGGCTGAGGATATCCATGATTATGAGGAAGACGAGGAGGCTCGTGCCTGGAGAAACATTTATAAGGTGCAGGACGATCAGATTTGGGAAACAAAATCAAAACTGCGAGAGAAATTGGTCAATTATGTCAAGCAACGTTTTTCGGATATCCATGTACAACGGAATGAAAATCCAAAATACATTGCTGAGGCTACATCAAAATTGAATCCAAAGGCTCTGACTATCGGCTTTGCCCGTCGTTTTGCCACCTATAAAAGAGCCCATTTACTTTTCCGTAACCTTGATCGGCTGGAACGCATTGTGAATAACCCGGATCGGCCTGTACAGTTTCTTTTTGCGGGCAAGGCTCATCCTGCTGATAAGGCAGGACAAGACCTGATCAAATTTATCTTCGATATTTCAAAACGACCTGAATTTATAGGTAAAATTCTATTTATCCAGAATTATGACATGAATCTGGCCAAAATGCTGGTTCAGGGATGCGATATCTGGATGAATACACCCACCCGTCCGCTTGAAGCTTCAGGCACATCAGGTGAAAAAGGGGTTATGAATGGGACCCTCCACTTTTCTGTTCTGGACGGCTGGTGGGTTGAAGGATATAAAAAAGATGCAGGTTGGTCTCTTCCACTCGAAAGAACTTTTGATAATCAGGAGTTACAGGATGATCTTGATGCTGAGGCTATCTACGGTATATTTGAAAATGAAATTGTGCCGGCCTATTATTACCGGAATGAAAAGGGAATTCCAATCCTTTGGGTTGATTTTATTAAGAATACCTTTGCCGAGGTGGTCCCCCATTTCACTACAAGACGAATGATGAAGGATTATTTTAATCGCTATTATATCCCTCTGGCAGCACGTTTAGAGCGCCTTAAGGCCAATAATTTTTCGAAGGGAAAAGAGATCGCAGCCTGGAAGGGGAAAGTCCTGGGCGTATGGGATCAAATAGAGGTGGTAAATGTTCAGTTGGCTGATGGAATAACGAATACCTATAAGATGGGACAATCATACGAATCTCATATAGTATTGGATATAAAAGGATTATCTCCGGATGAAATTGGTATCGAAGTTATAATTGCAACAGGAGCTGATCATCAGGAATATGTCGAGAGACATGAATTTAACGCTGGAAAAACAGAAAATGGACTCACTCATTATACGCTAAATCTAAAATTGACAAAGCCAGGCTCTTATAATTACGGGATTAGAATTTTCCCTAAAAATGAAGAGTTGCCAAATAGACAAGATTTCAGAATATTAAAATGGGTTTAGTTATAATTTATTATAAAGAAGCTTATTGAGAAGATTTTCTTTATGTTTAGGGGAGACCTTAATGAGTTCTCCGGTTTTGAGTTCAACCATTCCACCATCAGATTTAAGATAACGGACCACATTTTGGAAATTCACCAGATGACTTCGGTGGATTCGGACAAAACCCAGCGGGGTAAGGAGGTGTTCAAATTCTAAAAGAGTTCGGCTGACGACTTTGTCTGACGCATCTTTGAAGATTATGCGTGTGTAATTTCGTTTTCCTTCGCAACGGACAATTTCTTCGACGTTAATGATTGCGAAACCGTTGATTTCGGGAAGCGCTACGGTCTTGGAATTATTTTCGTCTGTTGAAAGCAAATTTTCCTGGAGAGTTTTTACTCTCACTTTATTATCAATCCGCTTAATGAGGGGAATCCTCTTGATTGCCTTAGTCAATTCCTCAACATTTAACGGCTTGATAATATAGTCAAATGCCGAATATTTAAAGGCTTTTATGGCATATTCGCTATAGGCAGTAATGAATATCAATTTAAAGTTAATCGTTTTCAATTTGTCCAAAAGGTCAAAACCTGTACCGTCGGGCATACTGATATCCAATAGAACCAAATCAGGATCTGTGGCTTCAATTAATTTAACCCCGTCCGAAACTGTACCTGCTTCTCCCAGAATTTCAATGTTGTCAAGAAATTTTTCGAGCATATCTTTCAATATCAATCTCGACACATAATCATCATCAATAATAACTGTTTTTAGCATAGTTGATCGTTAAATCGGGTTTTCCAAGGTGGTATTAGGATTTTTGTTAGATCTTTGAAACTTATAAATTCCACCTGTTTTGTATAGTTTAACAAACAACAATCGAAAATGATTAAATTTTTTTGAATAATTCTCATCTTTGCAAAAAAAGTATATGGCCCTGATTCTAAATATTGAGACATCGACCGAGGTATGTTCCGTTGCATTGGCTCGCGATGGTGAGCTAATGAAAAAGCGTGAAAATCTGGCAGGTCAGAATCATGCAATGCTTTTAACCGTTTTTATAAATGAATTACTCGAGAAATCGAATATTAAAGCAGATCAGTTAGATGCAGTTGCCGTGTCTGGTGGCCCGGGTTCCTATACCGGATTGCGAATTGGTGTTTCAGTAGCTAAAGGGATCTGCTATGGATCAAAGTTACCGCTTATTACCATTACTTCGCTGGAAGCAATGGCTCATCATGTGATTAAGAATTTTGGTAAAAACCTTCCTGTTAAACCGGGAAATGCTTTATACTGTCCGATGATAGATGCAAGGAGGATGGAGGTTTATACTTCAATTTATGATAACAATGGCCTACTAATCCGGGATATACATGCTGATATTATTGATCATCAATCATTTATTTCATTTCTTGATCATAACCCGGTTGTTTTTTTTGGGAATGGCGCTACCAAATGCAGAGAAGCTATCACTCATAAGAATGCAATCTTTATTGATGATATTCTAACTTCAGCTATCCATATGGTTCCCCTTTCAGAACGAAATTATGCGTTGAGACATTTTTCTGATGTAGCTTATTATGAACCATTTTATCTCAAAGATTTTATTGCAACTATTCCTGTGAAGAATATATTTAAATCGGGTTCGGGTCAATAAATATTAGATAAATGATTTACAAATTACCTCTTACAACATGAGAACAACCGAATCGGAATGAAAAAAGTCTTGATTATTACCTATTACTGGCCACCAAGTGGAGGGGCAGGAGTTCAGCGCTGGCTGAAATTCGTGAAATATTTACGCGACTTTGATTGGGAGCCTGTAATTTATACCCCTTCAAATCCGGGTTTTCCGCTGCTTGATGAGACCTTAAGCAAAGATATACCTGCAGATATTGAAGTGATTATGACCCCTATTTGGGAGCCTTATGAATTTTACAAAAAATTGGCAGGGACAAAGAATACCCCAACAATCGCCGCAGGTGTAATAAAAGATAAAAAACCTAAGGGTTTAGCACAAAAGTTATCAGTATGGATCAGGGGGAATCTTTTTATCCCCGATGCACGCAAATTCTGGATCAAACCTTCAGTACGTTTCCTTTATAAATACCTTCAGGAGAATCATATTGACGCAATAGTTTCTACTGGTCCCCCACATTCAATGCACTTTATCGCGTTAAAATTAAAACAAAGACTTAGTATCCCGTGGCTGGCAGATTTTCGTGACCCCTGGACTGACATTGACTATTATAAAGAGATGAAAATTTCGGTATTGGCAGACCGGAAACATAAAAGGCTTGAGTTGGAAATAATTCTCAACTGCAGTGCAATGGTGGTTGTGAGCCGGGAAATGAAAGCGAATTATGAGAAAATGGGGTGTCAAAATGTTCAATTGATTACCAACGGATTTGATCCCGATGATATGGGATTTCAGGAAGTCGTTCCGGATCCCAAATTCTCCATATCCCATATTGGCACTCTTCCACCATCATTTAATTTAACTGGAATATGGCAGATTCTTGCGGAATTGTCTGAAGCAGATCCCCGTTTTGGGGAAAATCTTGAAATAAAACTTGTAGGGAAAGTCGATAGTTCGGTAATCGACGATCTCTCCAAATATAAACTGGAGAAAAAACTAATACTGCCCGGGTATGTTTCGCATGAAAAAGCCGCACTATTAATGAAGCAATCGGCAATACTACTGTTGGTTATTAATCAGAATAGTCCCAATGCTAAGGGGATCCTCACCGGTAAAATATTTGAATACCTGGCTGCATGCAGACCGATTCTGGCGATCGGACCGACTGACGGCGATCTGTCAGCAATACTGAAGGAGTCAGAGGCGGGGACAATTGCAGCCTATAACGATTTAGACATGATCCGGAAAAATGTTCTGGATCTGTATGAAAAATATATTCACAATACGTTGATAAATAGTGGGAAGGGTATAGAAAAGTTCACGCGGAAAAATCTTACAGCCCAGTTGGCCGATGTTTTGAACGATATTACGTGCTAATTAAATTAAGCTTATTTTTATTAATCCGGGAGAATTGCCTCAAATCTGAAACATTCGCAAAATTATTAGCAATTTTGTACTTATGATTTAAAATTGGGTTATGTTGAATTCTATAAAAATGGTTGACCTTCACGGGCAATATCTGAAAATAAAGGAGGAGATTGATCAGGCTATATCTGAGGTGATTAATTCGACCTCTTTTATTAATGGAAAACCAGTTGAATCTTTTGGCCTTGAATTGGCCAACTATTTGAATGTAAAGTATGTAGTTCCGTGTGCGAATGGTACAGACGCACTTCAGATTGCCTATCAGTCGCTTGGACTAAAACCAGGTGATGAGGTGCTGATGCCTGCATTTAACTACGTAGCCTCTGCTGAAGCAGCTGCGTTGATAGGACTAAAACCTGTTTTTGTGGATGTTTGGGAGGACTCTTTTAATCTCAATGAAAACCTTATAGAGGGGAAAATAACTGCCGCAACAAAAGCCATTGTGGTTGTTCACTTATTTGGTCAGTCGGCGAATATGGAGCCTATCCTCGAAATCGCACACCGCTTGGGATTGAAAATTATTGAAGATAATGCGCAATCACTTGGAGCTGAATATACCTTTTCAAACGGAGCCAAACAGAAGACGGGTACAATGGGGGACATTAATATCCACTCCTTTTTTCCAACAAAAAATCTGGGGTGCTTTGGCGATGGCGGTGCAATTTCTACCAATGATAAGGATCTTGCTCAAAAGGCGGCTATGATCTCGCGTCATGGCCAGGGAGAAAAGTATGCCTATGAGATGATTGGTTGTAATTCGAGACTTGATACACTCCAGGCTGCAATACTCAGGATAAAACTTAAAAATCTCGATGGGTATCTCCAATCCCGCAAGGAGGCTGCAAAATACTATCATCAATTGTTGGAAGGCTCACTTACCACCTCAAGACCTATTGAGAAGGGGTATTCTAATCATACCTTTAATCAATATGTTATTAAGCTAACGGACCGCGATAAGATTAAAGAATTGTTGAAAAATGAAGGAGTTCCATCGATGATCTATTATCCATCACCTCTTCATCTGCAGAAAGCCTATGCCTATCTGGGATATAAGAGCGGTGATTTTAGGGTAGCTGAAAGTTTGTGCCAGGAAGTTTTGGCATTGCCGATGCATACTGAATTATTACAGGATGAGCAGGAATATGTAATCAACTCGTTAATTAAATCCATCAACTCATTATGATACTGTATTTTGCACATCCTTTGGCTGTAATTGATGAAAATTGTGAAATCGGGGAAGGGACTAAAATCTGGCATTTTAGTCACATTATGTCTGGGAGTAAGATTGGTAAAAGATGCAACATCGGACAAAATGTAGTCATTTCTCCAAAGGTTGTACTGGGTGATAATGTTAAGGTCCAAAATAATGTGTCGATCTATACCGGTGTAATTTGTGAGGATGATGTGTTTCTTGGTCCATCAATGGTATTTACCAATGTGATAAACCCGCGAAGCGCTATTATCCGCAAAGATGAGTACCGGTCAACGATCGTTCGCAAAGGAGCATCTATTGGAGCTAATGCAACGGTGATTTGCGGCAATGAAATCGGAAGATACGCAATGATTGGGGCAGGAGCAGTAATTACCAAAGAAGTTCCCCCATATGGCCTTTTATACGGGAATCCGGCCAGACAGATGGGTTGGGTAAGCGAGTACGGTCATAAACTTGATTTCAACGCTGAAAAAATTGCGTTTTGCCCTGAAAGTGGAGAAAAATATATCCTTTCAATTGAAGGGGTAAAAAAGTTGGAGTAATCCACTGCAAATCGATCAATAAGTTTTAAATATTTATAGAATGGTTATTAAACAAGCACTATATAAAGTCCTGGGAGTCAAGAACTATTTGGTTGTCGTGAGCCGTTTGTTTTTTCTTTCATACAGTTTGGGACTGCTAAAGAAAAACAAAACCTTTGATTGTCATTATTTTATAAAGAATTTGATCCAAAAGGGGGATCACGTTATCGATATTGGAGCAAATCTGGGCTATTATTCCAGGTTGTTTGCCAAATTAGCCGGTCCAACGGGGAGAGTGTTCAGTGTTGAGCCGGTAACCCTGTTCCGCAAGATACTTTCGATTAATACGGCCGGATATAAAAATACCACTATTATTCCATATGCTTTGGGAAGTGAAGATAACAGGTCAATTGAAATGGGGATTCCCAAAAGCAATAAATACTTGCGTCATGGATTGACCAGGATTTTGAATAAGGATGAAAATGAGACCTTTGAATTCAAGTTTACGGAAAAGATGTTTACGCCGGTCTCACTATTCGGAAAGATGACCAGGTGTGATTATATAAAATGCGATGTTGAAGGGTATGAGATTCACATTATTCCTCAGCTTGAATTTCTACTGGAGAAGTTCCACCCGATTATTCAGATTGAAATTGAGCCTGTTAACAGAAAAGTCATTGATGACTTTCTGGCATCCTTTTCGTATAGGGCATTTTACCTCAGCAATGGCTCTCTTTTTCCGTTAACTGAGCATTCTGACCAGGTCGATGGAGATCTTTTCTTTTTTCCTCAAATAAAAATGAATTTGGTAAAACCTTTTATTGCTAAAATAAATGACTGATATTAAGAATTTTGCATTGATCGGAGCAGCTGGATTTGTGGCTCCGCGACATATGAAAGCGATCCGGGATACCGGGAATAAGCTGGTTGCCGCTTATGATCCCTACGATGGCGTTGGAGTGATGGACAGCTACTCGCCTGATACCAAGTTTTTTGTCGAATTTGAACGGTTTGACCGGTACCTGGAAAAACTGAAATACGATAAGGGGATGGCGATCGATTATATGAGTATTACCTCGCCAAACTATCTTCATGATGCCCATATCCGTGTAGCCTTAAGGCGTGGTGCAGATGCTATCTGTGAGAAACCGTTAGTGCTAAATCCCTGGAATATTGAGCCATTGCAACGTGTTGCATCAGACACGGGTAAAAAAATTTATACGATTTTGCAGCTTCGTCTTCACCCTGTAATTATTGCGTTAAGGGAAAAGATCAAAACTTCTCCCTCAGACAAAGTTTACGACGTCGATCTGACTTACATCACTTCACGTGGCAACTGGTATTATACCTCCTGGAAAGGGGATATATCGAAATCAGGGGGAATTGCAACCAATATCGGGATCCATTTTTTTGATATGCTTACCTGGATTTTCGGCGATGTTAAAGAGAATATCGTGAACCTTCATACCCATGACAGGGCATCAGGGGTTCTTTTGCTTGAAAAGGCGCGTGTAAGGTGGTTCCTGAGCATCAACAGTGATACACTACCCACCGAGTTGAAAGAAAAGGGTAAAACCACCTTTCGCTCAATTACCATGGAAGGTGAGGAGATTGAATTTAGTGAGGGATTTACCGATTTGCATACGCGAAGTTATGAAGAGATTCTCAACGGAAACGGATTTGAGATTGGCGAAGCCCGCAAGTCGATAGAGATAGTTTACGATATCCGTAACCTGACACCAATAGGGCTAAAGGGTGATTTTCACCCATTTGCTGGGAAACCATTGTCATCGCATCCTTTCTCACGTATCGACTAAAATTCAGATTGAATGCCAAAAAAGAATATCCTTCTCGTCTATGTGAATTTCTCATCCTTTGTAAAAGCTGATTACGAGATTTTATCAACATTTGCAAATGTTACAAAATATCAATTTAAACCAGGAAAGGGGATTGTTCATACGGGCGTGGAATTGTTTAAGGAGCTATTATTCCTGATTTTTAATGGCCACAAATACGAAGAGATATTTATTTGGTTCGGAGATTTTCATTCGCTGCTTCCGGTTTTATATGGTAGCCTTTTTGGAAAAAAATCGTGCGTAGTAATCGGGGGGTATGATGTGTCTACTCTCGAGGAGTATGGTTATGGATCCTTTAGCCAGCCTTTAAGGGCTTTTTTTACCCGTAATACGTTCAGATATGTAGATTTTTGTTTTCCTGTGGCTGAAGCATTGCACAAAAAACTATTGACAATTAACCCTCATGTCAAAGCTGAAACAGTGGCAACACTTACTGATTCTGTAAAGTTCAATTTTAGTGAATATCAGAGAATCAAAAGGGTAATCACTGTATCCGGTACAGCAAACTATCAGCGATTGATGGTGAAAGGTCTCGACCGATTCAGGGAGTTAGCAATTTATTTACCTGAATTTGAATTTATTATAATAGGTGTCAACGAGGAGATAAAGAAATATTTTGCACCCCTTCCTGGTAATTTAAATTTAGTCCCGCAGCAACAATTTGAGGACCTGGTATCGTATTACCAACAAGCCTCATTCTATGCCCAATTATCCCGTTCTGAAGGACTTCCAAATGCCCTTAGTGAGGCGATGCTTTGTGGCTGTATTCCGGTAGGGACCGATGTTGGAGACGTAAGAATAGCAATTGGAGACACTGGAATTTCAATTAGTGAATGGACACCTGAAATTCTTGCAAAGTTTATCCGTTTGAATCACAATAATTTTCGTTTACGCGATGAGGCAAGAAAGCGGATTATGACACTTTACAGCCCTCATAAGCGGATTGAGAAATTCAAACAAATTTTGGGTTTATAGGTTATGACTTTTAAGATAACCGAATATGCTCAGAACGCTACAATTGGGTAAGATAAATACATTGAAGCTGAGTTTAGCGCAGCTATAGTAAAATAGAGTTTGTTTTCTATCTTTACCGGTAGTCTGTATTACAAAAAAATTAATCACCACTTGCGAATGAAGGAGAGCGAATTGACAGGTCAGAAATTATGGGAGGATTATTGGGAAAAGAAAGATGATCGACTAATAACGAAAAGGAAAAACCTGCTTTTTAAGGAGATTTTAAAAATATTTGATAAATATCTGCCCAATTCAAAAGGACTAACAATTTTGGAGATTGGTGGAGGGCAGGGGGAATATCTGCTTTATCTTACCCGAAAATTTTCCTATAAGGCTCATTCTTTGGATTATTCACGAATTGGGAATGAGCAAACTCATGATCTTTTTTCCAAAGCCGGGTTATCGGTGGAACTCTTTGATCGCGATCTTTTTTCCGATAACTCAGACCTCCCTAAATTTGATATTGTTTTTTCCCTTGGGCTGATTGAGCATTTCGACAATCCAGGTTTGGTTGTGGAAAAACATCTGGAATTGGTTAAGTCGGGTGGGATACTACTTCTTGGTGTTCCAAATTATGGAGGTATCTATCGCCCGGTTCTGAAAAGGCTGGCACCTGCAGTTGAGGCCACTCATAACATGAACACCATGGACCTTGAAAATTGGAGGATATTTGAAGAAAAATTTACTCTTCAGCCAATATTTACTGGTTATATAGGGGGATTTGAACCAATGAATATGAAAAAGCTTGAGGTTAAAAATGTATTTAACAAGATACTTTATTTTTTCATTCGGGTTTTAATGGTTTTATTCTCCTTTAGAATGGAATTTTTGAGGAAATTCAATTCAAAATACTGGAGTGGTTACCTCATTGGGATCTATCGGAAGAAATAGTTCCCAGCTGTTAGAATGAATTTTAAACATAGCTTTAAATTTTATGCTTTAATATCCCTTCTTTAAATTCTAAATTTTCAATTTGAAAGGTGTCGTTCAGCTTTGAATAATACATATTTGTCTCTTAAATTCAATCCGATTACACATTTTTCAATTATAACAAAATGAAAAAACCTAAATTTGCAGGAAATAGAATTGAACAATAAAATTGGTATTATGTTTTTAAAAAAAAGACTGGAAACAATTTTCCACCGGATTATCAGAAAGACTGGATATGATGTTGTTAAATGCAAATTCTCGAAACACGAACTTGAGGTTGAACAATTACTTAAATATCTGAATATTAATACAGTTATTGATATTGGGGCCAATGAAGGACAATATTCAAAAAACATAAGGATTGGGGGGTACAAACAACGAATTATCTCATTTGAGCCTGTTAATGCCTCTTTTACTGGGCTTGAAAAGATATCTGCAAAAGATGCACTTTGGGATATTTACAATTTTGCATTAGGCAATTTTGATGGAGAAAGTGAGATTAATATATCCCAAAATTCTGTCAGCAGTTCAATACTTGGGATTAGAGAGGCCCTTACCAATGCGGCGCCACAAGCTCAATTTATTGACAAACAGCCTATAAAAGTACGAAAATTGGATTCTATTTTTAAGGAATTAAATGTTGACCCTTCTAATATTTTTATAAAAATTGACACTCAAGGATTTGAAAAAAATGTACTTCTTGGTGCGAGGGAAACCTTAAAATCAATAAAAGCAATTCAAGTCGAGATGTCCACCCAACATTTATACCAGGATGAGGATCTTTATTACCAGGTGAGTGAATTTTTATATGATGAAGGATTTAGGTTGGTTAAAATAGTCAGGGGATTTACCAATTCTACAGGTGAACTCCTTGAATTTGATGGTGTTTTTATGAGAAATTAGTTTAAATTGGCTTGATGATTCTTTTTTATTGATATAAAGGTTATTTGAATTAAGGAAGACAGCAATGAAATTTTCAGTTATAACAATTAACCTGAATAACCGGTCAGGTTTGGAAAAAACCATTAAAAGCGTTATTGGCCAGACGAATAAGAATTACGAGCTCATAATCATCGATGGAGGTTCAACCGATGGTAGTTACGATGTAATTCTGGAGAATAAAGATCATTTTTCTTATTGGATCAGTGAACCAGATAATGGTATTTATCACGCCATGAATAAAGGTGTCATGGTTGCACGGGGAGAATTTTGTTATTTTCTCAATTCGGGAGATTACATTGTTAATTCAACCTTATTTGAAGATTTGAGTAAAATTGAAATTACTTCAGATATTTTATCCGGCAATATTCTCAAAATAAGGGCGAATGGTAAATATCGCACTGTTATTCCCCATGATAATCCTAGTTTACATAAACTGTGTATACATAGTCTGCCACATCAGGCATCACTAATTAGGCGAGAGATTTTTAATGAAATTGGTATGTTCAATGAGACTTACAAGATTGTTTCAGACTTTGATTTTTTTCTCAGGGCAATTATAATTTTTCGTAAGTCGTATCAAAAAGTGGATATTGACTTTTGCTACTTTAACCTGGATGGTATAAGCCATAACAAGTCATTTTTTGATTTGGCAAAAAACGAATCAATAGCTTGTTTAAAGATTAATTTTCCTGATATGGCTGAGGATTTAATAGAGTACAGATATTTTTATATCAGTAATATTGGACAGCTTATACGTTTAATTCAAAAGAAAAAAGGACTATATGCTTTTATAGATCAATTAATTGGTTCGATATTTAAGTTTAAGAAATTATTGGTCGGAAGATGATTCAGATTATCTCCATTTCCGTAAAATATTCCTTAGGGCAAATCTAAGGTTACTTATGATTCCTCCTCCAGGAAATTCTGTCTCGTGAATTTTATTGAAATAGGTTTTAAGGTTACTCTTGCCCCAATTGGGAATTGACACAATCACATCTTCACTTACAAAAGTATAGAAGTCAGGACGTTTTAATAATAGACACAAGATCTCATTCAGACCAGGCCATTGATCGCTGGAAAGAAGTTTCGATGGCGGTTTGAGAAATAAGCGGGCATCATCAATTATAATAATATGATTTTCATTTTGTTCGATGATAAGTGAAATCTCTTCAAGAAGGGGGCACTCATCATCTACGCCATATGTACTGCCTCCGCACCAATGAGCATCCAGCCAAAAAATAGCTGGTGAATTCAATTGACTTATTATCTGAGGAAGTTGAGAAGGGGAATTACCAAAGTAACATGTTACGTTTTTACAATTAGAGAGTTTAAGTACCGCTGCTTTGTACAGCACTGATGAATATTCGACGGTAAATACATTTTTGAATATTTTTGAAGCCCAGTAGGTTGTCCCTCCTTTAAAGGTGCCGGTTTCAATAAAATCATCGATTTTAAAAATATTCTTTAGTTCAATAACTAACTCCTTTGGTATTCCAAATGTAATAGCACCCATAATTCTTTATTTAAATTGTTTTTTTAACTTTAATAAAGCAAATATTTCATCGGCTTTATTATTTATATCATCCGAAATTTTCATGAAATAGACAGGTGTGCAGAACACTATTATCAGGAAAAGGCTTCTTATGCCAATATCTACAATAAAATTTGACATTTGAGGAATTAGGATTGAAAGGTAATATGAACCTGCCCCTAAAGCTGCCACATATACAAATCGTATGTTAAACGGCTGAAATTCAAATTTATATAAGAGGTATAAATACCTCATTAAATTGAGTATACCTAGTGAGACAGCACCTCCCATAGCTGCACCAGTGATACCAAACCTGGGTATCAATACAAGATTAATAAGGATTAGCAGAAAAACAAGGATTACCATGAATCCCGTTTGCATGGCATAATATTTTGAGGTCCCAAGAATAGAGCCATTAGCTCCTGTAATCATATCAAATAGGCTGCTAAGCCCGATAAAAAATATAACCCATTTCCCTTCACTATAATTTGGTCCCAGAATGTGCAGAATATTATGGATGTTCGCCCAAAGGCCAATGAACAAGAGTAAACCAATGATAAATAACGTTAAACAACTTTTGCTGTATATGTCCTGAATAAGTTTTATATTATTCTCTTTCCATGCTTGTGCCGAAACAACATTTACAATTTTAATGATAGACCTGGCTGGCAGGCTTATAACTAATCCGAAAAAAAAACAAACCGAATAGACGCCAGTATTTCCCAGACCAATCATCCCATTAATCATTATAACATCTACATTTTGAATTATTATTAATGAAAAACCGTTTAAAATGCTTGAAGCAGATACTGAGGCAATGGTAATAAGGAGACTGCGATTTAAGAACTTGAATTCTGGTTGTAAGGAGAATTGTCTTTTCTGTATTAGGGATATAATGATGAAGAGGGTTGGAAGAGATATTGCTGTGATATACAATATAACGAATTGATTAAAATTCAATAAATCAATGAAGTATAATCCTATTGAGAGGATGATAAGAATCCGTTGTAACACTTCTCTCAAAAAAATGCTCAGCAGAATATTAAGCAATGCCGAATTATAGGCATCAAGCAATGAAAAGAAAATCTGAAAGAAGATAAGAATTATCAGGTAGTTGAAGTTCTCTAAAAACAGGGCAGATTTTTCAGCACTAAAGCTGCTAATCCAAGGTTTTAAGACTAGCAGTAAGGTTGTAGATATCAAAAACCCAATCATTCCAATCAGTAGTATATCGACAAGATATCCATGATGCTTATGTCGTTCGTCTTTAAAAAATGGGAATAGCCTAATGCTTACTCCATTAAATCCTAAGGTACCAAAACTGGCAATCAATGACGAATATGCAACTAATATTTTGAGTAAGCCGACCTGTTCAGTTGAGTAAATTCTTGGTAACAAGATCCCGGTAGTAATAAAACCAAGTATTACACCGATGTAGATATAGACCGTCCCTTTTACTGACTGATTTACAATAATTCCCAATGGATCAAAATTATAATTTTTCGCAAAAATAAGAAAATAACTGCGAATTACATTTTCATTGTGAGAATAGGCATACCCCAACTTTCAAAAAAATAGTACTTTTGTAAGTAAAAAGTTAAAATTACCATTATGATAAAGATTTCGTGGAAGAAAAGTTTACCTCATGTTGTAGCAATTATTCTTTTCCTGTTACTGCCAATTGTCTATTTTTCGCCTGTTCTTGAGAACAAACAGTTAAATCAGCACGATTCTCAGACCTTTATTGGGATGTCAAAGGCGATTGGTGACTACAATAAGAAGAGTGATGATCTGGCATTATGGTCTAATTCCATGTTTGGAGGAATGCCATCCTATCTGATCGCTCTTCCTACCACCACCGCAATTACCTCTGTCTTTACCTTCACTAATATTTTTAACTGGAGACCTGTTAATTTTATATTCCTTTATCTGATAGGATTTTATATTGCTTTACTGCTTTTTGGGGTTACCCCCTGGCTGGCAATAGTTGGAGCAATTGGTTTCGGTTTCGGGTCGTATAATTTTATTATTATTGCGGCTGGCCATGCGACAAAGGCTATCTCTATAGGTTATATGGCTCCTGTAATTGCCGGATTTTACTTTGCCATAAAAAAGGATAAATGGATCGGCAGCGCCATCTTTTCAATTTTTCTTGCGCTTGAAATCTATACTAATCATCCTCAGATCACCTATTACACATTTCTGGTCCTTTTAATTATGGGAATTGTGGAATTGATTTCAGCTTTTAAGGAGAAGGAGATTCCATCGCTCATGAAAAAGCTGGTGATTATCCTCGCTTTTGGATTTCTTGCAATAGCTGCAAATTCGAATAAACTTTGGACAACCTGGGAGTATGGCAAGTATTCAATGAGAGGGAAATCTGACCTTACGAACGATAAGGCAAATAAAACTACAGGTTTGGATCGTGACTATGCCACAGGCTGGAGTTATGGAATAGGGGAGACCTTAACCATTCTTATCCCTAATTTTAACGGTGGATCTTCCTCTGTGGGATTTTCGGAAGACTCAGAAACCGGTAAGTTACTGAAAAGTAACAACGTTCCCAATGCTAATTCGTTAGTAAAGCAGCTCCCTGGGTATTGGGGCACACAACCCGGCACCTCAGGACCTGTCTATTTTGGTGCAATTATCTGCTTTCTCTTTGTATTAGGGTTATTCCTTTTAAAAGGGACTATCCGGATATGGGTGGTTGCGGCCACTCTTCTCTCAATAGCGCTTGCCTGGGGACATAATTTTATGCCCCTGACCAATCTGTTTCTGGATTATTTTCCGGGATATAACAAATTCAGAACCGTAACGATGATTCTGGTCATTGCGGGTTTTATCTTCCCACTTTATGCGTTCCTCACACTTCAAAAAATAGTAAACCGTGATTTTGATCGCAAAAACTGGCTGAAGTCTTTGGCCTGGAGCGTTGGATTAACGGCAGGAATAGCCCTCGTTTTTGCAATTATACCTGGAATTGCGGGATCATTCGTCTCGCCTGCCGATAGTCAGTTTCCTGATTGGCTTCAAACAAGTTTAATTAATGACCGTCAGGCCCTACTGCAATCAGATGCACTAAGATCAGTTATTTTTATTCTGCTGGGAGCCGGCGTGATTTGGGCCTTTGTTGCCGAGAAAATGAAGGTGAATACCGCACTTCTTATTTTAGGGGCATTAATTCTTGTAGATATGTGGGGCGTGGATAAGCGGTACCTCAACGATGCTCTTTTTGTTTCTGATCGTGAAGCAAAAAATCCAATCAAACCGACAACTGCTGACCTTGCAATTCTCCAGGATAAATCGGCTGATTACAGGGTATTAAATATGGCGGTTAGTACCTTTAACGATGCGACAACCTCCTATTTTCATCAGTCAATTGGTGGATATCACGGTGCGAAGATGAGGCGGTATCAGGAATTGATCGATTTTCATATCACCAGAGAGATGGGAATAATTGGTCAGCGCCTTGGAAAAATCAAGACAGAAGCGGGAATGGATTCACTCTTTCTGGGTCTTAATTCCTTGAATATGCTTAATACCAAATATTTAATTTATAATCCGGAAGCTGCTCCGATACCAAATAAACACGCGTTGGGAAGTGCCTGGCTGGTGGGCAAGTACAAATTGGTTGATAATGCTGATCAGGAAATAGCTGCATTGGAGATGATAGATCCTTCGGCTGAGGTAGTGATTGATAAGAAGTTTGAACCTCTTCTCTCCGGAATTTCTCTGAAAAGTGATCCGGTTGCTACGATCACCTTAACAGAGAAGTCACTGAATAAGATGACCTATCATTACCAGGGGAATGGAGAGCAGCTGGCTGTTTTTTCGGCTATTTATTATCCAAAAGGGTGGAATGCATATATAAACGGGAAAATTGTTCCCCACTTCCAGGCAGATTATTTACTCAGGAGCATGTTATTGCCAAAAGGGAATTCTGACATTGTGTTTAAGTTTGAACCAAAATCATTCTTCATTGGGCAGCAAATTTCATTCTGGAGTTCTATCCTTCTGCTTTTGCTCGTGGCAGGTCTGTTTATAAAAAAGTATCTTGTTCCTGAAAAGAAATAAATTTAGAGCCTGTTTTAAACGATTCCTTCACTATGGCAAAAAATAAACCTCAAAAACTTAAGAACAGTTTTTTTAGTTCTTACTTTTCAACAACGCTGAGTATTGCAATGATTCTTTTTCTGTTTGGGCTATTGGGATTATTGCTTATAAATGGTCAGAAACTCTCCGATTATATGAAGGAAAATATCGGGGTTACCCTGATTTTAAAAGAGGGAGCCAAAGAGGTTGACGTTATGAAACTTCAGAAAACACTTGAAGCGACGAATTATATAAAATCGACTAAATTCATTGGAAAAGAGCGTGCAGCAGCTGAATTAAAAAATGAGCTGGGAGAGGATTTTGTCGATTTCCTGGGTTTCAATCCCCTACTTTCCTCAATTGATGTTACTGTTTATGCAGCTTATGCCAATCCCGACAGTCTGGCCATGCTCGAGCGGAAACTTCTTAATCATCCCGAAATTCAGGAAGTTTATTATCAACGGAATCTTGTGAAGCAATTGAACTCCAACGTTAAAAAATTAAGCATTATTCTATTGGCAATGAGCCTTTTGATGTTTATTATTTTTGCTGCCCTGATCAATAATACCATCCGAATGACTATCTACTCCAAACGGTTTTTAATAAACACAATGCAATTGGTTGGTGCTACCCGTTCGTTTATTCGTCGTCCATTTATGGCCAAGGGTGCTATTCATGGTATCTATGGGGGATTAATAGCCTGCTCAATGTATCTTCTCCTCTTTTTCACCTATCAGAACGAGTTGAAATCGTTCATAGATTTTCAAAATCCGACCTCTCTTGCACTCCTCGGTGGAGGAATATTTTTAATGGGAATTCTCATAACCCTGATATCTACTTATTTAGCAGTCAATAAATTTTTACGATTGAAGTTTGATCAGCTCTTTTATTGAGCTATCTTCGTAGGTTAGAAATAATAACTTTTTGAATGGCCATAAATACCGAAAAAAAGGAAGAATTTGCCCTCGGCAAGGAGAATCTCCGGCTTATAATGATTGGATTTCTGATAATTATTGTCGGATTTATTTTGATGATCGGTGGGAGTTCTGCTGATCCCAATGTATTTAATAAAGCGATATTTAGTTTTCAAAGAATTACACTGGCACCGATTGTTGTAATGTTCGGTTTTGTGTTTGAGATTTATGCGATTATGAAAAAACCCGGATCAAAAAAGTAAACCCGGGATTATTCATGATGGAATCAGAAATTTCAGCGTTCGATTTTCAAAAGGGGGAGATATTGGTTTTCGACAAACCACTTGACTGGACCTCTTTTGATCTTGTGCATAAAGTGAGGTATATTATCTGCAGGAAATTAAATATCAAGAAAATAAAAGTTGGTCACGCCGGTACTCTTGACCCAAAGGCAACCGGAATTTTAGTTTTGTGTACCGGCAAAGCCACTTCGAAAATTGAAACTCTACAGGCTGATGAAAAGGAGTATATCGCAACCTTAAAAATTGGTGCCACTACCCCCTCTTTTGACCTTGAAAGTTCCGAAGACGGACAATATGAAACTGCACACATTTCAAAGGATCTGTTAATTGAAGTTTTGCAGAAATTTATAGGAACAATCATGCAAGTTCCCCCTGAATATTCCGCCGTTAAAATTAATGGGAAACGGGCATACGATTATGCACGTAAGGGGATTGCGGTCGAAATAAAATCTAAAGTTTTGGAAATTAAAGAAATAGAAATATTGAGCTTTGATCTTCCTGAAGTAAAACTTAGGGTTGTATGTGGAAAGGGCACCTATATCAGGGCCCTGGCAAGGGACATTGGTATTGCACTCAATAGCGGGGCCTACCTGACCGGGTTACGACGTACCAGGGTTGGGAATTTTGACCTTAACCAAGCGATTGTCCTTGCTGATTTTTTAAAGTCATAGTGAGTAAATATTGATATTCGACTGTATATCAATAATATATATTAATTTCTGCATAATTGTCATCATTTATGAAGCTTTCAAAATTTAAGTACCATTTACCGGAAGAGCTTATCGCACTTCATCCGACTCAAAACAGAGACGAGTCCCGTATGATGGTTTTGCACCGGACTACAGGAGAGATTGAACACAAGATATTTAAAGATGTTGTTGATTATTTCGATAACAAGGATATTATGGTGTTTAATAATACCAAGGTTTTCCCTGCACGTTTATACGGAAATAAGGAGAAAACGGGTGCCCAGATTGAGGTCTTTCTGCTTCGGGAGTTAAACCGCGAACAACGGCTTTGGGATGTGTTGGTTGATCCTGCACGTAAAATAAGAATTGGGAATAAACTTTATTTTGGGGATGACGACCTGCTTGTAGCTGAAGTTATCGACAACACGACATCGCGGGGAAGAACATTGAGGTTCCTTTTTGATGGAACTTATGAAGAGTTCAAAGACACCCTTTACAATTTAGGGGAAACTCCGTTGCCCAAATTTATCAATCGTCCGGTTGAGGAGGAAGATGCACAACGGTATCAGACCGTTTATGCCAAGCATGAAGGTGCAGTTGCTGCTCCAACCGCAGGATTACATTTTAGCCGTGAGTTACTGAAAAGGCTCGAAATCAAAGGGGTTAATTTTGCAGATATTACGTTGCACGTTGGACTAGGCAACTTTAGAAGCGTCGATGTTGAGGATCTCACCAAGCATAAGATGGATTCGGAACAGATCTGGATCAGAGATGAAGCTGTTGAAATTGTGAATAATGCCAAACTTACCAAACAACATATTTGCGCTGTAGGGACAACAGTGATGCGTACTCTGGAAAGTTCAGTTTCTACCAATGGTATGTTAAAACCATATGAAGGCTGGACAAATAAATTCATTTTCCCTCCTTACGATTTTACTGTAGCTGACAGCATGATCTCCAATTTCCATCTTCCTCTCTCTACATTGTTGATGATGGTTGCAGCTTTTGCCGGTTACGATAAACTGATGAATGCCTATAAGGTGGCCATCAAGGAGAAATACCGTTTTGGAACTTATGGTGATGCAATGCTGATTATCGATTAGCAGGTGTTTCGAACCACACAACAAAGGCCGGAATTATCCGGCCTTTGTTGTGTCATGATTTATGCTTTTTATTTTTTAACTCTTTCGTAATATGATTTATCTCGTGTGTCAACACGGATAATATCCCCCTGATTAATAAAAAGCGGAACCATGATTGTTGCTCCGGTCTCAACGATGGCCTGTTTCAGCGCTGTAGACGATGCCGTATTCCCACGGTCTCCTGATTCCGTGTAGGTAATTTCAAGCTCAATAAAAGGGGGAAACTCTACAGTAAGTGGCGTTTCGGTATCCGCATGATACATAATTTCGAGCGTCATCCCCTCTTTCATAAGATCCGCATTATCGACAAGTTCAGTTCCGATTGATACCTGCTCAAAACTTTCTGAATTCATAAAATTAAATCCCAATTCGTCTTTATAGAGAAATTGATATGGCCTGCGTTCAATGCGGACCGTATTAATTTTTGTACCAACAGAGAAGGTGTTATCAATTACCTTTCCGGTCTTTAAATTTTTCAGCTTAGTCCTCACGAAGGCCGGACCTTTACCTGGTTTTACATGCTGAAACGAAACAACCTGAAATAATTGTTCGTTAAATTCAATACACAGCCCGTTTCTAATTTCCGCTGTAGTTGCCATTGGCTTTTGTATTTGTGATATTAATAAACTAGTTAAAAACCCTTAAGGGAAATTTTTTGCAAATTTAGATAAATCGGTGAAAATTAGGAAATATTAATTCCTGTTAAAATTTAGAGTAAATACTGGGATAAGATATTGAAATAGAGCTGTATAATGAAATATTGGAGGTAAGTTAGTTAGTTTTATCTGTTTGACTGGATGAATTAGCACCTCATAATCCGCTTTAAAAGGGAGATCTGATCTGCAATCTGTCATTTTTATGATAAGTGATGAAATCGGAGATTAACCATTTATTTTATCCTAAATTTGGGAACTTAAAATTATTACATAAATCAATGTTTGGACTATCATCTTCTTTTGCCCTTTCTCCCATTAATTGGCTGGTTATTTTTGTTTGTGCCATGCTTATCGGGATGTCGAAAACGGGCGTTCCAGGGGTATCAATGATTGTGGTTCCGGCATTAGCCTTTATTTTTGGGGGGAAACAGTCAACTGGTATTTTGCTCCCAATCCTGATTACTGCAGATATTTTTGCTGTTATATATTATCATCGTCATGCGAACTGGAAACATCTCCTAAGAGCTCTTCCATGGGCTTTTTCTGGGCTTATACTGGCCCTTTGGATAGGAAATGAAGTTAATGACGTGCAGTTTAAGAGGATGATTGCCATTATTGTTTTTGTGAGTATTTCTCTGATGATCTGGAAAGATTATGGGTATAAAAAAGAATTTACACCTGATCGCTGGTGGTTTGCTGCACTCCTTGGCATTACCGGGGGCTTCGCGACGATGATCGGAAATGTGGCAGGGCCAATATTTGCGATCTATTTGCTTGCGATGCATCTCGATAAAAAGAGCTATATCGGAACTACAGCCTGGTTTTTCTTTATCGTAAATTTGACGAAATTTCCACTTCAGGTATTGGTTTGGAAGAATATAACTTTAACTTCCTTATCTGTTGATTTAATGGTCATTCCGGCAATTGCGATTGGTGCCTGGTTAGGTATTTTCGCGGTAAAGCGGATTCCGGAAATAACCTACAAATGGCTGGTAGTTGTGATCACTGTAGTGTCTGCATTTCTAATTTTTATCTGACCATTTCCTAAACAACGAGCTGAATATATATCGTATTGAAAATCTCTTACTTAAGTATATTAAATTCTTATTAATTCTTTAAAAAGTTTCACCGTTTCTTCAAATTATTATAATTTTAACCCCTGTGGAGGTTCTAAGATTCAATTCTGGTCAGGAATTTGTTTAATTATTATATGCACTATAAGTTAAATGTATTTATGCAATTATATGATGTTCAATAAGAAAGAAAGATTATTAAATCTGATCCGGTTTATGATTCTTGTAATTATAGCGGCAGGTTTTCATTCATGCAGACTTATGCCTAAGGCAATTAGAATCAGCGATTGCATTTTGATAACTGTGGAGCAGGGGAATGTTTATGAGCCAATCGTAGCAACCGGAACAGTAGAGTCAGAAAACGAAGTTCTGGTGCGCTGCCCTTATACCAGCATCCTAAAAAAAATTTACAAGGAGCCTGGTAGCCGTGTTCAAAAAGGAGATGCAATCCTTATGATGGATGATGAGGCAATTAAAGAGGAGATTGATAAGTTAAAAGATCAGCTCGATTTAAAGCGAAATGCGCTTGAGAAGAATAAGTTAAGTGAATTCAGTACTACTGTGGACCTGAATTACAGTGAAGAGGTCAAACGATTAAATATTAGCTCTTTGAAAACTCAGCTTGCCGATGAAGGTCAACTACTTGAGGTTGGTGGAATATCACCTGCAAAAATTGAGAAGACGAAGGAGGAGATTGCTTTGGCGGAAAAGGACTTGTCTATGCTGAAACAAAAAAATGTGATCCGGTTGAAGCAGCTAAATGCCGAGGAGCAGGGGCTGAATCTCGGCATTAAAATTCAGGAAAAAGAGCTGGCCGACAAGGTGAGTACTTTAAACCAAATGCGCGTAGTGGCCCCCTCTGACGGAATTGTCCTCTCTATTGCCAATAAGGTAGGTGAAAAGGTGAACCTGGATAACGTGTTGGTAAGGATGTCAGACCTGTCTACTTTTAAAATTGCAGGATCCGTTGAGGATAAGTTAGCTGAATTTATTAAAACGGGAAGAAAAGTTTATGCTGTTATTGATGGTCAGCGACTTCCGGGTCGAATTGGGAATGTTACTCCCGTAATAGAGAACAGTAAGATTCTGTTTAATGTGCATCTGGAGCAGGAAAGCCAACCAAAACTTATTCCAAATCAACGAATAACATTATGGGTGGTAAAAAAGGAAGCCGATAATGCTTTGATTATTAATAATTTGAATCTTTTTGAAAAAGAGGCACCAAGTATTGCGTATGTTTTAAAAATGGGGGAGGCAATTCGTCATGAGGTTACCACCGGAATAAAAAATCCGGATCATATTCAGGTATTATCAGGCCTTGAACTAGGTGATACTATTATTGTCCCAAAACACGGAATTTCGGTATTCCGCAATGCCGAGAGAGTGGTATTAAACAAATAGAAAATGGCCAAAAAGCGGATAATTCATTGTTTGTTAATTTTTCTTCCCTACCTGTTCGGGAATTTTGCAGAAGCTCAGGAGAAAAAGACGGGAAGCGAGGCAGTCAGCATAAAAATGAACCTAAGCCTTCATAATGTTGTAGATTTGGCTATTGCGCAGTCTTCAGCGGTTAAGTATGTCCAAAATACGAATGTTAATTACTTTTGGAGATGGAAGAATTTTCAGAAAACATTTCTTCCGAATCTTGTCGTTTCGGGCACTGTTCCCAATTTTAACCAGTCTACAGTTCCTGTTACGCAGCCCGACGGAAGTATTGAATTCAAAGAAGTCTCCAACCTTATGGCCTCTGCCAATCTCTCTCTTAATCAGTCTATTCCATTAACCGGCACCTATATTTATGCATCTACTTCAGCAAGCAGGGTTCAGGATTATTATAAGAAACAGACAAATTTCTCCGGAAATCCGGTTTCATTTGGATTCTATCAGCCAATTTTTGCATATAACTGGATGAAGTGGTCGAAGAAATTGGAACCAATGATTTATAATGAGTCGCAAAAGAATTTTATCCAGTCGATAGAGTCAATTGCCTATGCCGCAACTGCCAGGTTTTTTAACTACCTGCGTGTTCAGACTGATTTTAAACTTGCGGAGAGTGCTTTGAAGAATAGTAATGACAATCTTAGGATCGCCAAAACAAAGCAAAAATTAGGTCAGATCTCGGAGAACGATTTTTCGAGGATAGAACTTTCGGTTCTGAATGCTCAAAAGGCACTAAATTCAGCTGGAATGCTTTTGAAAAACTCGGATTTTGAGCTTAAGTCTTATGTAGGAATCGACCAAAACCAGGAAATTGAGTTGCAAATGCCATTGAATATTACCCTGTTTGATATCGACTCTAAAAAAGCCCTTTATGAGGCCAAGACCAATCGACCTGAAGCGGTTAATTTTGAACGACGACTGATTAATTCTGAAAGAGACCTTACCGCAGCCAAACGAGCTACCGGATTAAGTGCTACCTTATCAGGAAGTTATGGGCTTTCAAATAGCGGGGAGTCAATGGCGGGAATTTATCATGCACCCAATCGGTCGGAGGTACTGCAATTGACAGTTAGTGTTCCTATTTTAGATTGGGGGCGTGCTGCCTCTGCAGTAAAAATGGCTGAATCTCAGCGGGATCTGGCCCAATTTGATGTTCAAAAGGCCAGGGAGGATTTCGACAGAAGTGTGATTGTTCAGGTAGAACAGTTTGGGCTCCTGAAAGGTCAGTTGATCACTGCAAAAGAGGCCGACCGTGTTGCTGAAAATGGGTATAAGATTGCCCTGAAGCGATTTCAAAACGGGGAGATCAGCATTACTGATCTTAATATTGCTTTGGCGGAGCGTGAGAGTGCTAAACGGGATTATATAGGATCTCTTTCTACCTATTGGCTCGCCTATTACAATCTGCGTATTCTTACCCTTTACGATTTTGAAACCGATCAAAGGATCAAGTACGAAAATCCAATGCTGGCTAAAGCAATGGAGAATTGATTAAAATATTTATAGTACCAGGAATTACTGTGTACATTTCAATTTTTATCTAATTCCGATTCTCATGAATCAAACACTTAGTGTAGCATTAATCTTTACGATTTCAGGATTTTTATTTTGTTGTAATACTTCAAAGCCTAAAAAATCTATTGAAGATCTTAGATCAGCCTATAACAGCGAATCTACTTTTGCAGAGAAATATGCTAAATTCGCTCAGGCTGCTACCAATGAGGGATACGATACGCTTGCTAAGTTATTCCTTGCAGTTTCCAAATCGGAGAGAATCCATTCGACAAACCATGGAAAGGTTATTGATAAATTGGGGTATGACTCCGGAACGGCAGAAATTGGAAGTTTTGAGGTGAAATCAACTATTGAAAATTTGAAAGCAGCAATTAAAAGTGAAGCGTTTGATATGCAGTCCGTATATCCGGGATTTATCAGAGACGCCGAGCGAGAGAAAGTCCCTGAAATAGCCAGATCATTCAATTGGGCATGGAATGGAGAGAAAACGCACCTCCGTTATTATCGTAATGCTTCTGAAATTATTGGGAAAGGAAACGAAAAGGATATCCCTTTTGTCTGGTATATTTGCTCCGGCTGCGGAAATATTTATACTCCTGCAAACGTAAAGGAGAAGTGTGAATTGTGTCTTACCAAACAGGAGAATTTTATTGGTTATATAAACAAAACAGAATAAGAAGATCTCAATTTTCCTATTCTGTTTTGTTATTTACGATCTCGGTATTCAGCGATGAAAATACTTACAACCCTTTAACCACGTCCATTGCTGCTTTATAATCAGGCTCATTTGTTACCTCTGGAACATATTCTGCATACCTTACAACCCCTGATTGGTCAATCACTACAGTTCCGCGTGCCAGTAAGCGAAGTTCCTTAATTACAAAACCATATTTTTCGCCAAAATCGAGATCCTTATGGTCTGAGATGGTTATAATATTTTCAAGTCCTTCTGCTGCACAAAACCGGCTCTGTGCAAACGGAAGATCGCACGATATGGATAATACAACAGTGTCTTTCAACTCATTTGCTTCAGCATTAAACCGCCTGTTCTGAGCGGCGCAAACACTTGTATCAACTGAAGGATATACGGCAATAATTACTTTTTTGCCCCCAAAATCGGAAAGCTTAACTGCTGTGAGACCTGTACCAACCGCAACGAATTCGGGTGCTTTATCTCCGACTTTGATTTCATTCCCCAGAAGTGTCAGGGGATTGCCTGCAAATGTTACTTTAACTGAACTTTCTTTCATCTTTACTTTTTTAATGATCTATTAAACTGTTATTATGAACCTAAAATAAATTAATCCTGAACCTTTTTGGGTCCTCCAGTCAGGCTTTGGATGAAACGGAGGCTCATTTTTAATATTTTCCTTGAATTTTTGGAAAATAGATTCGTTAAACCGTATTGTGCAAAAACTCCTGCCAGACGAATAATGGGATTCTTAGAGTTTCTTATTATTAAAACTCTGGAGAGGTAACCTGTAATAATACCTGCAGTCGTTTCAATCAATGACTCTTTTAAATCAGACGGAGCAAGAAATTCATTGATTGCTGTACGCAGGACGTTTACCGGCTTAAGACTCTCATAGGTTATAAAAAACTGCTCTTTAAGTAACTTCTCTTCGATCAGTTGTCGATTCTCAAGTTTAAATATTGCAGCACGTAATGCTTCAGCCGTTTTTATCTTTTGCATAAGTCTCAAATCAATTTAAACTGCCCCGACATTTTAGCCTGAAAGTTGTCACTTTTATTCCTCATGGTGATCTTCCACTTCAAACTGCTCATCTTTAAGGAGAATTTTGATCACGGAATTTTTTACTGCTTTTTTAATGAGGTAATTTCTAAGCAGATATACCACAAGTGCCACCACCCCATAAAATCCGGTCAAGGCAAAGAACCCAAGCCAAATCTTACCAAGGAGATCCCCTATTAATAAAGCTATTCCAATATTTAAATTAACAAACAGTAACAACAGAAGCATCAGAATTACGAAGCCCGAAACCAGGGAGGAGATTATTTCGGCCATCTGATCAGTTCCCTTTAATTTGAATAATTGAAGTGTGGTTCTGATGTATGCCTGACCGCGTTTCAATAAGTCCTCAACGGGAGTTTTATTATCTTCCATTTACTATTTTTAATGTGCTTCGAAATTCCGATAATGCTGTTCTTCAACTAGTTGTCGCGATGTGCCTCTACGGTCTCTTTTGAGGCCTCCTCTTTGGCATCCTTTAGTGCTGATTCAAATTTTTCTGTTACCTCTGTCAGAAAAGATTTCAGCGTCTCTTCAAGATCTTCCACAAGGTCTTTCCCTTTTTTGGCAACTTTCCTCCGTGTCTCAACTCCACGATCAGGAGCAAAAAGAACTCCTAATAAGGCACCGGCAGTAACCCCTGCCAGAATACCTAATAAAACTTTTCCAGTACTCATAACATTAATTTTTAATTGCTGTTTATCATTCAATTAACGCAATAAATAATAACATTTAATGCGTCAAAAAACCGGATAACACCACTCTCAAATATACGAAATATTCAGGAGAATAAATTAATTTTTAAAGAAAATATCGGAATTAAAACATGATCTGGCGAGAATAATTAGTAAATATTTAAACGATTCTTTCTGTAAAAATAGTTTTTTATCACGTGCCTAGCCGCAAACAACTCCTTGCTTTAACCCTGCTTCAAAATCCGTGACCGGATTTATATGTTATACAACACTTTATTCGAAATTTTAATACAAGTAAAATATACTTTTATAGATTTGCATCAAATTAATATTGAAATAATGGACGGTGAGAATGCCATTCGGATGCTGAGTGAACTCTATAAACAGTATTCAAAACATTATATTGCAGTCGATTGCTCGATTTTCGGGTACGAAGATGGAGAGCTTAAACTGTTACTTTACCCCCGTGGTTTTGAGCCTGCACAAGGTAAATGGTCATTAATGGGAGGGTTTGTTCAGGAAAATGAATCGGTAGAGGAGGCTGCTGGCAGGGTGCTTTTGCAAACTACCGGCTTGAAAGATATTTTTCTGGAACAGGGAAAGGCGTTTTCGAAACCTGACAGAGATCCGGGGGCACGGGTGATCAGTATGACCTTTGTGGCCCTTATTCGAATTGATATTCATGACAAGGATCTGGTTCGTGAGAGTGGTGCCCATTGGTGGCCGGTAACTAAATTGCCCGCATTAATCTTTGACCATGAAGAGATTGTAAAAAACAGTCTTGAATTGCTACAGCAGGAGGCTAGTATCGATCTGATTGGTAAGGATTTACTGCCCGAAATGTTTACCCTTATGCAGCTTAGAAGCCTCTATGAGGCAATCTTCCAAAAATCATTTGATCCTGGAAATTTCAGAAAAAAAGTGCTCTCGGTCGGAATTCTTGAAAGGCTTAATTTAAAAAATACCAAGGAATCAAAAAAGGGTGCCTACTACTATCGGTTTAATACCGGAGAAACTGGGACGAGGAATGAACGAATCGTTAAATTTCCCTGAGGCATCAATAAAAGTATAATAGACCTTTATAAATAAATTAAAACACCAAATAAATTTTAAAATCATGGCAAACACATTTTTGAATCAATTTGAAGTCTGGTTCGTAACAGGAGCACAGCTGCTTTACGGAGGTGATGCGGTCGTTAAAGTCGACGCACACTCAAATGAAATGGTAAAAGGGTTGAACGAATCGGGCAATTTGGCTGTAAAAGTTGTTTATAAAGGGACTGCTAATTCGTCGTCTGAAATTGCAGAAATTATGCGGGCTGCAAACGGAGATACAAAATGTATTGGTTTAATTACCTGGATGCATACTTTCTCTCCTGCTAAAATGTGGATTCATGGTTTGATGGATTATAAAAAACCATTGATGCATCTTCATACACAGTTTAATGAGCAAATTCCCTGGTCAGAAATCGACATGGACTTTATGAATCTGAATCAATCGGCTCATGGTGACCGTGAATTTGGATTTATTACGAGCCGGCTGCGCAAGCCACGTAAAATAGTTGTTGGTTACTGGAAAGACAAATCAACTCAGGATAAAATCTCTTCCTGGATGCGCGTTTGTGCAGGTTGGGCTGATTCCCAAAACATGGTTATTATCCGTTTCGGTGACAACATGAACAATGTGGCTGTAACCGATGGGGATAAGGTAGAGGCTGAAATCCGTCTGGGTTACCATGTTGATAATGCACCTATTGCAAAACTTGTTCCCTATGTAGAAGCTGTTAGAGAAGCTGACATTGACTTATTAATTGCTGAATACGGGAAGCTTTACGACTTTGCTGACGACTGTAAGCCAGGGGCCGAAAAACACATAACTGTACGTCAGGCTGCGGCTCAGGAAATTGGGTTACGTCGTTTCCTGCAAGATAAAAACGCAACTGCTTTCACTACGAGCTTCAACGAATTGGAGGGAATGTCTCAACTGATGGGCTTCGCTTCACAACGGTTGATGACTGAAGGTTATGGTTTTGGCGCCGAAGGCGACTGGAAAACAGCTGCTCTTACCCGTACGATGTGGGTTATGGCTCAAGGTTTACCGGGTGGATGTTCGTTCCTTGAAGATTATGTCCTGAACTTCGACGGGGCAAACAGTTCGATTCTTCAATCGCATATGTTGGAGATCAACCCCGAAATTGCTGCAAATAAACCACGCATCGAAGTTCATTTCCTGGGTATTGGGGATGCAGGTATTTGTGCCCGCTTAATATTCCAGGCTCACGACGGGGATGGTATTGCTGCTACAATTGTCGATATGGGCAACCGTTTCCGCATGATTGTCAATGAAGTGGAAGTGATAAAACCGGAGGTCTTACCAAAATTGCCTGTTGCCTGTGCTTTGTGGAAACCAATGCCAAACCTTGAAATTGGTGCAGGCGCCTGGATTACTGCAGGTGGAACTCATCACTCGAGCTTCTCGTTCTCAATCACTACTGAGATGATGGAAGATTATGCCGAAATTGCTGACATCGAAATGTTGATTATCGATAAAGATACCAACATCCGGGAATTTAAACAAACCATACGCAATAACGAAGTGTATTACCTGTTGAACAAAGCACTAAGGTAATAAAGAATACTAAATATCAAATTAACTGACTAAAAATTATGAATTGGAACTCACATGAATTTATTTGGCTCGACTGGACAATTATTGCGGTCGGGATTTTGGCTGTTACCTTGGCGGTATGGCGTTCGATACAAAAACACAACCGTTTGCAACAAGGTGCTGATAGTGAAGATTACCTGTTTGGTAAAGGGGAACCATGGTACATTATTGGTGCGGCTATCTTTGCCGCAAATATCGGTTCCGAGCATCTCGTAGGACTTGCCGGTACAGGTGCAAAGTCGGGTGTTGCCATGGCTCACTGGGAAATGCATGGTTGGATGATCCTGATTTTGGGATGGTTATTTGTACCCTTTTATCAACTGATGAACAACAAGTTGGGAAAAATTATCACTATGCCTGACTTCCTCAAAAACCGCTACACACCTCGTACCGGTTCGTGGCTTTCTATCATTACTCTGATCGCATACGTGCTGACCAAAGTGAGTGTAACCGCGTTTACCGGTGGGATCTTCATGGAGAGTCTTCTTGGCTTACCTTTCTGGTACGGAGCTATCGGATTAATCGTGTTAACGGGCATTTTTACGGTTTTGGGCGGGATGAAAGGTGTGATGACCTTGTCAGCAATTCAAACACCCATACTTATCATTGGCTCATTCCTTGTTCTTTTCTTAGGTTTGTCAGCACTGGGCAGCGGCAGCGTTGTTGATGGGTGGTCTGCAATGATAGACTACACCAAATCACTAAATGTAGGAGCAGACGGTGTTGCATACGGAACAAACCACTTGTTCCACTTCGAAACAGGCAACCCGTTGTATGATGAATATCCAGGTATTTGGGTGTTTTTGGGAGCGTCAATCATTGGTCTTTGGTATTGGGCTACCGACCAGCACATTGTTCAGCGTGTGCTCGGACAGCGAAAAGGGGAGTCCAGCGACGTCGTGATGATGCGTGCGCGCAGAGGGACTATCGCAGCAGGCTATTTTAAATTGTTGCCGGTATTTATGTTTCTGATACCAGGAATGGTAGCAGCTGCACTGGCGGCCCGGCCCGGAAGCGGATTTACCTTAGAAAATCCTGATACCGCCTTTGGCTCAATGGTAAAGTTCGTATTGCCCGCCGGTGTGAAAGGTATAGTAACTATCGGTTTTATATCGGCATTAGTCGCTTCATTGGCAGCATTCTTCAATTCATGTGCTACACTTTATACCGAAGATTTTTACAAGCCGATGTTCAAAGGTAAGAGCGAGGCCAGATATGTTTTTGTGGGCCGGGCCGCAACTGTTGTCGTTGTGATACTTGGAATTATATGGATACCAATCATGATGAGCCTTGGCAGCCTTTACGACTATATACAAGGGATTCAATCGTTGCTCGCTCCTTCGATGGTGGCAGTATTTGTACTCGGTATATTTTCTAAATGGATTACGCCCAAGGCTGGTGAGACAGGGATGATCGTGGGCTTTCTTATTGGTATGGCTCGCTTGCTGACCAACATCTTTACAAATACCGGTAAAGACGTAATGACAGGCTGGTACTGGGAATCTACCCACTGGTTTTGGCATACCAACTGGCTTATCTTTGAAGTATGGTTGCTCGTCTTCATCATGTTGCTGATGGTTGCAGTATCGTTTTTCACTCCAAAACCTACCGCTAAGCAGATCGAATTTATCACCTTCACGGGCGATTACAAAACTCTTGTCAGGAATAGTTGGAACAAGTGGGATATAATTGCTTCGTTAGGTGTTGTACTCGCCTGTATCTCGTTCTATATCTATTTCTGGTAATTAGAACTTAAGAAATAACGCCCTTGTTCAAAAAGGGTGTTATTTCTTAATGACAAATATTTATAAATTCTGCTATGCTATCTGAATTAAAAGAACTGGTTTTTAAAGCAAATCTCGATCTGGTAAAGTACAACCTGGTACTTTTTACCTGGGGAAATGCAAGTGGCATTGATCGGGAGAAGGGTCTGATTGTGATTAAACCCAGCGGTGTTGATTACGATGTAATGACTGCCGATCAGATGGTTGTGGTTGATCTGGAGGGAAATGTTGTGGAGGGTAAATTACGCCCCTCTTCCGATACCCCCACCCATCTTGAACTTTATAAGGCATTCCCCCAAATTGGAGGGGTGGTTCATACCCATTCAACCTATGCAACCTCGTGGGCACAGGCAGGTGTTTCTCTTCCAATTATAGGAACTACACATGCCGATTATTTTGGATCTGATATCCCTTGTACCCGGGACATGAATGAGGTTGAGGTCAAGGAAAACTATGAAAAAGAGACTGGCAGTGTGATTATTGAACGATTTAAAACACTGAATTCTAATCATATACCCGGAGTCCTTGTGAAAAATCACGGCCCTTTTACCTGGGGAAAAAATCCTAATGAAGCAGTTCATAACAGTATCGTATTGGAGGAGATCGCTAAAATGGCTTTTATTGCTTATGGAGTTAATCCAAATCTTACGATGAATCCGTTTCTTACCGAAAAGCATTTCAGCCGTAAACACGGATCCAATGCCTATTATGGTCAGAAATAGAGAACCTTCAAATAATCTTAGCAGCGTTTATTAACGGTTAATTTATCACCATAGGTTTTGGTTAAAAAATATGAAGTTTATAGCTTAATAATTTTATTATTTTGTTTTCCGGGGGTAATACCTCTAAATATAATGCTGAAAGATCAACATCGTTGTCGGGCTGCCAGTTGGTAAAAGCCAGTTGCCAGCCTCCAGTCGGACTTTACAAACATCTAAATAGATTAAACTATGTCAACAAAAAAGTATGTTATCGGAATTGATTATGGTACAGATTCTGTGAGGGCTATTATTGTCAATGCAGAAAATGGGGTAGAAGTGGCAACCGCAGTAAAGGCATATCCTCGCTGGGCCTCTGGAAAATTCTGTGATCCCTCCAAAGATCAGTATCGCCAACATCCGCTCGATTATGTTGAATCTATGGAGTATTCAGTGAAGGAAGCTCTGAAAATGGCAGGTGACGAAGTGGCAAAAAATATTGCAGGCATTTCATTCGACACAACCGGCAGTACTCCTGTATTGGTTAATGAATCTGGCATTCCACTGGCGCTGACGGCCGGATTCGAGGAGAATCCAAATGCCATGTTTATCCTTTGGAAAGACCATACTTCAATTAAGGAGGCCAACGAAATCAATGAACTGGCGAGAAAATGGGAAATTGACTATACGCAATACGAAGGGGGAATCTACTCCTCAGAGTGGGTTTGGGCAAAAATCCTTCATGCTTTGCGCGCAGACGAAAAGGTTAGGAGTGCATCCTGGTCGTGGATTGAGCATTGCGACTGGATGCCAGCGTTGCTTACTGGAACAACTTTACCTGCGGAGGTTTTAAGGAGTCGATGTGCTGCGGGTCATAAATCGATGTGGTTTGCAGGATGGGACGGTCTTCCTTCCGAAGAGTTTCTAACTGCCCTGGATCCCCTTTTAAGTGGATATCGTTCAAAATTGTATGATAAAACATATACCAGTGACATTAAAGCGGGCACATTAACTTTGGAGTGGGCTGAGCGTCTTGGACTCTCTGCAGATGTTGCTGTTGGAGTGGGAGGCTACGATTGCCACTTCGGAGCAGTTGGAGGTGAAGTTACACCCAACGTGCTGGCGCGGGCAATCGGAACTTCTACGTGCGATATTATGGTCTCCTCCTATGAGTCAATGGGGGATAAATTAATCCCCGGAATTTGCGGACAGGTTGATGGATCGGTCATTCCCGGTTATATTGGCATTGAAGCCGGACAATCGGCCTTTGGCGATATTTATGCCTGGTTTAAGCGTGTAGTGGCCTGGCCGATTGAGCAGATTCTGGCTAAATCAACGCTAATAGATTCCGATACGCGTGAAAAGCTTATTGCAGAAACGATGGATCGGATTATTCCTGAACTATCAAAGGAGGCGATGCTGATTCCTATCGAAGAGTCTACCATTATTGCCGTCGACTGGATGAATGGCCGTCGAACACCTGATGCCAATCAGGAAGTAGCCGGGTCGATCACCGGATTAAAACTAGGTTCATCTGCTCCAAGGATATTCAGGGCTTTGGTTGAGGCAACAGCTTTTGGATCAAAAGCTATTGTTGACAGAATTAAACACGAAGGGGTGGAAATAAAGGAGATAATCGGCTTGGGCGGAGTCGCCAAAAAATCACCTTTTGTAATGCAAACCCTTGCTGATGTGCTTAATATGCCGATAAAAGTTGCCAGAACTGAACAGACCTGTGCTTTTGGTGCAGCTATGTTTGCGGCAGTGGTGGCCGGAATTTATCCCAAAGTGGAGGATGCCCAAAAGGCAATGGGCCAGGGTTTTGAATCTACCTATTTTCCTGATCCGGCTAACGCTGAAAAGTATGGTGAACTATATCTCAAATACGTCAAAATAGGAAAATTCACCGAAAAGGAGTTGTAACCTGAGAAAACAAGAGTAGCCACTGTCTGTCTGATGATGAATCGTGGCTACTAATTTTTTATTTCTTTTTTTGAAGTTCTGCAATATCCTGGATGATAGCTTTCCAAACGCGATAATGTGGCCCATACCAGATCCATTAACCGGTAGGATTATGGTTAAATTACGGGTGCGATTTTTTTTAACAGAATATTTTTTCTATATTTGGCCGGCACCAGATTATGCAGTTCCAATTGAACCTATTTCGATTGGAACTGTATAATTTATAGAAAATGACTTCGTTAAGCACAAAATATCTTTGTTCTTTTGGGAGTTTTAATAATCTCGGGGGAACAAAATCGGCTAATTGGTCTGATTTCCTGAGCTTAAAATCAACAATCAATAAAATTTTTATTATGGGCAGACCACCAACAAGAGCAAAAGAATATAGAGACGGGTTTTATATTGAAGTTCGGAATAAAGGATCACTTACCGGGATAAAGATCATTCGGAAGAGTAAAGATGAGATGATGCAAGCCATTAAAGAGTATGAGAAGACTAAAGAGGTGATTATTCTTGGAGAGTCGAAGAATGGTAAATGGGCGAACAAACCTGAGACTTATCAAAAGGCAGATTCCATCGAGCACAACAATTAGCTACTCCTGATTATTTAGTTTATCACCCGCTATCTTTTAAAGCCAAACGATGAGTATCTCAAAGTTATTCCTGATTAAACCTTTGAACCAGCTAATGCGTAATTCCCAGGAGGATTCCGGGATGAAAAGAGCGCTTAGTGCTACAAATCTTACAACCCTTGGAATCGGTGCAATTATTGGAGCAGGGATTTTTGTCCTGACCGGACAGGCAGCAGCTCAGTATGCCGGACCAGCTATTGTTATCTCGTTTATCATTTCAGGGTTTGCCTGTTTATTCGCAGGACTCTGTTATGCCGAGTTTGCATCGATGATCCCCATTTCTGGCAGCGCTTATACCTATGCCTATTCCACGCTCGGCGAGTTTATGGCCTGGATTATCGGATGGGATCTTATTTTGGAATACCTCTTTGCCGCTTCTACGGTATCTGTGGGATGGTCGGGTTATGTGGTTAGCTTTCTAAAAGATTTCGGAATTTATATCCCGCCACAGTTTACTGCTGCCTGGCGAACGGTATTGGTCGATATTCCCAATATCGGCTGGAAACCGATTACCGATCAACTTTCTGCCAGTTTGACCTCTTCAGGAATTGTTGTTGATAATTTACCCCATATTACCGCTATTCTGAATCTTCCAGCCATGTTTGTTGTTGCAGCTATCACGATTCTTCTGGTAATCGGAATTAAAGAATCGGCCAGCTTTAACAATGTAATGGTTATGATTAAGGTATTTGTGATCATACTTTTTATAGGGATAGGATATTTCTTTATCAACAAGGTGAACTGGCATCCTTTTATTCCGCCCAATACCGGGGAGTGGGGACATTTCGGATGGAGCGGTGTACTTCGGGGTTCTGCTGTAATCTTCTTTGCCTATATCGGATTTGATGCGGTTTCAACAGCCGCACAGGAGGCAAAAAATCCGCAGCGCGATATGCCAATCGGCATTTTAGGTTCGCTTGGAATCTCAACAGTTTTATATATCCTGGTTGCAATCGTTTTAACCGGAATCGTAAGTTATACTTTTCTGAATGTCGCTGACCCAATTGCAGTGGGTGTTGATGCGATGGGGAAAGGACTTTTCTGGTTACGTCCGATCATCAAAATTGCTGCTATTGCCGGGCTCAGCTCTGTGATTCTCGTTATGATGCTTGGTCAGCCCCGTATTTTTTATGCAATGTCCAAAGACGGATTACTTCCCTCGCGGTTTGCAAGAATCCACCCCCGGTTTAAGACACCTTATTACAGTACCATAGTCACTGGTTCAGTGGCCCTTATTTTTGCGGGGATTCTCCCGATCAATATTCTTGGTGAACTGGTTTCAATAGGTACCTTACTCGCCTTTGCTATTGTTTGCGTAGGAATAATTTTTTTAAGGGTTAAAAGGCCTGAACTCAAACGTCCTTTCAGAACTCCGTTTGTACCGCTTGTTCCCATCCTTGGCGCTTTGATCTGCATGATTCAGATGTACTCCCTGCCGCTTGATACCTGGCTCCGGTTAATTATCTGGATGGCCGTAGGTATGGTGATCTATTTTACGTATGGAGTCCGGCATAGTGAAATAAGGAAGCTTCATGCCCAGGGTAAGCACACGGTTGATTAAAGGGTTCAAATAATTGTGTGAAACAGGTATTCCGGTAAAATATTCGATAGTAGATTCCGATATTCCTATCATAAATCCCATTTTCAGGAATTGAATTTGGAATACTAAATTTTTAATCAGTTAAAAAATAACAGATTAAAAGATATAATATGTTTTAATCTTTAAAATCTATTATTATGAGAATCCAACTTACCCTGCTCCTGTTTCTGTTTGCCATTACTGCAACCTATGCAGGCAATCTGGATAAGATAAACCTCTACCAACCAATCATTCCAAACAAAATCCCCGATAAATATGTGCCGGCCAGATACGAGACAATTGGCGGATTCCTGGGATACCGAATGAATATCAACCTGGAGAAGCGGCTATTGCAGATCGATTCGACAACAATTTTGTCAGGATTCCGTCATCGCCCCGGATCCCAGGTGTGGCTGGGAGAGCATGTGGGTAAATTTTTATTCTCTGCCTCTAATACGTATAAATATTCCAATGATATACGTATTAAAAAACTGGCCGATGGTATTGTCAGGCAATATATCGCCTGCCAATTACCCGATGGATATCTCGGAACCTACCTGCCTAAAGATTACTGGACCGAATGGGACGTCTGGGCCCACAAATATGCAATAATCGGTTTGCTAAACTATTATTCCGTAACCGGTGATCAAAACGCCTTAAATGCGGCTAAAAAAGCGGGAGATTTGATGTGTAACACGTTCGGCGATGAACCCGGCAAGCGTGACCTTATGACTGCCGGCTGGCATGTGGGCCTTGCTCCCGGAAGTATTCTGGAACCGATGGTCGATCTGTACCGGTTTTCGGGGGATAAACGATACCTCAATTTCTGTGAATATATCCTGCGTGCATTCGAACACCCAAACGGCCCTAAAATTATGAGCGGGTTGGAGAAATACGGTCAGGTAACCAAAGTAGGGAATGGGAAAGCATATGAAATGCTATCGTGTTTCCTCGGAATGCTCAAATATTATAAAATTACCGGGGATGAACGGTATCTTAAGGCGCTGGAAACTGCCTGGACCGATATCTGCAAAAACAGATTATACCTGACAGGAACTTCGAGTGTTGATGAACATTTTCAGGAAGATGGGATTATGCCTGCCGAGAACTCAACGAAGATGGGTGAGGGTTGCGTAACCACAACGTGGCTTCAGTTTAATCTTCAGCTGCTGCAGATCACCGGTAATCCAAAGTATTCAGAAGAGCTGGAACGGTCTGTTTATAACCATCTTCTGGCAGCCGAGAATCCTCAGACCGGATGTGTCAGTTATTATACTGCGCTTCAGGGGGCTAAACCTTACAAATGTGATCAGGGATTTTCCTGTTGTCTTTCAAGCATTCCAAGGGGGATCTCCCTTATTCCGGATCTTATCTGGGGTAAGATTAACGGAGTTTTTTCGGTGATGATGGTTGAATCCGGCATCGTTACTGATACCATCGAGGCTGAAAATCATTCACGGGTCGCCCTGACCATCGAATCATCAACCAGATTCCCTTTAGAGGGGAGTGTGAACTATAAAATTACCCCATCATCAACGAATAAATTTGAATTGAATTTCAGAGTCCCTCAGTGGGCCCGAAACTATAAAGCGACTATCGGAAGAGAAATTTATAAGGGCAATGCCGGGAAAATGGTTAAAATTGACCGGAAATGGAGTGCAAATGAGGTGGTTCGTGTGACCTTTGACATGCCGGTTGAAGTAATTCCCGGGGGGAAATCGTATCCGGGTAAGATAGCACTGAAAAGGGGACCGCAGGTTTTAGTCGTTGACAGGTCACTAAACACCACTTTAGATTCCTTAAAATCGCTGAATTGCTCCCGGATAAATGTTAAATTAGCTGATGCTCCGAAATCCCTTCCCGCAGAATGGAGCTGGAAACAGGCTTATGTCGTTCCAATGCAAGTCAATCAGAAAACCCAAAGTGTCCTGATGGTGCCATTTAGCGAGGCTGGACAAAATGGAGGCGAAATCGCTACATGGTTAAGCACCAAATGATTCCTGAAGTTTAACGCACTTCAACAGGTAATTACCCTGAATTAAAACTATTCTGTTAAAGGTGAAATTTTACAGAGCTGCAACTTTTATTTTAGTCCTTGTCACTACAATAGCCTTTGGCCAGACCCCCGGGAAATGGGGGGATCAGGGCGATGGAACTTATTGTAATCCTGTAATTCCAGGCGATTACAGTGATCTGGATGCCATACGCGTTGGAGCAGATTATTATGCCATCTCCTCTACACTTCAATACTCTCCCGGGGTTGTTGTTCTCCATTCACAAGACCTTGTAAACTGGGAAATTATTAGCCATGTTGTTGACGACATTACCCTAATCAGCCCTGAACTTAACTGGGACCGGATGAACCAATATGGCAAAGGGGTGTGGGCAGGCTCTATCCGATATTATAACGGTAAATTTTGGGTTTATTTTGGAACTCCTGAGGATGGATTTTTCATGAGTTCAGCATCGGATCCCGCAGGACCATGGGCACCACTGCATCAGGTCTGGAAAGTAGCCGGATGGGATGATTGTTGCACCTTTTGTGATGACGATGGTCAGCTTTATTTTGTGGCTACCAATTTTGCTGCTGACCCTAAAACAGACAAAAAATACAACATTCATCTGTTTAGGATGACCCCTGATGGAAAAAGACTGATCATGGGATCCGATTCTATTATCCACCAATCGGAAGGGAGTGAGGCAAATAAGCTGTATAAAATCAATGGAACATATTATCACTATTTCAGCAAAGTAAATAAGGAGGGGCGCGTAATTATGATGGAACGTTCCAAAAATATCTACGGGCCTTGGGAAATCAGGCAGATAAATCATGTGAACAGTGAGAAGGACCGGGAGCCAAATCAGGGTGGACTAATTCAGACAAACTCCGGCGAATGGTGGTTCCTCACCCATCATGGTTCAGGAGGTCATTGGGATGGTCGGGTGGCCACTCTTTTACCGGTTACCTGGATCAGCGGATGGCCCATTATTGGCCAGGTCGGGACCGATACGATAGGCTCTATGGTTTGGAGCGGGAAAAAACCAGCTACATTAAGCGCAGTGACATCGAAAATTCAAACAAATGATGAATTTAGTGCTACAGCCCTTCCTGCACAATGGGAATGGAATTACCAGCCCCGGAACGAAAAATGGTCGCTTAGCGAACATCCGGGATATCTGCGGTTGTATGCATTTCAGCCAATTGATCCGAACGACAATCACCGGATTATCTTCCGGGCTGGCAATACGCTGACTCAGCGCAGTATGCGGACTACACATAACGAAGTAACAGCCAAATTTGAGATTGGCCATATGGTCGACGGACAATTTGCGGGATTAACACACTATGCGGCCACCTTCAGCACCTTTGGCATTAAGCAAACGAACGGCATTCGAACATTGGTTTACGACAACAATGGAACAGTTCATGCTGGCATTCAGATAAAAGGTAACGTCATCTGGCTGAAATCGGCATGGGATGTTATCGGGAAAAACAGATATTCATACAGCACCGATGGTAAAACCTTTATTCCGTTTGGTACAACCTACCAATTAACATGGGGTGATTACCGTGGTGATCGTATTGGAATTTTCAACTTTAACACAAAAGGAGACCTTGGTTTCGTAGATGTAGATTGGTTTAGATATACTTATACGAATTAATAAATTCAGTTGAATTATAAGTCATTATGCCACCTTTCGCTGGGATCGCCGGGAAATGAAACAGTTTTCCACGAAAATTTGAAAATCCGTGGTTTTACCAGGCGTTCATAGTCTTTGTAGGTTAATCTTATCAGTTCGGTATGGGAGCCGGCATTAAATGCAATCTCCTTGTCCTCAGTCAGGGTTTCGGCAACATAGACATCCATATCGTACAGATTTCCGAATGGGGGCATTGCGCCTAACTCGCAATCCGGAAAGCGGTCTTTGAATTCATTTTCAGTAGCCAGAAATACATTACCGGTTCCAAATATCTTCTTTAAACTTTCGAAATCAACAATATAGGACGCAGGAAGTACGGCCATTCCCATTTTTCCCTGGATTTTAATCATTACTGTTTTTGCGATCTCTTTTCCTGAAATATGTGCCTTTGCTGCGATCTCTTGCATCGTAAAGGCCCTCGAATGACGGATTGTCATATACTTCACACTATTCTCATCGAGAAATTGGATTAATTTTCTTACAGGCATTGGTGTGAATTTTTAGGGTTTGAAGAACTTAATCTAAAAAATGCTGACTGAACAGCCTAAACAGAGCCTCAAGGACATAAAATAGTTTATACACTATTTTGCAGAAGAAAGTTTCATTAAATATACAAAAAAATGATCGGATAATACTACTTTTTAATCCGGATTTCTGCACATTTAAACCAACTGAATAGCCAATAGGGTGAAAATAAATGGCATATATTAAACAATAATAACGGGAATAGTAATTGGAAGTTAGCGGAATAATGACCACTTTTATCATGCCTGCTTTCATCTGAGCCTTATCCTATAAGAGGTTAAATATGAAGCGATAATACACGGCACCCTGGTCAATCGTTGGTAATATTTCAGAAACCATATACAACCGAACTATGGAAACAACTCGCAGAAATTTCATGAAACAGTCTGCTTTGGCAACAACCGCGCTAGGTCTGGTAAATCTAAATCCTCTGACTTCGAGGGGTGCGACGATTGCTCCGACCGATAAAATCAATGTCGCAATAATCGGCTGCAATAATATGGGGTTCGGCATTCTAAAACACCATCTCAGTTATGCTGATGCAAACTGTGTGGCTATGTGCGATGTTGACAGCAGGGTTCTGAATGAACGTGCCGATGAGATCAGGAAGACGTTCAATCAAAGTCCGAAATTATATAAGGATTTCCGGAAAATGCTGGAGCAAAAAGATATCGATGCGGTGATCGTTGGTACCCCAGATCACTGGCACTGTCTCGCTGCAGTTTATTCATTACAGGCAGGGAAACATGTTTATGTTGAGAAACCTATGGCCAATACTATTGCCGAATGCAATATTATGGTTAAAGCAGCAAACTATTATAAGAAGGTTGTTCAGGTTGGACAGCAGCAACGCTCGGGCGCTATTTTTCAAAAATCGATGGAATTCATCAAAACAGGTAAAATTGGAAAGCTTCGTAAAGTAAATATTTGGGCTAATTTTGGTTATGGTATCGGACCTGAAATCAAATCTGATGAAGCGATTCCAGCCGGAGTTGATTATGATATGTGGCTTGGTCCGGCTCCCGAACGACCTTTCAATGTAAACCGGTTTCATGGGGTGTGGCGACTTTTCTGGGATTATGGTGGTGGTTTGATGTCCGATTGGGGAGTCCATTTACTGGACATGGGCATTTGGGCCAAGGATCTGGTGAAACCTCCTGAGAAAGTTCTTGTTTATGGCGCCAACACTTACCACGAAAAGAGGGACAGAGAAACTTTCGATTCAATGACAGTATCTTTTCCTAAAGACGATTATGTGATCAACTGGGATATGACTGCCGGCGTACAGCACGGTCCCTATGGTATGGAATATGGCATTGCCTTTGTCGGTGACGATGCAACAATTGTAGCGGATCGCACAAAAATGTTCGTTTATCCGGAATGGGATGAAAAGGGTAAAAAAGCCAGGGCAGAGGAATTTAAATTCCTTGATGGAAAGGACTCACACCGGGAACATGTCCGTAACTTTCTGGATTGCATCAAATCGGGACAAAAAAATGCATGTCCTCCAGAAACTGGCCGTGTCGCTGCCTTGCATGTTCACATCGCCAACATAGCTGCACGCGTGGGAGAGCCGGTTTTATTATGGGACGATGAAAAGAACCTGTTTACCAATAGCAAGGCAGCAAATGAACTCATTACTCCTATTTATCGCTCACCATGGACTTTGCCACAATTTTAGCCAAGTATCTACGTCTTGACAATTAAAAATCAAATTTTATACCGATGAAACAAGCATTCACTTTTCTGCTATTATTCTTATTTGTACAATGTGTGGTTAGTTTTGGACAGGATTATCGTCTCCCTTTGTATACCGGAACTATCCCAAATTCAAAATATACCGGGGCTACCGAGAAAATCGAGAGAAAGGATATTATTCTTATCAGCAATGTCCAGACACCTGATATTGCCGTCTATTTGCCAAGCCCAAGATTTGCAACAGGTCAGGCAGTAATCATTTGTCCTGGTGGTGGATATTGGGTTCTTGCATACGATTTGGAGGGAACCGATATTGCCAGATATTTTAATTCAATAGGGGTAGCCGCTGTTGTTCTGAAATACCGCCTCCCAACTTACGGGAATTGCATCGAACCACACAAGGCGCCTCTGATGGATGCTCAGCGGGCGATGCGACTTGTTCGTCACAATGCTGCTAAATGGAATATTAACCCTGAAAAAATAGGAATAATGGGATTCTCTGCCGGAGGTCATCTGGCCTCAACGCTGGGAACACATTTCGATTATGGGAATAAGGAGGCAACAGATTCAGTTGAACGACAAAGTTGCCGGCCAGACTTTATGATTCTGATGTATCCGGTAATTTCATTCACCGATGCGTCCGTACATAGCGGATCGGCTGAAGCTTTATTGGGAAAGAATCCTGATAAGGATTTGTTGGTCTATTATTCCAGTGAACTTCAGGTAAAGGAGAACACACCACCTGCTTTTTTTGCCCTGGCCGACAACGACGATGGCGTGCCTGCTGAAAATTCACTCCTCATGTATGCCGCACTGCGGAAGAAAAAAATACCTGTCGAATTGCATATTTTATCCGAAGGAAAACATGGATTCGGGCTTGGGCTTAATAATGAACATGTGGCCTCATGGACAACCAATTTAAAATTGTGGATGAACTCGTTAGACAAAAAGGATAAACTTAAGTGACTAAGCGACTGATTAAATTACCTGTTTAATTCCCAATGATTAAAGTCGTTTAGCCTCATGTAAATTTTTCTCAACCCAAACAATCAGTAATCAACTGGTATAGATGAAATAGCTATGATTCAAGAATTACAAACCGGAATGAATATTCCCTCATCCGTCAGTTGACAGATTCCATTTGGCCGATAAAAAATAAATTAATTACAAATGAATCATTTAACGATTATTTTCCTGTTATTAATCACGACAGTTTTAGTCGGGTGCAGTAATCAAATGTCTGTAAATGAAGAAAATAATCCAATCGTAGATATCAAATTAGCCCGTTTAAAAGCAAAAGAAGCGTTTGACTTTTGTAATTCCGAAGACATTAATACTGACTTTTGTATTTTGATTGACATGAGCTTACACTCCGGAGTAAAAAGGTTTTTTTTATGGGATTACAAAAAAGATACAATTTCGTATGGCTGTTTAGTTTCACATGGGTGTGGCGACAATCCCTGGAGCAATGATTTGTCAAAAGATAACCCGAAGTTTAGTAATCAGCCAGGAAGCCATTGCTCCTCTCTTGGAAAATATAAAATTGGAGAAAGAGGTTACAGTGACTGGGGAGTTCATATTAAATATGTTTTATACGGTTTGGAAGCTTCTAACAGCAATGCCCTTTCACGAATAATAGTCTTTCATTCGTGGGAAGCAGTAGCAGATAAAGAAATCTATCCGAAAGGGACTCCAGAGGGGTGGGGTTGTCCCGCGATTTCAAATAATAGTTTCACAATAATTGATCCCATCTTAACGGCTTCCGAGCTACCTGTTTTGATGTGGATTTACAATTAAGCTGACTCCTTTGATCTTCTTTTTTGTAAAACTGGCGTGTCTGTTATTTAACAGCCAGGGATATTGAATTACTTAAAGCATACGGTCATTTCGGTTGAATAGTTAGCTCCTTTCACCTTTGCCGCGATGCAAATCATTTTGCGTGAATTTACTTTGTTTCTTTGAGTATCCGTAACGCTTCATCCACATGCTTTGAAGATTGCATTTGCGAATTGAATATATAGATTACTTTGCCCGTCTTGTCTGCAACATAGGTTACCCGGCCAGGCAGTAAACCCAGAAAATTTGTGGGTACGCCAAATAGTTTACGAACAGTATTCCCTTCGTCGCTAAGCAGTGTGAAACGGAGTTTGTGCTTTTCCGCAAATTTCCTGTGGCTCTCAACCGATTGCCCACTAATTCCTATAATCACAGCATCTGCGTCTGTAAAAACATCGAACTGATCGCGGAACGAGCAGGCCTCCTTGGTGCAGCCGGGTGTGTCGTCTTTCGGATAAAAATAGATCACAAGGTTCTTTTTACCCAGAACTGATTTGATATCAAAGGTCTGGTCGTTTTGGTCCAAAAGGGTGAATGGAGGGATTGTGCTTCCGATTTTGATTTCAGTCGCTGGATTATTTTGGCTGAAGGTTGAACATGAGGTAAAAGTGAGAAGGAAAATAATGAGATAAAAACGATAAAACGACCTGAATTTCAGATAATTTCTGTTGTTATGATGGAGATGTTCGTGTACAATCATTGGGTTTTAATTTAAGTCGGATTATTATTTCTTATGAAGAAATAACAATCTCGTGTCTATAAAGTTGCTTTGGATGGGTCTTTTAGGACTGCCATACAACCTATATAATTAAAATTTAATACTTTGTGAAACCTAGTTTCATTGAGTCTTTGTGGCGATTTTAATGCATTTATTCCATCAGTTAATGCATTTGGTTAATTAGTAGAAGTACGGAGTTTGAAGGATGAGCGCCGGACTTTTTCAGGTTAAGTACAAGTCCGACACTCACTTCTTTTATTAATTTACCAATGTCGGGGGATTAACTTTATGGTATACCGGTCTACCCTTGATCTTTCGGATTGCAAACCACCCCTCGAGGAAATTGTCATCTTCAATAATTCCTTCGAGACCATCATCTAGCATATCAAGGATAAAGCTCCCCTCCTTAATGAGTACCTTGACAGACCGTGCAGCGCTTTTCCGGTCATTGGTGATCATTCCAATGGAAGGCTGCATGGTTTCGAGAGTTGAAAGATCTGAAGCTAAAGTTTTGAGTTCATCGGCAGTAATGCCATAGTCGGCTGTATTGTCGAGGTATTTGTTAGCAAGTTGCAAGACGCTGTGGCATTTTATCAGCGCCTCCTTTTCGTTGAGCTTATGGAGTGATGATTCATTAAATGAGACATCGTTTATGAGCGCCTGATTACCCGTTACCTTGGCAAAGAGAAGGAGTTTTCGTCCCAGGCGATAGGTTCTGTGATAGAATGCATCAATCAATTTGTTTTTACTGGCTACTTGTCCTCCGGGATTGCTGGCGTCCTGAACCTTAAAGGAGGCATCCAGCTCATTTTCGCTGGCTTCAAGTTTGTTGATTGTTGTGGCAAGAACTGCCCATTTGGTCCACCAATTTTCATTCTTGTGCAAATAAGAAATGGACTCTTTTTCCATTTCCCAAAAAGTTTTAGCTTTTAAGTCCATGATTAAGTATTTAAGGATTAAATTACAAACAACTAAATATACAAAAAATAATTTAATTTAATCCTTTTAACAAATGGCCGAAAACATACAGTATATCGACATTTCCTGTTAACAATTGACTGGAATCCTATTGTCAATGGTATTTTCTCTTTAACAAATGACCAAAAACATATCGTAGATTATCTTTTCGGATCTGCAATTGTCCAAAAACATATTGCTTTTTGCCGTTTCGGTCCTACACATTAGCCAAAACATAAGAGAGATGCTCTTTTCCATTGAGGAAATAACAAATTCCGGTTTGCATTTGACAAAAATCTTACTGCATTTTGTCTATATTTACATACCTTTATCCGAATTCTGACAAATAAGATCATCCTTTAATGAATAAAAATAAAATCACCCTCTCACAGCTTGAAACTTTTCTATATAAAGCCTGCGATATACTACGCGGAAAGATGGAGGCTTCAGAATACAAAGAATACATATTCGGAATGCTTTTTTTGAAGCGACTTTCTGATGTTTTCAACGAAAATCGTAAGAAGATAAAAAATAAGTATTCCTATTTAAATCCTGAACAACTCAAAGAACTGCTCGAAGACAAGACCATTTATGGGTCTTCGTTTTTTGTTCCTGTAGGTTCCCGTTGGTACGATAGCTGGACAGATTCTAATGGGAATCTTCGACCTGCTTTGCAGGATGTGAAAGAACGGGTAGGTTCTGAACTTAAACGGGCGTTGACTTCAATTGAAAAGGCAAATCCGGTGCTGAGCGGGGTACTCTCAACCATTGATTTTACAGCCAAAAAAGGGAAGACTACGGTAAGCGATGTCAAGTGGATGGAGTTAATGAACCACTTCAATACGATGCCCGAACTGCTCAATGATAATTTTGAGTTTCCCGATCTTTTAGGCGCAGCCTACGAATACCTCATTAAATACTTTGCCGATAGCGCAGGCAAAAAGGGAGGCCAATTCTATACGCCAAACCAGGTGGTGCGGCTATTGGTGCAGATTATCGATCCTCAAAAATCGATGTCAGTTTATGATCCAACAGTGGGTTCGGGTGGTATGCTTATTCAGTCGTATCAATATTTGGAAGAACAAGGCGTGCAGCCCAATGAATTGCCTTCGCTTTTCGGACAGGAAAACGACGGAACAACCTGGGTTATCAGCAAAATGAATATGATTTTGCACAATATTCCACAGGCTTTAATTGAAAATGGGGATACGCTTGAACATCCGCTTTTGCGTGAAGCTGGTGGCGGTTCGTGGATGAAATTCGACCGGGTGATAGCCAATCCTCCATTCTCGCAGAATTACAGTACTGCCACGATGAAAGATAAACGTCGTTTTCGTTTTGGCTATGCACCCGAGTCCGGGAAAAAAGGGGACTTTATGTTCCTGCAACATATGATTGCCAGTCTTAAATCGACGGGAAAAATGGCGACCGTAATGCCTCATGGTATCCTCTTTCGTGGTGGTGCCGAGAAAAATATCCGCGAAGGAATTATCAAAGCTGACTTGATTGAAGCTATAATTGGTTTACCTCCAAGCCTCTTTTATGGCACTAGTATTCCTGCCAGTATTATCGTGATCAACAAAAGCAAATCGGTGGATATGCAGGGTAAGATATTCTTTATTAACGCTGACGCTGAATATGGAGAGGGAAAGGTGCAAAACTTCCTGCGTCCCGAAGATATTGAGAAGATCACCTATGCCTATCGCACCAAACAGCAATTCCCGAAATACTCTAAACTAATTGCAATCGAAGAGCTCCACGATTTTGACCTCAACATTCGACGTTATGTGGACAATACGCCACCTGCCGAGCCTCACGATGTACATGCCCATTTGGTAGGTGGTGTGCCGGTTACTGAAATTGAAAGCACTTTACCTCAATGCCGCAAGTTGCAATTCGATCCACATCCGCAATTTGTGGTGAAGGATGAGAAATACAAACTTTTCGCCCCACAGTTTACCCAAAAAGCCGACCTGCGTACCTATATTGAAAACGACACGCAGTTACAAACCCGCCTTACGGAAATTAATGCACAAATGGGTAAATGGTGGGAGATGGCGAAATACGATTTTGCTCAATTAGCCTTGAATGGAATGTCGCTTAAAGAAGTTCAGATTAAAAATTCATTCCATATCAGCCCAGTTCAGCCAAAACTACCCAACGGGATGAAAATCTCAGAGGTGCGTGCGCAATTGCTCGGAAGTATAAAGGAATTCCTATTACCGTTTGGAGCGCTCGACCAGTTTAAATGTGCAGGCGTTTTTGTTAATTGGTGGACAAACATCAAATACGACCTGCGTACCATTTATTACACAGGCTGGAGTGCCGGATTGATCCCGGATAATATGATTATCGAACGCTATTTTGTTGCTGAACAAACTGAACTGGATAACCTCCAGCAGCAACGTACCGAATGGGAAAGCCGGTTGGCTGAAATAGTGGAGGGGGTGGACTTCGACGAAGAGGAGGAAGTGGAAACTGAAGGCGACGAAGCAGAAAGCAGCGACAAAAAGAAAACAGCTACTACGGTAAAAAAATACCTGACTGACCAAATTAAGCAACTGAAAAAGAACCCGACAATGGATACCGAACGCCAGGAGTTTGAAACTACCGTTGCAGAAATTAAGGAGGCAGAAGACCAGATAAAAGCGTTGAAGCAAAAATTTGCTGAATGCAGCAAACTGCTCGAAACCAAAATTGAGATGAAACGTTACGGCAACGAAGAGCTGAAAGCTGGGTATACTGTGCAGTTGAATTTTGTACAGGCTGAACTTGATAAGTTACTTGCACAGCCACAGCCAACGGCAAAAAAAGAGCTAACAATCTGGAACAAACAAAAAAAGCAGCACCAAACTATTTTGGCTTTACTGGGTGTTAAGTTGGCCAACGCCGATACCCTTCTCGATTCCATAGGTGGTATGATGTCCGAAGACGAGTGTTGCGAGTTAATTCTCGAAAAGCACCACCGATTGATTGGCATCGAGTTGGAACGTTACCTAAATACCGAAAAGCGTCAGATCATTACCCTGTTCGAAAATCTTTGGGATAAATATGCCGTATCGCATCAAGCTATTCGGAGTGACCTCGATGCCACATTTGCTACTCTCAATCAATTTCTAACCGGATTAAAATATTTTTAAGATGGAAGGGTGGAAATGTGAAGTCTTAAGCGATGTTATTCATTTAATTAATGGAGGAACTCCTTCTACGACAAATGAAAACTATTGGAATGGAGAAATCCCTTGGCTATCAGTTGATGATTTCAATACTGGAAAGAGATTTGTATATGATGCTGCAAAAAAAATATCGAAATTAGGATTAGAAAATTCAGCAACCAAATTGTTAGATGTTGGTGATATTATTATTTCGGCACGAGGAACTGTAGGTGTGATTGCTCAATTGGCTTCTAAAATGGCTTTTAATCAATCCTGCTATGGAATAAAACAGAAATTGGATGATTTGTCAATAGATTACATCTACTATTATTTATGCTACTACTTTTGGGCAATAGGTGTGGTCAAAACAGGAAGTACGTTTGATACGATTACAAAAAAGACTTTTGATGAAATTTCAATATCATTTCCAACCACTCGAATCGAACAGCATAAAATAACCACGATCCTCAGCACCATAGACAGCAGCATAGTACAAACCGAGCAGTTGATAGCCAAATACAAAAAAATAAAGCAAGGTTTAATGCATGACCTTCTCACCTATGGCATCGACCAAAATGGCACTATCCGCAATCCACAAACCCACACTTTTGTGGGGAAAAACGGAATGATGGTGCCGGAGGAATGGGCGGTAAAAACACTCGAACGATGTGCCAAGATTAATGGCAGAGTAGGATGGAAAGGATATATTGTCAGCGATTTACGGGATTTTGGAGCACTTACCTTAGGTGCGATGCATATAGATAAAGCAAATAAATTGGACTTATCTAATTCTGTTTACTTATCTCATGAAAAATTTGTTGAATCTCCTGAAATAATGGTAAAAAAAGGTGATGTTTTAGTTGTACAAAGGGGAAGTATTGGGAAGGTTGTGTGCATTGACAAAGAAATTGGTGAAGCCACAATTAATCCGAGTATGATATTGTTGAATAATTTCACAATCAGCTCAAAATATGTATATTACTTTTTGATTTCAAAAGAGGGACAGAAACAAATAGAATTTTCAACTTCACAAACAGGGGTTCCAATGATTAGTCAGATTCAAGTTAAAAACTTCAATATTCCAATTCCTGCTCCAATTGAACAACAAAAAATAGTATCAATTCTTGATCAGCAAGAGTCACTAATCGAATCCGAACAAACCAACCTTGCCAAACTGCAAAAGCTCAAACAAGGGCTGATGCAGGATTTATTAACCGGAAAAGTAAGAGTAAAAGCCGATATACTAATATAATAAAAGACTAATACTGAGAATTAAATGACAGCTGATGGTAAAATAGAAATAATGGTAGCTTCTTCAGTTTATAATTTTGAGGATCAGCTAAACGAAATTTGTGGGTTATTTGAACAAATGGGTTATCACCCCATTAACTCTCATTATAAAACCCTCCCTACTCACCCCGGAAAATCAAATAAGGAAAACTGTTTGGAGGCGGCAAAAAATTGTGACTGTTTTTTTGGTATTGTTCGTCCTTTTTATGGTACAGGGAAAATCGGTGACACTTCAATAACGCACGAAGAAATGAAAACTGCAATAGCGCTTAAAAAACCTCGGTGGTTTGTTGTGCATAGAGATGTGCGTGTGGCGCGCGTATTGCTCAAACAATACAGGTTTGATGCCGATGGCAATTCAAACCCAGATTTTAAGTATAAAGAAACAACCTTACTCGATGATATCCGGGTCATTGATATGTATGATGACACTATCCAGAGTAAAATTAAGCCGGAAGAGCGAATTGGGCATTGGTCTGATGAATATTTTGTAATGAATGATATCAAAAAGGTAATCCAGACACAGTTTGGTGATCAAAGAAGAATTTTGGAAATCATTAAAAGTATGGAGGCGTTATGAAAAGCAACAGTGTTAATTACATAGCTGATTTATTGCAGAAAAAGGAATCTGCGACACTCGAGTTTAAAGCAGTTTACAATAAAGTTGAGGCTGCAAAAGTAATTTGTTCATTCCTAAACAGAGATGGCGGACAATTAGTTATCGGAGTAGAAGAAGATCATAAGGTGGTTGGCATTCAAAATGCAGAAAAAATTGCACAGGAATTGCAACACTTTATTGTTTCTGAAATTGTCCCTGAACCTGCTGTGTCTGTAGATATTCAGGCAGTTGGGAATAAAAAACTTTTAGTCGTTTCGGTTTGGCAAGGAACTAATCAACCTTATATTTTTCAAGGGGGTGTTTATTTAAGGGTAGGTCATTCTACTGTTCAGGCCGATTCAAAACAATTGGCTGCTCTGATTCATAATGAATCTGTTCGAAATCAGCGTTGGGAGTCAAAATCAGCAATTGAGGTCGATGTGAATGATATTGATTTGTTGGAAGTTAAGGATTGTATTGAAGAAGCAAAATCAGGCGGTCGCGAACAAAATGTGCCCGAAAACCCTCTTCGGTTTCTCGAAAAATATGGTTTGTATAAAAATGGTGATTTTACAAATGCTGCGGTAATTCTTTTTGGAAAAGAACCTATCAAATACTTTCCACAGGTGAGAGTGCGATTGTCTGTTTTTAATACTGATAAGACTGGAGATACGTTACTTTACGATAAGGTTTTTGAAGGAAATCTTTTTAATTCGATACGAAAAATTGCGGATTTCTTTGATCTCACTTACGGCGTTTCAAGCTCATTTGAGAGTACAGCCTGGAAGCGCACTGATAAAGCTGCATTCCCTCGATTAGCTATACGCGAGGCAGTGCTAAATGCATTTATTCATAGAGATTATTCATCGTTTTCGAGCAGGATTGCTATAAATGTTTATCCTGACAAACTGCAAATAAGTAGCTACGGGAGTTTGCCCAAAGGAATAAGTATCAAATCGTTGTCTGAAGATCATTTGTCTGTTCCGGTTAATCCTACCCTGGCCCATGTTTTCTTTTTAAGGAATTGGATAGAATTAATTGGTATTGGTACTGTTAAAATGATTAGTCAATGCAAAGAATTAGGTTTTAAAGTTCCTGTTTGGAATCAAAAAGATAATACAGTTCAAGTTACTTTCCCTGATGTTAAAGTACCTTTTAATTATAATGAGGGAATAAGTGAGGGAATAAGTGAGGGAATAGAAAGACTTATATCTATTGCTCAAAGTGAGGGAATAAGTGAGGGAATAAGTAAGGGAATAACTGCAACGCTTAAAGATTCACTTATTGAAATAGCAACACTCATTGCGAAAGAGAATGCCATAAAGGCTTCTGAGATTGCATTAAAGCTAAATAAATCTTATAAAACAATAGAAAGACAAATCGGTATACTTCGTGAAATTGGAGCTATTGAACATGAAGGCTCAAAAAGAGCAGGAGGATATACATTGACTAAAAAACTCCTTGAACTTTTTGGTTCAAAGAAATAAAGGTGGAATCAAATGCATTTCATCTGGAAGCTGGGGTAATCGATTCAATCGACTCAAATGGATAAAGCATAAAGAAAAACGCAAAATCTTTACCTGTTTCAAAAACGTGTAAAGAAAAACGCAAAATCTTTACAGATAAAAATAGAATTATGGCAAAAGAATTTATTAAAACCGACGAACAAAACCACGTAGAAGAACCCTTCCTGCTTCAACTGCAGGCCATGGAGCAATTTGCCGACGGATCTCTATACTGGGATGTTATGCGTTTGGATAAAGCACAGCAACCTGCCGATACCGGTCGTGACAGCTTCGAAGAGGTGGTCATGGTTGATAAGCTCCGTGAGGCGCTTCGCACCATTAACCCCTGGATGAACTCCGAACAGATAACCGAAGGTGTGGCCCAAATTACGTCGTTCGGTGGGCGGGACCTTATTGCCGAAAACCAGGCGGTCTTAGAATTGCTCATCAAAGGAAGTACGGTCTATTGTGAAGAGGAGAAACAAAATAAACCATTTAACTTTATAGACTTCAAAATTTCTGAGAACAACTCCTTTGTTGCAGTTTCACAGCTTAAAGTGAAAATTCCGAACACCGAAAATCATATTTATCCTGATATCGTGTGTTTTGTCAATGGTCTTCCATTGGTTGTAGTTGAATGTAAGTCGCCCAAAGTTCAAACACCTATCGAGGATGCCATCAAACAAATGCAACGATATTCCGAACAACGAGGTGAGGAATACGAAGGAAATAAATTGCTTTTTGTCTATAACCAGGTATTAATCGCCACTTGTCGCAACAAAGCAAAATTTGGAACCATTACTACTCCATCTGAGAACCTGTTTTTCCGTTGGACAGACCCATATCCGGCAACGATTGATGAACTGATAAACTATACAAAACCGGAGCAGGCAAAATACTTCGTCAGTGCTGATGGCAACGAAAGCGATGATGCTCAGTTGCGCACCGCACCAAACGACCAGCAACGTATGGTACATGGAATGCTTTACCCGGTTAACTTATTGAATCTGTTACGTACCTTCACGCTGTTTTCATCCACAGATAAAGGTGAAACCATTAAAATTGTCGGGCGTTACCAGCAGTATAGGGCGGTTTACAAGGCACTGGAACGGGTTCGGACCGGGAGTTCTCCGCTTAAACGAGGTGGCTTGGTTTGGCATACCCAGGGAAGTGGCAAATCGCTCACCATGGTATTTCTGATGCGTGAAATGTGGCGACATCCCGAAATGATGGATTACAAATTTGTCATTCTCACAGACCGAACGCAACTTGATGGGCAGATAAACGAAACCGCCAATCGTTCGGGGTTCGTTGTGGATCAAATAGGTAGCATAGAGGATGCTAAAACTAAACTGAAAACAGGTGCATTCAATGCAGTAACAGTTATGCTTCAGAAATTTCAGGAACATGATTTTGATACACTAATATTCCCGCAACTTAATGCCAGTGAACGTATTATTGTCCTCACGGACGAGGCGCACCGCTCGCAGTTTGGCAAGCTGGCAGCTAATTTTAATAATGCATTGCCCAATGCCATAAATATTGGCTTCACCGGCACACCAACAGCAAAAGCGGAACAAACATTTGGAGATTATATTGACAAATATACCATGCGTCAATCGATTGATGATGGTGTTACCCTCGAAATTGTTTACGAAGGCCGCACCACAAAATCGAAACTTAAAGATCCCAATGCTGCCAATGCTGCTTTTGAAGATGTTTTTCAGGACGTTAATTTCGATCAATACGGAAATATTCTCAATTATGGCAGTCGTCAGGCTTATATGGAGGCGGAATCCACAATTAACGCCAAAGCTCATGATATGTTCCGTCACTATGTTTCCGAAATTTTACCCAATGGTTTCAAAGCGCAGGTAGTGGCATCTTCGCTCGAATCGGCACACCGTTACAAACTGGCGTTTGACAAGGAGATTGCGGCAGCAGTAGACTCACTATCCGGATCAAAAATTCACATTTTCCAGGCTCTGCCTTGTGCAGCAGATCTGGAAGAGAAATACGTTTCGGAATACCGGAAATTATTATTGAACATCGAACCTGGAAGACTTAATAACTTTAAGGCAGAGGTGATTATTTCTTCTCCTGACAATAATGAAAAACCTTATTTAAAACAATATGCCAAACCTGCCAAACAAAAGAAAATCATTGAGAGCTTCAAAATGGGTTTCGATGGCAAAGCCGATGATGGAACAACAGGCGAAGTGGGAATTATTATTGTGGTAAATATGCTGACTGTTGGCTTTGATGCACCTATCGAACAAGTCATGTATTTAGATAAAGTTGCCGTAATGCATAATCTGTTGCAAACCATTACCCGTGTCAATCGTCCAGGATCACCTGCAAAAGGCAAAGGTTTTGTTGTAGATTATGTAGGTATTGGGCACCATATTTTGGAAGCACTCAAACATTACGACGAGAAAGAGCAGAAGGATTTTGTTTCCAGCTTAATAGATCCGGGAGCATTGGAATTGGAACTCAAACAGGCAATAGATGAAGTATTCGCATTCTTCACAAAGAATGACGTCAGTGATATAACCGATTTAGATGCTATTTTCAATTTATTCTATGATGAAGAGCTTCGCTCCACATTTACGTTATTGTTCCGTGCTGTTACATCAGCGATGAATAATCTTTACCCCCGGAAGGAGGCATTGAATTATCTGAAAGATTACAACATGCTGGCTGAAATCAGTGTGCAGGCAGCCCAGCATACCCGTGATGAACGCTTGAATTTGAATCGAGTACCGGAAAAACTCCGAAAAATCCTTGATCAATATCTTGAAAGTCGGGGTGTAACTCAAAAGGTAGAGCCAATATCTATAACCGATGATGGTTTCGCCAAAGAGGTGGGGCGCCGCCATAGTAACAAAACCAAAGCTGCTGAAATAGAACATGCCATACGCCATTATATTAATATTCATGTTGGAGATGACCCGGAACAGTTCCGTTCGTTCTCTGAAATGATGGAGCAGATTCTTGCAGAATTTGCAGGGCGGTGGGATGAGATTATCGCCAGATTAAACGAATTGCGCGAACGCATTAAAAACCGTCACAGGGAGGAAACATACGGTCTGGACTATAAAACGCAAATGCCCTATTTTCGTATTCTCAAAAATTTGATTTTTGAGAAGGAATATACCCTTAACGAAGACGAAATAAGTTGTATGGTAGCGGTTACCAAGGAGGTCTATGATAAAATTGAACTCGAAAGTGTAGCCATTGGTTTTTGGCGCAATACTGCATCCCAGGCTGCACTCAAAGGCGAATTACTTAAAATTTTGCTTATCAAGGAACACGGATTGTTTAATATGGCCGGATTCTTCGACAAACGCAATGAAATTGTATCTCGGCTATTAGAAAAAGCACGTCCGCACTAATGTTTGAATATACTGTCATAAAATCGAACCGAAAGTCCCTTTCAATTATTATTGAGAGGGATAAATCGGTTGTGGTACGTGCTCCGCAGACGTTATCAGATGACCGTATCAAAGAGGAGGTTCGTAAACGCAAAGCCCTTATCATATCAAAAATTGAATCTGAGCAGAAAGAAGTTGCCCGCACAGCAAAGGAATTTGTAGATGGGGAACAGTTTCTATATATGGGGAAATATTACAGTCTTCAAATCAATTTATCAGAAGCGCGAACTATTGATTTTAAAGATGACTTTATCGTCAGTGCCCGCAATAAAGAAGTCGTTAAAAATTTGCTGTTTGAGTGGTATAATCAACAAGCGATAGAGGTGCTGATTCCTCGTATTATATACTTTGCTGAGCATTTAGGTGTGAAGCGTAGGCGTATTAATATTACTGCTGCAAAATACACCTGGGGGTCATGTACGCCAGCAGGTACCCTTAACTTTAATTGGCGCATTATTAAAGCACCGCCGGAGGTGATTGACTATATCGTGGTTCACGAATTGGCTCATTTAAGGGAACACAACCATTCGCCTGAGTTTTGGAATATTGTTGCTGTTCAGCTTCCTCAGTATGAAGATGCCAAGCAATGGCTTAAATTCAATGGCCACGAATTGGATGAAGATTTTTAGAATAAATAATGGTTATTGTGCTTGATAAATAGTATCCAGATTACTCTTCAAAAAATTATTTAAAACTCATTTTTTGAAGGATACTGATTTCCTTATCAAGATTTGCTTTTGATGGGACAGGACGAACTTGGCAGGCATATTTCCTTTCCCCACTAAAATAGTTAGTTTCTTTACTAAGTTTGAAGAATCGAGCTTGAAGGATTGCTGAGCCTACTCTAATTTTTATTGCATTATTATTATGGTTAGTTAGTTCAAGAGATAAACAACCACAATAGCCAGGCTGAACAATTGAGGAGATCAAAAGGCCTAACCGACTAAATGAACTTCGTGTAGAAATTGAAACGAAAACATCATTTGGCAATTTCAAGTATTCCAAAGTTGAACAAAGTACTGTTTGATGAGGATGCAAGAAGAACGTCTCTCCAATCAATCGTTTTGTTTCTTGGAAAAAGCTGCTAATAGGCCGGGCTGCCACGTCTCCAGTTGCATCAATATAAGGCTCCCTTCCTTGAAAAGAAACAAGAAAATCAGTGCCGAGTCTCAAATCTAATGTCATTTCACCAAATTGCTCTTCCGACAATAAAGGTCGTATAATTAGTTCACCACTCTTATATAATGGAAAAATCTCATCTTTAGTAAGGTACATATTTATTCCATTTTTCGAGAATCATATAATTACTAATAGATTTCTCGATTAAGTTGTTTAATATTTGATATTTTTCGAATTTGGAAATATTTTTCAATTCAAACTCTGCTACTTTGCTTAGCCATAGACCCCAACCAACTTCAAAAATGGAATGAAGTTCTTCTTCATTGGTAATTATTGTGGGAATAAAAGCTCTGAAATCAGCATCAGTAATTACTTTTCTTCGATTCCTAAGTTCTTTTTTAGTAATTAGTTGAGCAGCAGTTTTTAACGCATCTAAAACTTTGTCATTATCACAATTTAGAAAATGACGAACCATTTCAATCCGGGAATTGGTAGATGGATGAGTTGATGAGTCGGGAACATTATAAGCGATGTAGTTTAGATAACTGTTTGAAGCCTCTCCTATATATTGTGCGGCAAATACATCTGAAAAAAACTCACCATAATGCTCTTTTTGGACTACCGTTAAATTTAAAGCATTAGAAAGCCTTTCAGTAATTTTGTATCGCATATCTACGAAATGCCCTAATTCATGATAAAGTACGACATTCGCTAAATAATCCTGGGATAAATATTTTGGAAGGTTTATCTGTATCAATCGATGATTAAAAGAAATACTAAAAAGGGCTTCAATTATGTCATAAAATGTTTCATTTAATGACAAATAAGCATTAAAGCTAAAGCAATTTAAGTCGTTATGAAGTGATGTTACAATGATATACTGATTTGAGTCATCCCACTCATTAAGTGCTTTTTCAAGACAATATATAATTTCATGTGGTATATTTACTAATGTGCTATCATCCAGAAATTCAACACTAACAAAACAAAAATCAATGATTTTTTTAGTTAAGACTAATGAAGTTTCAGGAAATCCGTCGTAATTAATTTTATTTAATTCGTCGAACAGTTTTAAAATATTGTCGTGGTAATCCCGTTTTCGGGAATCGGCATATTTATTAGTTTTGGATTTCTCAATTGATTTCTGTAATTGAGAAAGATGCAAGGTAATTAGTTCAGGTGACATTAATTAGCGGCACTTAGGTGCTTATCAAAACATGAAACTAAGCGAGCAAAGTCCTCTAGCTTTAAATTATTTGAGTCTAATGGCATAATAATTTCAGGAAATTGGGAAAGATATTTTACTACAGCAAAACGCTTACTACTAACCGAATAAAAGTCCTTAGTAGTAATTAGTTGTTGGGTTTCCTTAATGATGTCACTAAATAAATTGGCATAATAAGCATTGCCAGAATTAACTATTTCATTCAAAAATGAGGAATAAGTCTCAATATTTTGAATATCTTGATTTATAGCAAAATACATAGCTTTAATTTTTTATTTACTGATTTCAGGTTTTAATCTTTAAAAATTCAATAACGCTACATCATGCTCTTTTAACGAAGTAAATAAGGCATTATTAGAAAAGTAAAAAGGTGGCCAATATAACAGGAAGATTACACAATTATGTCAATGATTTTCTTAATTGAATAAGAACATACAAATTTAAAAAAAGTTACAAAGTAACCGCAGTATTACATTATTTGTAAGCGATTTAAATAATACTCTTTTCTGATATAAATTTAATACAGAAAAATAACTATTATTCATTTTTAAATGTTTGGATTTATTTTTTTTGAAGATTCAACATTCAGATACCAACTATTATTTGAAAGGATTAAAAATATATTTAAATCAGTCATATTCATCGCCTTGAATACAAAAAAGTTTAACTTGTAATTTTGGTTTTAAATCTCTTTGTTGATAAGTATTTTTGCTGATTTCAATTCCAACGATTTAGGTAACGCGTTTTTTAATTCACTAAATTTAGGATTATGATATTTCACCAAGTAGGAAGCATATAATATCACCATTAAAAAAAGTTACTATGTTACTATCTCAGTATTCTCCAAAATATTGCTCTGATAAAACGAGTTTTTCATTTCGTGGGACAAATACGGGACAAATCAGGCAAACAAAAAACCGATAACATTGAATATCAACGCTATCGGATTTATAATTGAGGTCGGTGGCGGATTCGAACCGCCGTAGACGGTTTTGCAGACCGTTGCCTAACCACTCGGCCAACCGACCAGAAATGTGGATGCAAAGATAATCAAAAATCTGTTTGAGCCACTAAGTAGGGTCAAAATTGAGTCGGATTTCAGTCTTCGAGATATATTTCTAAAAGATATCACGCAATCCGTCAGTTGACGGAGCAAAGTCGCAAAGTTCTAAAATGTTAAAATATAGCAGTTTAAGCCGTTGGTTATTTCGTGAATCCTTTTTTGAAAATCGTCTGATCTGCATTTTATCGCTCCAGCGTTACGCTAACCTTCTCAATCTGACCCCCCATGGGCGGATTGAGTTTTGATATTTTAATTCTGATGTTTTCGATCGAGGTAAACTCCTTTCCAAACCGGTCAAGTATTCTTCCTGCAACATTTTCAAGCAAATGTGATTTAATCTCCATCTCCTCTTTCACAATTTGATAGGCTATCTGATAATCCAGGGCATCACCAAGATCATCATTTTTTGCAGCCCCGGAGCATTCTGTCACCAACCGCAGGTCGACGATAAACCGGTTACCGACAACCTGCTCTGCTGCAAAATGACCATGGTAAGCATAAAACTCCATCCCTTCAATTTCAATGATTCCCATCCTGATCCCTGTTAAATTTAAGGTATAAAATTAATCTATTTTTAAATCTTCATTTAACCCCCCAAAATATATCTCATTTAGGTCAACTCTTATTACTTTTACACAAATTTTTCAGAAGCAAAGAAAATTAAATCATTATGGCAGAAATTGACAGTAGTGGCATGGATCAGGAGCAGGTACTTCCAAAGAATTTTATCCAGCAACAAATTGCAGATGATCTTTCCGAAGGGAAAAACGGAGGAAGGGTTCACACGCGTTTCCCCCCTGAACCAAATGGTTATCTGCATATTGGACATGCAAAGTCGATCTGCCTTAATTTCGGTACTGCCAAAAAATTCGGAGGATTAACCAATCTTCGGTTTGATGATACCAATCCGACCAAAGAGGAGACTGAATATGTTGATTCCATTATGGAGGATGTCCGCTGGCTAGGGTTTGACTGGGATGACCGTCTTTTTTATGCCTCCGATTATTTCGATAAGCTTTATGATTTTGCGGTAACCCTTATAAAAGAGGGTAAGGCGTATGTCGATTTTCAGTCGCAGGAGATCATCAGCGAACAAAAAGGGGTACCTACAAGACCTGGAGTTGATAGTCCATACAGAAACACCTCGCCGGAGGAGAATCTTGAGCTGTTTGCTAAGATGAAAGAGGGGTTTTACAATGAAGGTGATTGTGTTCTGCGAGGCAGAATAGATATGTCGTCTCCGAATATGCATATGCGTGATCCGCTGATGTACCGGATATTAAAACAACCCCACCATCGTACGGGGGATAAATGGTGCATCTATCCGATGTATGATTATGCCCATGGGCAATGCGACTACTGGGAAGGGATCACCCATTCGATCTGTACGCTCGAATTTGAAGTTCATCGTCCGCTCTATGATTGGTTTATCGATCAGCTTCAGAATAGTGATTACCGTCCAAGGCAAATTGAGTTCTCGAGGCTGAATATCAGCTATACAGTGATGTCTAAACGACGGTTATTGCAATTGGTTAAAGAGAATTATGTGAATGGCTGGGACGATCCCCGGATGCCGACCATCTGCGGTTTACGTCGCAGGGGATATACCCCTGAATCGATGCGCGCCTTCTCAGATATGGTGGGTATTACTAAAGTTGATGGCGTAACCGATGTGGCAGTGCTTGAATACTGCATCCGGGAAGATCTGAACAAAAGGGCACAACGGGTAATGGGGGTTTTAGATCCCATAAAAGTGGTGATTACCAATTATCCGGAAGGTGTTGTTGAGGAGTTGGATGCTGTCAATAATCCGGAAGACGAAAGCATGGGAAAACGGAAAGTGCCGTTTTCACGTGAATTATATATTGAAAGGGAGGATTTCATGGAAAATCCAACCAATAAATTCTACAGGTTATCTGTGGGTCGTGAGGTGCGTCTTCGCTATTCCTATTTTATTAAATGTACAAATTTTGTTAAGAATGATCAGGGTGAAGTCATTGAACTTCATTGCACATACGATCCTGAAACCAAAGGGGGAAACTCTCCTGACGGAAGAAAGGTAAAAGCTACCCTTCACTGGGTGGCCGTTGCCCAGGCCGTGAAAGCAGAGGTGCGTTTGTACGACCGCCTGTTTACCGACCCCGATCCTGCAGGACACAAGGACAAAGACCTGCTTGAATTTCTCAATCCCGATTCACTGAAAGTGTTGAGTGAGTGTTATGTTGAGCCGTTTGTCAAAAATGCCAAACCATTGGATAGTTTTCAGTTCGAAAGACTTGGCTATTTTAATATTGATACTGATTCTACTGATGAAAAGCTGGTTTTTAACCGGATTGTGTCGCTAAAGGATGGATTTAAGAAATAGAGGATTAATGCTAAATTTTATAATGCTGAATGGTTAAGTAGATTGTTTGGCATAGTGAACAGTCAACCCTTCAGTTTTGACAAAAAAAGAACCGCTTTAATGAGAGTTAAAGCGGTTCTTTTTTATTTATTCCAAAGATTAGAAAGCCCTTATAGCCCTTACGTAAATTGCAGTGGACTTACTCAAGCCGGGACCGATCTCTCCATTACTAAAATTAACGTAATATGCTCCACCTGCACCAAATTCAGATGAAGAATAGTACAGGTTAATCGCGAAACCTCCAATATTCTTATTCGTACCAGATGCTCCGGCTCCTATGTTGTTATACAATAATTCAAGCTCATCACGTGAAGGCAAAAACCAATCTGTATATGTACCACCGTTATAAGCCCGAGCAAGACCAGCAGCATAGCTCGTCGCAACAGGGCCCTGAACTGAAATAATCGTGTTTGTGTTTGCGAATCCGGTACCCAGGTCAGTTCCGGTTGCATTGGTCGTAACAGATATTCCGTTACTCCATCTGATTCCATTACTTTGATCAGTATTAGCAGCTATCAGACCATGAACCACTGATGCGCTATATCCCGGATCTCCGCTCTTCAAAACATAGGCTAGTATACCACCCTGGTAACTTTGGCCAATCACAAAATTTTGATAGGTTATCTGATTCCCATAGGCTGTCCCTGCATTATTCGTCGAATAGGCACGAATATAATAGGTCTTACCAAGAGATAATCCTGAAATGGTACTTGTAAAACTTCCCGCACCGGTATTGTCGGTAGTTTTTGAATTGTCAATTGTTGGATTTTCTGAGGTATTCCAGCACACACCGCGGGCTGTAATTACACCGCCTGCAGCGGTAATATTACCACCGCTGGTTGCTGAAGTCGCAGATGCAGAAACTACTGCTGTGGTTGTAAGGGTTGATAAGATTGCAACCGTTGCAACGGTCACCTGATTTCCGTAAGCTGTTCCCAGGCTGTTTGTTGCGTAAGCTTTTACATAATAGGTCAATCCAGGTAGTAACCCGGTCATGGAACTTGTAAAAATTCCAGTTCCGCTACTGTCCGATGTTTTACTATCAGCTGTTGTTGGATTTTCAGATACGCTCCAACAAACGCCACGTGCTGTAACGGGAGATCCCCCATCATTTGTAATATTGCCACCGCTACCCGCCGTTGCACCTGACAGATTTGAGACATCAGTTGTGGTAAGGGAAGGCAATGCTGCTGTCGTTACAGCTGTTTGCTGATTCCCATAGGCCGTTCCAATACTATTCGTAGCATAAGCCCTGACGTAATAGGTTTTTCCTGCCAGCAATCCCGCAATTTGACTCGCAAAAGTTCCTGTTCCCGTACCGTCAGAAGTTTTGCTGTCGGATATTGTTGGGTTCTGGGTCAATCCCCAGCAAACGCCCCGGGCTGTAACCGGAGATCCGCCATCAGTTGTAATATTGCCTCCGCTGGCGGCGGACGTGGCAGTAAGTGCCGAAATATTCGTAGTCGTCAATGCGGGAGCCTGTGCCAGTGTCGCAAAGGTTAGTTGGGAACTATAACTTGTCCCAACTGAATTTGTCGCGTAGGCTTTAATGTAATAGGTAGTTCCTTGTATTAATCCGCTAAGCGCGCTTGAAAAACTTGTGGAGCCAGCTCCATCGTTGGTTTTGCTATCAGAGGTTGTCGGGTTTTGGTTGGTGCTCCAGCAAACACCTGCTGCAGTTATAGTGGCTCCACCACTAGATGAGATCATTCCTCCTGATGACGCCGAAGTCGCGGTGATATTTGAAACAGAAGTGATTGATACGACTGGAGCAGTCTTAACCGCCTCTTTCTTACAACTGTAGATGAAGGAAAACAGTAATCCGGTAAGGAGTATTCCGTAAATTACCCGAAAATTTTTCATGGATATAGGTATTAAAGTTAACATATTGACAAAGCTACGAAACAAATGAATTAAAAACAAAATAAAGAGATTGTTTGATTTATAGCTCTGTTGGAATCAACAACTTATTTATTTGTCGCTTATTATAGAAGAAGGTGAAAATAGTTGCACTCCAGTTTACCAGAAAGATCCCCCACCAGATCCCCTTTGTTCCCCAATTGAGGGAGATGGCAAGCAACAGAAACAGGGGAAGATTCCGATGGCTACGATAAGCGTATTCAGACTTGCCGGGAAATCCTAACCCTCCGTAAATAAACCACCCTCTGGTTTTAAAATCCAAGATTGCATTTTCCAAGATTAATTTAGCTTACCTCAGGTAAATCTCAGAGATAAGAATGCCCTAGAATCCAGCCACACCCCATCCTTTCCGGTAATTGCGGCTAAGGTATTTATTGGCATCCGGGTCATCAGGAAACTTCATGTTGACAGCATCCCATTTCAGCAGCCGGTCGGGAACCCGAATAGCTACTGTTCCCAATAGAATCGCTTCAGTCATTGGTCCGGTCTGTGCGAAATGCGAAGCGGTTTTTGGACCGCCCAAACATGCAACCACAAAATTGTAATAATGATTTTGAGCTTCGAGCTGAGGTGATTTATAATTTATAAATTTACTTTCGGGCAGAAGAACAGGGGTCCCGTTGTGCGGGATAAGCAGTGCCCCTTCCGTACCAACCAACATTGAAGACTCGGCCGGATACTCCTTTCCGGGATATAGGTCCATGATCTCCTTTGGCGGGAAAAACTCTCCGTCAAACCATTCGAGCGGTAATACATTTGCTTCAGTGAGATCGTTCCCCGGAAACATCCAGGTGATATGGTTGCTTTGCGGCCAGGTATCCGCTCTTCTTTCGGGAGATTCCTTCCATGACTTCTGAACCTCTGCAGTCACGGAGAGTGGCGGTTTTAATCCAAGACCTTTCCATACAGGGTCGAAGATATGGCACCCAATATCGCCGGACCATCCCGTTCCAAAGTCCTGCCATGCCCTCCATTTCATTGTATGATAAATTTCAGGCACAAAGGGGCGATAAGGAGCAGAACCTATCCAGAGATCCCAGTTCAGTTTTGCAGGAGGGGTCTCTCCCTGTGAAGGACGTGGTCCCAAGGCCCTGTATTCCAATATACCTGAGCGGTTCGAGCAGAGGTAAGCATGTTTAACCTTGCCAATTGCCCCTTCTTTAAGCCACTGAACAGCTTTCCGCTCATCTATTCTTGCCGCAACCTGTGTGCCCAGCTGTGTAATTACACCATGTTTGATGGATGCTTCAGTAAGCATCCGAACCTCAGCGACATCATGACACATCGGTTTTTGGCAATAAACATGTTTCCCTTTTTGAATTGCTGTATAGGCGATTGAGAAGTGACTGTGGTCGGGTACAGCAACATTAACAGAGTCAATATTGTCATCCTCCTTCTCAAGAAGTTCGCGCCAATCGGAATAGGTGCGTGCAGCAGGAAAGGCATCGGAGGCCTTTTTCAGATTCTCTGCATCCACATCACATATAGCGATGATCTGCACATTCGGATCTCCCTTGAATTGCATAAAGTCCCACCATCCCATTCCTCCAACCCCAATGCAGGCGTGTTTAAGTTTGCCTTTCGGTTTCCTGGGTTTTCTTATGCATCCAAGAAGCAGGGGAGCTGCTATTGCGGCGGTTACGGAGGTTTGTAAAAACTTACGGCGCGAAGGTGAAAAAGCATCTCTATTCATAACTGGATAATTATCGATTTGTTTAGAAAGTGTCTGGGTTAATGTTTGTACACAAATATCAGCATTAAGTTTCTAAAAAAATAATTCCGAAAAACCAAAATTAATCCGATTGTAATGGGTTACTGCTGAACTTTAAAACCCTTTGAATCTGCCTTTTGGTATAGAAGAAGGTGAATATCGCGGCACTCCAGTTAACCAGGAAGATCCCCCACCATATCCCTTTTGTTCCCCAGTCGAGGGAGATGGCCAGCAACAGAAACAGGGGAAGAGGCATCAGAATCTGCCGGTAAATTCCCACAAAAATGGCATAGATCGGTTTCTTCATCCCCTGAAGCGTAGAAACAGACATGTTGAGGAAGATGTAAGCAAAGAAAAACAGCGCAGCGATACGTAAATATTCGATTCCGATTTCAATAACATGAATATCAGAGGTAAAAGCCTGCATCAATTGACGTGCAAACAGTAAAACGGACACACTGCCAATAATTATAATGAATAATCCATACCGGATATTCAGTTTCCACGACTCATAAACCCGTTCAGGTCTGTTGGCCCCCATATTTTGAGCAGCAAGGGTGAGGGCTGCAATGTTTAGTCCGATCGTTGGAAGTAGGGCAATTTGCTCAATTCGTGTCGCAATACCATAGGCGGCAACAGCTTCCTTTCCAAAGTGACTGGCAAAGTAAGTTATCACGAAGATTCCGATGGCTACGGTAAGCATATTCAGACTTGCCGGAAATCCCTGACCAAACAGTGCTGAGAAATATTTCCGCTGGGGAATGAAATCCTTAAAACTGGCGTGCTGAAAAACTTTTAATTTTCGCGTTACAACAATCATATACATAGCACCTATAAACTGAATGAGCACCGTCGAGTAGCCGATCCCACGTATTCCCAGTGCCGGGAATCCTAACCCACCGTAAATAAACCAAGGATCGAGGATTAAATTAAGAAAAAATCCAGCTATCAGATAATTTCGATAAGTCCTGGTATCGCCCCGTGCGGTGAGCAATGAGTTGAGGATACTGTTGATCAGAAAAAATACTGTTCCATAAAGGATTGTATTCATATATTTTACCGATATATCCAGATAATTTTCGGTAGCTCCTAAAATCCCGAAGAGATAAGGTGCAGCCAATAATCCGATTATAGTCAGGAAGATGGAGTTAATCACTGAAAAGGTGACCGCCTGGTATCCTATTTTATCAGCCTCCTCGTTACGTCCTGCTCCCAGGGACTGAGAAATCAATGCTGTTGTCCCGGTTCCCATTCCCATTCCCATAGCCAGAATAATAAAGAATACGGGAAAAGTTAAGCCCATCGCTGCAAGGGCCGCAGTCGAAATCCGACCACCATAATAGGTATCTACGACATTAAACAGGGTATTGAAGATAAACCCTACGCTGGCAGGTATGGCTAATTTCCGGATCAGAAGAGGGATATGGGCCGATGTGAAATCGTGTGCTTTAATCATTTTTTAAAATTTATTCAAGAATACAACGTGTATTCGATACATAAGGTTTAACTTTGGGGTAAAGAAGATGACTTTCCTTGACGTTAGGGTATTAGGATTCATTAAGCAACCAGTAGCCAACAGCCAGCTGCCAGTAGCCAGCGGCCATAACAACTTCAGAAAGGAGATAAAAAATGAAACTATCATTTAAAATTGATTACTTGACCTTATGGGGCCAGGTACTCTATGTTACCGGATCAGCAATTGAGTTTGGTGAATGGGATCCTGTCCGCGCGATTCCTATGCAAACCCATGTTCCCGGAGAATGGGAACTGGAATGTCTGTTTCCTTCCGGGGAAAGACTTGAATATAAGTATCTTCTAAAAGACGACAATGGTAATTTAACCTGGGAAGGGGGGAAAAACCGCCAGCTTGAAACGGGTGAAGGTATGGATGAGGTTCGATGCCGTGAATTCTGGAGAGCAAGCCATGAATCTGATGTGGCATTATCCTCAACGGCTTTTACAAAAGTGTTGCTGTCACGTCCTCTTAAAGCCGATAAGGTTCAGCCTGCCACTTCGTTTCAGCGAACCTTGAAAATTCAAATTCATGTTCCACGGGTAAATCCCGATTGCTGCGTGGGTATTCTTGGCGATCAGCCATTGCTTGGAAACTGGATGGAGCAGGATACCCTGCAGATGGATGATACCCAATTCCCTTTATGGAGCATCAACCTCGATGCCGACAAGCTGAAGTTTCCCCTCCAGTTTAAATATGTACTATATAATGCGGCAAAGAAAAAAATTGAAATCTGGGAACAGGGGAGTAACCGGATGATCCGGGATTTTGTTTGCAAAGAACCACAGAGTCTTAAAATTCATACCGATGAAAATTTCAGGTTCCCGGCAATCCACTGGAAGGGTGCAGGCGTGGCAGTACCTGTATTTAGCTTAAGGACTGAAAAGAGTGGAGGGATAGGTGAGTTTCCTGATATCAAAAAATTAGTGGATTGGGCAAAACTGACCGGATTAAAACTGGTCCAGTTGCTCCCCCTGAATGAAACAGTGGCTACCCATACCTGGATCGATACCTATCCGTATAAATCGATCTCATCGATAGCTCTTCATCCTGTTTATTTAAATATCAATAAGATAGGTGTTCTCGAGGATGAAAATCTGATGATTGGCTTTGCGCATGCCCTCTCGGGCTTCGATGCCCTTGAAACGGTGCGCTACGACGATATCCATAAGGTAAAATCGAAATTCTTTAAGCTTATTTTTGACCAGCAAAAAGAGCTCTTCCTGGTTGATCCTCCCTATCTTAAATTCTTTGACGAAAATAAGGAGTGGCTGATTCCTTATGCGGCCTTTTGCTACCTGCGCGATCAGAACAAAACAGCCAACTTCAGGAAATGGACCAATTTTGCTACCTATAGTAAGAAGGAGATCGATGAGTTATGTGGCAGCGATACAGCGTGGTATTCCGATATTGCAGTGCACTATTTTATTCAATATCATGCTTACAAACAACTTCTGGATGCGTCGGAGTATGCCCGGAAAAACGGTATTGTACTGAAAGGTGATATTCCTATCGGCATTAGTCCCGACAGTGTTGAGGCATGGACCCACCCCGAGTTATTTAATCTCGATCAGCAGGCGGGCGCTCCGCCTGACGAATTTGCCGACCTGGGACAAAACTGGGGATTCCCGACATATAACTGGGAGAAGATGGCACAAGACAATTTTGCATGGTGGGATCAGCGGCTTAAGCAGATGTCGCGTTATTTTGATGCCACCCGCATTGATCATATCCTGGGGTTTTTCAGGATATGGGAGATTCCTGTTGACCAGATCCAGGGAATTATGGGCCATTTCAAACCGGCATTACCATTCAGCCGTGACGAGATCATTGATGCCGGGATTATTTTCAATGAAGAGCGGTTTACAAAACCCTATATCCGCGAGTATTTTCTATGGGAATTGTTTGGTGAAGAGACCCATGAGGTAAAACTGAACTACCTTATCGAATACGAGGCGGGCAAATACAATTTGAAACCGAAATTTAGTACCCAACGTCAAGTGTGGGATTATTTTGAATTGAATAAAAAGGGGGATGAGCTCACCGGTATTGAGACACGCATCCGCGATGGGTTGTGCGCCCTGATTGCTGAGGTTCTCTTTTTACGCGATCCTTATCACCCCAATTTGTTTCATCCGCGGGTGGCATTTCACAATACCAATTCATACCTTAACCTCAGGGCCGAAACACGGTGGGCCCTTGATGAGCTTTATATCGATTTTTTCTACCACAGACATGAGGAGTGCTGGAAGAGTCAGGCGCTTTGGATATTGCCTGCGCTGATGAAATCAACCGATATGCTTATTTGCGGCGAAGATCTTGGAATGGTTCCCGAGAGCGTTCCAGGTGTGATGAAGAAGCTGGGTATTTTGAGTCTCGAAATTCAACGAATGCCTAAAGATCCGAATGTCGAATTTGCACATCCGGCCGATGCCCCTTACCTCTCGGTTTGTTCCACTTCAACACACGATATGTCGACCCTGCGTGGATGGTGGGAAGAGGACCGGGTTCACAGTGAGCGTTTCTTCAGGCTGGTGATGGGGCAGAAAGGGGATTTTCCGCACTTTATGGAACCCTGGGTAGCACGCGATATTTTAAATATGCATTTCTATTCACCGGCTATGTGGGCTATCTTCCCTATTCAGGATTTGCTTGCGATGGATGGAAAGCTGAGATGGGATAATACGGAAGGGGAAAGGATCAATGTTCCCGCAATTGCCCAGCACTACTGGCGTTACCGGATGCACCTTAAACTGGAACAATTAATTGACGAGCATAAGCTTAACAATGAATTGCGGTCGATGATTTTTGCTTCCGGAAGAGGATCGTGAGATGCTAATGTAACTTGAAATATTAAATAATAGGAAGAGATTGTATCGAAATTGAATTAAGTTAACCACTAGGGTCACAAAGTCCGCCAGTTGGCGGATCACAATGATCACAAGAGTCAGAAATGCAATATATTACATTTGTGTTCTTTGTTTATACCTTGTGTGCTTTGTGGTTAAAATAACTTTGGATACTGCCCTGCAAGATTTTTAGAAATGAGTAAAGATAGAACGCAGATAACGCGGATCTAAAGGATTTACGCGGATTTTTTTCTATAATCTGCGGTCATCTGCCATATCCGCGTTATCTGTGTTCTATGTTTTGGAAGCTTATTTTAGTTTAAATGTGATTTACCGACAATTTTCCCTCATTCACCGATTTAGGCTGGTTATCAGATACCAGGTGGATTAGTTTTGTGTAAGTTTTAAATCCTATTCAAGTAACCATTAAAAACAAACACAATGATTAAGTACGACGAAACACCGGAAAAAAATGAAATCTCTTCCGACAGAGGAGTTAGAAGAAGTGGTGATTCCAGAACACTTCTGGGTTTTATTTTTGTCGCCATTGGCGCGGCATTAATAGCCAGAAACTACGGTTGGCTCGATTATGAATTTTCGAGGTACCTGATCAGCTGGCAGATGTTGCTCATCGTAATTGGTCTTTACAAGCTGGTCCGTAAAGACTATACTCCTGCTATTATTCTAATTGCAGTTGGCACATTTTTCCTGATTGATATTCCCGACAATGTAAGGGAGAATTTCTGGCCTGCTTTAATTGTATTGGTTGGAGTCTCTTTTCTGCTGGGCAGGAAAGGAAGAGGTCCCAGAACCCATCCGTTTTCTGATTTGGATAATGTGACCAATAACTCCACCGATTTTATTGATGAGACTTCGATTTTCAGCGGCAGAAATATAAATGTCGTAACCGATAATTTCCAGGGGGGGAAGATCACCGCGATTTTTGGAGGATCGAAAATAAACCTTCGCTATGCCAAACCGGTTGAGGGGTGCACCATTGATGTAGCTACCATTTTTGGGGGAACAAAAATCATCGTTCCTGAGGACTGGAATGTCAAGATTGAGGTTGTCTCAATTTTCGGAGGATTTGAAGATAAGCGCGGATATTCTGTTATCTCAAGAACCGGAACCGGGAAGGTTGTAGTGATCAAAGGAACCTGCATCTTTGGAGGGGGAGAACTTAACTCGATGCCTTAAAAGGAATGAAGAATTAAGGAATTAAAAATTAAGAATTAAGGAATTTAAAAGGGGCAAAATGCAAAGTGTAAAATTCAAAAGGCAAAATAATTGTCTAATAAATTGTCTTGACACTAAGTAATCGGGAGTTGTGAAACTCCAACCTCAAAACAGATAACTTTGAAAAATGACCTTAGTGCTAAATAGGTACAGAGTACCGCTAGATTTGTAGAAAAATATGAATAAACATTGCCAGCAGGTACGCTGTACCTTGTACGAATACATTTTTACCCCTGTTCTACAAATATAAACGGTGCGCTGCACCTTTAAATATCTAAAGTCAGATTTTTTATTTAAAATAATTATAAAAGAGCTATATAGGAGGCTCAAAGCCACGAAGGTTCACAATGGAGCAACAGATCAAATACGAAATCAAACGATTTGTCCATTAGAATCCTGGTGACCCTTGGTGCCCTCGAGCCTTAGTGGCTTTCGTTCTTTTTTTTCATTCTTAATTCCTTCATTCTTCATTTTTCATTCCTTCATTCCTTCATTCTTTCATTTTTAATTCTTCACTTATAACTCATCACTCATAACTCATCTTGGACCATCCAATTACAACAAACAGATTTTCAGGCTTGATTTACTGGTTATTCCCGGTAATTTCCGGAATTTTACAGGCCTTTTATAATGTGTATTATAAATTGCTGCCTCTCCAGGTTGCCCTGTTTGAGGGATTGACATTTGGTGTGATACTTGGAATTCTGGGAATGGCAGTCTGGTATGTGGTCAGGTATAACGATCCTGAAAAAAGTGCAGCTGGTCAGATGATCGCCAGTCATGTGGCAGCTTCACTTGTTTTTACCGGGTTATGGATCCTTGCGTCGGGAATAATCGTCAAATCGGCGATCAACGATCCTGTGTATACTGCATATTTATACACTCAACTTACCAACCGGATTTTAGGTGGTCTGTTGTTTTACGCCTTGCTCGCAGGCATCTATTATATATATGTATACAGTCAGCATAATCGCGAAAAGAAAATCCGGGAAGCTGAATGGGAGCATCAGGTTCGTGATGCGCAACTTCGGGCATTGAAATCGCAGATAAATCCCCATTTTTTGTTTAACAGTCTTAATTCTATCGCCTCACTGACGCTGACAAATCCCGACAAGGCTCATGGAATGGTCATTGCATTATCCGATTTCATGCGCTATACGTTACGGATGCATCAGGATGATATGGTCCCCCTTGAGGTCGAATTGAAAAATATTGAATTGTATTTACAGATTGAGAAGATCAGGTTTGGGAATAACCTCCAATACCGGTTTGAAACAGAAGGGGAGTGCCTTCAACTTCTGGTTCCGAATTTAATTCTTCAGCCAATTTTTGAAAATGCGATCAAGTATGGGGTTTATGAAGCTTCCAAGCCCGTTGAAATTCTCCTTGAGGCGCGAAAAAAAAGGGATCATATGGAGATCAGGATAATAAATGATTTTGATCCCGAGTCGGTTCCGCGTAAGGGGGAAGGGGTGGGACTTACCAACATCAATAACCGGCTCCGGTTAATGTATGGTGGTTCGAAGTTACTAACTGCTGAGTTGGGGGATAATCAGTTTAAGGTGATTCTGGTGATCCCGGACAGGATTGAAAAGTAGATGGCCCGAGCTTAAGGCTCTTTGGATTTAAGTTGGATATTTTTTAGGCTGTCTAAAAATAAGCAATGTTTAACCACAAGGGAAACAAAGAAAAAGCACAATGAGCACAACTAATATCTTGCAAGAAATTAATTTTGTGAACCTTGTGGTCCGCCGGTTGGCGGATTGTGAACATTGTGGTTAACTTATTTTACTTTTGATACAGCCTCTGCAACGGATGAATTCCGTAGGAATGGATTATTTTGTAGTCAGGGATTTTAATCACGCGACCGTCGGCACGGTTCATATTATATAGTAATGCTAATGGACAAAATAAAAACCTTAATCATAGATGATGAGTCTCTGGCAAGAGACTTGCTTCGGCATTTCCTGTCGAAAGATGAGCGGATTGAGCTTGTCGGCGAGTGTTCAAACGGGTTTGAAGGGGTTTTGGCAATTCAGGAGCTGAAGCCTGACCTGGTTTTTCTCGATATTCAGATGCCAAAAATTACCGGCTTCGAAATGTTGGAACTTATCCCCGATCCGCCGGTTATCATTTTCTCTACGGCATTTGATCAATATGCCATTCGTGCCTTTGAGGCCAATGCGATCGATTACCTGCTCAAACCCTACCCCTTTGAGCGGGTGACTGTAGCACTGAATAAAGCCGTTGAGAAACTTAAAATCAAAAAAGGGGGCTCTGGGATTGAGCAGATCATTGAAACACATGATCAAACGATGGGAATTTTGAGCCGGATTGTGGTGAAATCGGGAAGAAAAATTCAGGTAATTCCTGTTGAATCGATTTATTATATTGAATCGCAGGACGATTTTGTGATGATCTATTGCAGTGATGGTCATTTTATGAAGCAAAAAACCATGAAATTCTTTGAGGAGCACCTCGATGGCGAACAATTTGTGCGGATTCATCGTTCCTATTTGCTAAATCTTACGTGCATGGCTGAAATACAGCACTATGAGAAGGAGAGCTGGATTGTTCTCACCAAACAGGGGGCGAAACTCAAGGTGAGCAAAGGGGGATATCTAAATTTAAAAGAAAAGTTGAAAATTTAGGGAATAGCAAGGATCTGGGGAGACTTCTGAATAGCAACTAAAATATAATCAGCTTAATATAGCTGTTTTTCTCCTGCGTCCCCCTTTTTTGGAGGGGTTAGGGGAGGTCATAACAAGAAACAAATACGACATTATTTCATTTATATTTTTTAGTTTGTTTTGTCTGCCTTCATGGGCGCCTTTCTAAAGGGCGGATCCGTTCCGTCCGAATCAAGGGTAGTGCAGCTGTTTCGTTTCGTTCACGGACGGTCTTCAGCACGCACCTTTCTACCCCGGGTGATCCGTCGTTTGACGGATTACCCGGGGTTATTTACGTTAAACCCTTTCAGGGTTGTAAACTGGTATTAAAATAGCATTCCGGCAAATCAATTTTTCAACTGATTGACCCGGTCTAATAGCCAGATTATAAGCTTTGTAAATCTTGTTCTTACCCTGAAAGGGTGTCCCAACAATAACCCCGGGTTTCAACCCGGGGACCGCAGGATGAGCGAGCATGAAAAACGTGTGGCGCGGTCGTCGCTAAATTGGAAATCTGCCCTTTTTTCGCCACAAGATCGACCGTCGAAAAAAGAGGTTGAATACTATAAGTAATGAGAATATTCAGATTTCGTGTTTCTGTTTTTATATCCTTAGGTTATGGAATTGAGAAATTATTTTACTGATTAGGGGAAATAATTATAATTATATATATGGTTAAATAATAAAGATAAATTTAATGGTCTATTTGTTTATGTCTTTTTGTGACATCCCCTAACCCGTCCAAAGGAGGTGAATTGTGGAGAAGTGTGAAATTAACGTGCTGAAATTGATTTAGATGTTGCCCTTAAGTCTCCCCATAGGGAGAATTATAGGGATCAAACGCAGAAATTGTTAAGTGCGATGTTAAATCTATGTTATTAATTTTCTGTTCCGGCAGGTATATACTTTACGATATTTTGTCACATGGCCCTTAACACCAAAAGGGATCCTGAAAATCCCGGATTTAGCCGTTCACACATTCGCGGATCTGCTATTCTGCACTTTTTTTTCCTGGTGAAGGTATACGGTTATTTCTAAAATGCCTACACTTATTGCTAAAAAGGGCACACCTGTCAAAACATTTAAATCTTATTCCATAATTATAAACTAGCCATCCTTTTTTAGTTGAAATTTGCATAAACAAGGCAACAACGTTCCCGGCAAATGAAATGGATTTTTATGGCCCTTAATGTTGCTGCCAATACTTGGAACTAGCACCAGCCTAAACTTTCACATGAAATATTTAACATTTTAATTTTGGTTTTTTTTACATTTTTTATCTTAATTTTGAACCTTAGTTATTAAGAATGTGTTTAAATAGTTCTAAGTACTGAACTTTGTGCACAATCTGGTTTGTATAACAGTTCATAATTTTAAATTATTATATAATGAGCCTATCTATCAAGTTCAGGACATTTCTTTTGGTTATTCTGGCATTTATGAGTTTAGTGACTGTTGGTCAAACGACTAACAAGGAAGTCAGGTACAACCCAATCTCTACGGCAGTCCCATTTTTAACGATCACACCTGACTCCAGGCACAGTGCAATGGGAGATGTTGGAGCTGCCACTTCCCCGGATGCCAACTCGCAATATATGAATCCTTCGAAGTTTGCTTTTGCTACCGATAAGTGGGGTTTTGCGCTTTCGTATACCCCGTGGCTTCGCCAGTTAGTCAGTGATGTTAACCTGGCGTACCTTTCGGGTTTTTATCAGCTTGATCCAACACAGGCAATCGGAACATCGCTTCGGTATTTTTCGATGGGGCAGATTACCCTTACCGATGTGGGGGGAAATAATACCGGGAATGTCAATCCCAGTGAATTTGCATTCGATGTGAGTTATTCCAAACGGTTGTCCGATTATTTCTCGGGTGGTGTGGCTTTACGCTTTATCCGTTCTGATCTTGCGGGGGGCTATGCAACCAATGCCGGCGCCGAGAGTTACAGTGCCGGCAACGCCTTTGCGACCGATATCTCCTTCTACTATCACAACAAGCTGGGTGGCGAAGGGTCACGAAATTCGATTGCAGCCGGGGTTAACTTTTCCAATATAGGATCCAAAATATCTTACAACCAGGGGTCTACCAAAGAGTTCCTGCCAGCAAACATGAAATTGGGTACTACGTTTACTACCATGATGAACGACTCAAGCTCCTTATCAATTTCTTTAGACTTTAATAAATTACTTGTTCCTACCCCTTCCAATGTAGTTACTACTGCTGCTGATGGTACAGTAATTGTCACACCTGACAACAATTCGAGCAAGTCGGTCATCAGTTCCATTTTTGGTTCGTTTGCCGATGCCCCCGGGGGGATGAGCGAGGAGTTCAAGGAGATCACCGTTTCGCTGGGTGCTGAATACTGGTATAAGAGGCAGTTTGCCGTTCGGGGTGGTTATTTTAATGAATCGCAATATAAGGGTAACCGTAAATATGCAACTGTCGGAGTGGGGGTCAAATTAAATATTGCCGCGATCGACGTTTCGTATGTGATCCCTGTTGAGCGCAATAACCCATTGGCCAACACGGTTAGGTTCTCGCTGCTTTTCAATGTCGATTCATTCCTCAAACGCAAGAAATTGGGACCATTGAGTCTGTAACCATTTTTAACATGATTATTGCTGGTATTACTAATTGAATTATGAAAATGCTTCAACTAAAATATCTGTCCTGTGCTACTGCATTGAAATTGTCGTTGTATGTCCCTTTAGGTTTATCAGGAACCATAGGAACTGTACAGACTTTTAAAACCTTTTTCCCTTTGCCTTTAACCTTTGCCTTTACGAATACCGTATTGAGAAACAAATATTTAAGTGTATGAAAACCTATACCTCCTCTGATTTATCTTCTGAAAACCTGTATGCCGGCAAATCTGGCAGTGAAACCTATTCAGGAATCACCGGCAGGTATAGTCATTTATTACTCCAACCCTTTACAGCTATGAAAAATAGATTTTTTCACACCGACATGACGAAAAAAGCATTGAATGTGTTCTCGTTTATTCTGCTCTCCTTAATGTTCTTAACGAGTAGTTTAGAGGGGTGGGCACAAACAATAGTTCCTTTTACTGCTAATGGAAATTTTACTGTCCCTACAGGCGTAACCTCAGTTACAGTTCAGGTTTGGGGTGGCGGTGGCGCCGGGGGCGGAGCAACTAATGCAGGTCGAACGACTGGCGGAGGTGGTGCGGGAGGCACCTATACAACGAGTACTATATCGGTTAACCCGGGTGATATTATTCCTGTCACTGTGGGTGCAGGTGGAACTGGGGTTTCAGCTAATAATGGAAATCCTGGAGGTACTTCATCATTTGGAGCACTTGTTTCTGCCGTTGGCGGCGGAGGCGGTGGCGTAAATACTGGTACTACTAATGGTACTATAAATGGGCCAGGTGCAGTTGTTGCGACTGGTACTACATTAAACGGAGGAGCTGGAGGAACAGGAACTGCAACAACAGCTAACTCTGGCAATAGTGGAGCAGGTGGTGGAGGAGCTGGAAACATTGGGTCTGGAGGAGATGCCAGCGGAGCAACTGGTGGTTCAGGAGGAACCGGTGGCACCGGAACGACCGGAGGTGCCGGAGCCAATGGAACCGGGAATTCAGGTAACGGGACCAACGCTGCAGCTTTAAGTGGTGGTGGTAGCGGTGGCCGGAATAGTAGTACGGGTACTTCTGCTCGTACCGGTGGCGCGGGTTTTCGTGGTCAGGTGATTGTTTCTTATTGCCCTCCCGATGCCGGGACTTTAACCGGTGCAGCAAATTTATGTATTGGAACTACTACTACTTTATTAACTTCAGTTTCAGGTGGCACCTGGACAAGCAGTAATACTGCATTTGCAACAATTAATCCAACATCCGGTCTGATTACTCCTGTGGCAGCCGGTACAACTACAATAACATATTCATTCACAGGATGTTCATTGTCAGTCACCAAAGATGTAACCATCTCTGATGCACCCACTGCGCCTACAGGCAGTACAACTCAGACATTCTGTGATACAGATAATCCAACTGTTGCCAGCCTGGTCGCGACATTTGCACCTGGCAATACATTAAACTGGTACGCGGCTGCAACGGGAGGATCCCCGCTTGCAACATCGCTGGCACTTGTGAACGGAACCCATTATTATGCTTCGCAAACAAATGCTGCATTATGCGAAAGTCCAAACCCGAGATTGAACGTTACTGCTCAGATAGGTTCTGCCGGTACCTGGAAAGGTTCTGTAAGTACCGACTGGAATGACCCATTAAACTGGTGTGGTGGTGTTCCAACCTCCTCAACAGATGTGACTATACCGTTAGGCGGAAATCAGCCAACTTTAACAGCCAATGGTGTTTGTAATAATCTTACCATCAACTCCGGAGCGATTCTGAGTTTGGGATCCAATACGCTGACGGTTAGCGGACTATGGACCAATAGTAACGGAACCAGCGGACTTGTTGCTGGAACCGGTACAGTAACTTTTAACGGAAGCAGCGGCCAGACGATCTCTGGAGCTACGACCTTTTTTAACCTTTCATTAGCCGGTTCTGCCAGCGTAACTACAGGTGCAGCAATTACCGTTGGCGGTGCTTTCGATGTGGCGGCAGGAACTACCTTTGCAACGGGTGGAACCAGTAGCTGGACTTTAGGTGTAACCGGTGCAACAACAGTTGAAGGGACATTAACCCTGGCAAATACCGGTACAAAAACATTTACCGGAAATGTGACGATCAGTCCGGTTGGTACCTGGAATGAATCAGGTAATTCAACCATTAATTTTGGGGGAAACCTCCAAAATGACGGATCGTTTACGGCTGCCAGTGGGACGCACAACTTTACAGGATCAGGTACGATCAGTGGTGCAAATGCTATTGCTGTTACCACAGCAACACTATCGGGAACTTATACGAACAGTGCCACCTTTAATGTTACCACGCTTAACACGAATAGTGCGTTTACAAACAATGGTACATTAACTGCTGCTACCCTTCTAACCGTAGCCAATGGTATTACTTTAACCAATAACGGAATTGTAACTGCAACTACCGCCCTTTCAGGTTCAGGTACTTTTGTAAACGGAGCGACAGGAATCCTGAATCTTGGGGGTAGCTCCGCCATAACGAATCTTACCGTTACTGCCAGTGGAAATACTGTAAACTATTCAGGATCTGGCCAAACAGTCAGGGCGTTGCCTTATTACAATCTGGGACTTACAGGTTCTTCAGGAACTGAGACATTCCCATCTGCTCTGGCAATCACCAACACGCTTTCAATCAGCAGTGGAGTGACTGCAAACCTGGGAAGCTTTAATCACAAGACTGCCTTCTTATCCATTGGAGGTTCTCCGCAGAGTGATGGAATCTATGGAAGTTCGGCTTTAAATCCTGCACCGGGATATTTTGCTCCATCAACTGGGGTGATCTATGCTGGGACAGTATGTATTCCAGGAACCTGGACCGGTGCAAACGGAACCGATTGGAATGACGCTGGAAACTGGTCATGTGGTATTCCTACCTCTACAACCGACGTTACAATTCCATATTTAGGCGCTGGAAATCTCAACTACCCGATCCTTGAATTGAATGCAGCTTGTCATAGCTTTACTATCGAATCTCAGGCGTCGTTCGATAACGGAACATTTACGCTTAGTGTTGGCGGAGACTGGACAAATAGTGCAGGTGCCGCAGCTTTTAGTGGAAGTACAGGTACGGTTAATTTTAACGGAACCACACAAACTATAACTGGCGCTACTATCTTTAATAATCTGACTGTATCAGGTTCTGCGGCAGTTACCTTTGCCACTACGCCAACTGTAAATGGGGTCATGTCGATAGAGGATGCAGGAACTGTTTCCGGAGCCCCGACTTATGGTGGTTCAGCCACGCTGAAATACAACACATCCACAAACAGACCTACAGGACCGGAGTGGAGTACACCTTTCGCAGGAACCGGTGGAGTTATTATTGCCAATACAGGTATTATTTCACTGGGTGGAGCAAAGGTTTTAAGTGCAAACGCTCCATTGACAATCAATGTTAACGCCACGCTTACCCCTGGTGCTAATCTTTTGACGCTTGGTGGCAATTTCACGATTAACGGGTCCTTTACAAGTGGATCTGGCGGAATAACCATTGCGGGTACTGCAGCTTCACAAAGCATTTCTGGTTTTACAACTACGGGTCTTGTTTCAATGACAAAAACCAGTGGTACGGCCACCTTCATGAGCGATGTTACTGGTATCGGCCTAACGATGAATGGTAATGGGGGAACATTAAACCTTGGATCAGGATTGACCCATACATTCTCCGGCACATGGACCAGGACAAATGGTACCCTGAATGGGGGATCAAGTACCCTGGTTTTATCAGCAGGAACTCCTGTTTCAGGAACAGGCGGGGCATTTACAGCCAGTACAGGTACCGTCAATTATTCGGGAGGAGCTCAAAATATTGGAGGCGGGATTAGTTATAATAATCTGACATTGTCAGGAACTGGCGCCAAAACATTCCCTAATGGAACAACTACGGTAAATGGTATCCTTTCGATGGAAGGTTCAAATGCAGTGACGGTTTCAATCTCCGGAACTCTTTCGATGGGATCAGCCTCTACCCTGCAATATAATAAGGCAGCTGCATTTACAGCAGGTAACGAATTACAATCTACACCGTCCGGTTCCGGGGGTGTGATAATTGCCAATACCGGGGCTATTACAGTGAATGCAAATGGAGCCTACACAATAGCCAAACTTATTGTAAACAGTGGTTCGACGTTGAATTGGCAACGCGATTTAACGGTAACAGGTATCACTACTATCAACGGAACAGTCAACTGGGCGGCGTCCAGTAGTACATCCCGGGCTATGGCTTTGAATGGTGATGTAACGATAAGCAGCGGAGCAGCCTGGACTGAACCGGCAAGTGGTAATGGTGCCACAAATACGTATAATATCGGAGGAAATTTCACCAATAATGGAACAACCTTTAATGCTTTAGGAACTGGAATACATACCTTTAGCGGAACCGGAAAAACCATGAGTGGTTCGACAACAACCTCTATTTTAAATGTTGCTGTAACAGGCACGCGTACTAATAGTGGTGCGCTTACGGTAGGAGCTGCTCTAACAGGTTCCGGTACTTTGACAAATGGTGCGGGTGGAGTATTAAATTTAGCTGGTACTGTCACTGTTACTTCCCTGAATGCAGCCACATCTGGCAACACGGTAAATTATACGGGTGGTGCCCAGACTTTGGCAAATACAATTTACGACAATCTTATTTTATCGGGAACCGGAGTGAAAACTTTTCCGGCTGCGATTACGATCAATAGCAATCTGACCATTAATAATAGTCCGGGAGGTGCTCAGGCAAATCTTGGTACTTTTTCACATAACGCTTCAAGTTTAAATCTTGATGCTAATAACTACACTTCAGGTGATTGGGGTAGTGTTCTTTCGAATGCATCAAGTACGAGTGATACCTATTTCTTATCTACCGCCAGCGGTATCGTTTATCTTGGTGTTACGTGCGTACCGGGTCTCTGGTCCGGTGCAGCATCTACAGCCTGGGAAGATCTGGGGAACTGGTCGTGCGGTGAGTTGCCACTTCCGACAACAACTGTAGTGATTCCTGGCGCACTTAGTAATTATCCGGCAATCAATTCGGGCGCATTCTGTAACAGTATTTCAATTGCTTCAGGTGCCTCTTTGAGTATAAACGGATCAAACTCTCTGACTGTTAAAGGAAACTGGAGCAACAGTGGTACATTTAATGCCGGCTCAGGCCAGGTAATTTTTGACGGTGCAGCTCAAACAATTTCTGGAACTTCAGTTTTTGATGATCTTACACTCACTGGAACCGGAGTGGTAACTTATGCTGCAGGATCATCGACTACGGTCAATGGGATCTATTTAATAGAAAACGGAAACTTTTCCAATGTCTATACAGGTACATTTACCTTAGGAACCAATGCCACACTTAACTATAATGCGGGCAGTGCATCACTGACTACATCAACTTCGGAATGGCCTAGTCCATTTATTGCTACCGGGGGTGTAATTATCAATGGTACCGGAGGAGGTACAATTACCATAAACGGTTCGAAGGTTTTCAATCCGGGTATTACCCTTACCTTGAACAGTGGTGCTACAGTTGTTGATAATAATTTACTTACACTAAATGGCGACCTGGTTAACAATGGTGCCACAACCAGTGGCACAGGAGGGTTGACCCTTGCAGGGACGGCAGATCAGAATATTGGTGCCTATACAACAACCGGTACCGTAACGATGTCGAAAGGGGGAGGAACTGCAACTTTAACCGGGAATGTTAATGGTGGCAACCTCACGATTAACGGTGCAGGTGGAACACTGAATCTGGGTACTACAGGGTTAACGCACACGTTTACAGGAACTGTCGCGTTAACTTCGGGAACACTCAACGGGGGAACAGGCGGTACGCTGAGCCTAACGGCAACTAATGCCTTCACAGGTACTCTGGCTAATTTCACTCCTAACTCCGGTACGGTCAGTTATTCAGGCTCTGCTGCTCAAACGTTGGGAAATCTTTCCTACTATAATCTATTACTTACAGGAAGTGGCATTAAAACTTTTCCTGCCGCGCTGGCTATCGTGAGTGACCTGACCATTATTAATGCAGGGGGAGGCGCCTCCGCAAATCTTGGTTCGTTTACCAGTTCATCAAACTCTTTACATTTTAATACAACACTTCAGGCTCCGGGATCATGGGGATCAACTGCCCCATCGTCGACGGCAATCAATAAGGATGTCACCTTCTTCGGAAATACTGCAACGGGTATTTTAAATGTCGGATCATCCTGTTTGGTTGGTACATGGACCGGTGCGATAGACGGATCGTGGACTACGTTAGGTAACTGGTCTTGTAATATATTGCCGGATGCCACAACTGACGTGATCATCCCTTCTGGATTGGCTGCATATCCAACTATTTCGTCACCGACTGCAGTGAAAAGTATTTCCATTCAGCCGATCGGAACAGGGTCAACAACTCCATCAATAACGATAACCGGTGCAAATACGTTAACCCTTACCGGATCGTGGTCAAACGGAGGAACTTTCAACCCAGGGACCGGTACCGTAATTTTCAGTGGTGCTGCCCAGGCGATTTCGGGAACAACGATATTTAATAATGTAACTTTCACCGGTACAGGTATTAAAACACTTACGGGTTCCAATACGGTTAACGGAATTCTTTCAATGGAGGGTGCCGCATCAGTCTCGGGAACTCCAACTTACGTCACCACGTCTACACTTCAGTATAACCGGGCCACAGCATTAACAGCTAACGGCGAATGGGCCACTCCTTTTGTTGGTGCCGGCGGTGTGATTATCACCAATAGCGGACCTATCACCATGGGAGGATCTAAAGTCCTTAATGCCGACATTCCTCTGACAATAAACGTTGGTGCTACACTAACACCAGGGTCGAATCTTTTAACTGTTGGCGGGAACTTCACTATCAGTGGAACCTTCACGTCCGGTTCAGGTGGTGTGACAATGGCGGGTACTGCACTTACTCAAAGTATCTCCGGTTTTACGACCACCGGAACTGTATCGATGACCAAGACCGCAGGAGTTGCCACTTTTGGGGGTAATGTTAATGGAGCAGGTCTGACCATCAATGGTACAGGTGGTACATTAAACCTGGGAAGCGGGACACATACCTTTACGGGATCAGTATCACTTAATAGCGGAACTTTAAACGGGGGATCGGCTATCCTGAATGAAAATAATACAAGTACAAATGCATGGTCAGGCACCGGTTCAAATTTTGTTATGGGAACCAGTACCGTAGTTTTGGGTGGAGGTTCTCAGACTATTAATACGTCAACTACCTTTAACAACCTTACCCTGGGAGGAACCTCAGCAAAGACTATTCCAACCAATACGACTGTAACAATTAGTGGTGTCCTTTCGATGGAAGGAACGGCGACATTGACGCTGACCTCCGGCGGTGGCGGCGGTGGCGGCGGCGGCGGCACTACCGGTGCGCTTGCTTACCTCTCTACGGCAACCCTTCAATATAATACAGCAACTTCACGAACTACCAGCTCCAATGAGTGGATTACACCATTTGTGGCAACAGGTGGGGTTAAGATTGCCAATACAGGAGTAATTACCGCGAATGGATCCAAAGTTTTCAATTCCACTGCCCCTCTTACCCTCATCAGCGGTGCAACACTGGGGATGGGAGCCAATTTGCTAACATTGAATGGTAATCTGGTAAACGGTGGAGCAACAACTACCGGTTCAGGCGGATTAACAATTACCGGAGCAGCTGGACAAACCATCGGCGCCTTCACAACAACAGGAGCGGTTACTATGTCCAAAACAGGTGGAACCGCTACGTTAGCCGGCAACCTAAGCGGAAGTACACTGACTATTAGTGGAACTGGTGGAGGTGCTCTGGATCTTGGTTCCGGATTTACCCACACATTCTCCGGGAATGTCACGCTTACCACCGGATTGCTGAACGGTAATTCGAGTACCCTGAATGCAAACTCATCCACTACCTCAGCATGGAACGGGTCGGGAACAGTATTTAACCCGGGTACAGGAACAGTTGTTTTCGGTGGTAATGCACAAACCATATCGGCTTCTTCACCGGTATTCTATACGCTGTCAACTGCCGGAACAGGGACAAAAATATTTAGTAATGTATTTAATGCCAATACAGTGCGCATTATTACCGGTGCACCGCTTTCATTGCCAAATGCGACCACCTCTTCGGCTCAATTCCTATTCTTTGATGGCGCTGCTTCCAGTCCGCTTACCGGAGTCTTTGGTTCGACGGCTGCCACACTGGCTCCACCATTAAATCAAAGTAATGTCTACTTTTTATCCACGGCAACCGGTAATTTAAATATCGGCACCTCGACCGGAGGTACCTGGGTAGGGACTAACAGTACAGACTGGGGAGATCCGGGTAACTGGATCGGAGGTTTACCAAGTGCAGTGACGGATGTAACAATTCCTTCAACAGCTATTAATCAACCTGAAATCTCGGATCTGGTTTCACCAGCTCCGGTATGCAAGAGTCTGACCATCAATAGTAGTGCATCACTTAAATTCACAGGAACCAATATTCTATATGTAAGTGGTAACCTGACCAATAATGGAGCATTTACAGCGGGTACCGGAACAGTGGTATTAAATGGTGGAGCCCAGACTATTTTGGGAGCTACGACCTTTAATAACCTTACATTCGGTGGAACTGGAATTGTAACCAACTCGGGAACAACAGCTGTCAACGGAATATTATCGGTTGAAAATGGTGCAGTTACCAATGTTATAGCTGCCGGTTCAATTACATACGGTGGTAGTGCAACTCTTCAATATAATTGTACCGGATCATCAAAAACTGTATCGGGTGAATGGATTACTCCGTTCATTGCGACCGGGGGAGTCAAAATTATTGCTGGTACAATCAGTGCAAATGGATCTAAGGTTTTCAATGCCGGTTCACCCCTTACACTACAAGGCGGGATCCTTGCAATGGGAGCCAATACATTAACTTTAAATGGCGATCTGATTAATACCGGTGGGGCTTCTTCCGGCTCCGGTGGTCTTACTATTACAGGTGCAACAGTTAATCAGAATATTGGTGCGTTCACAACAACCGGTCCGGTATTAATGTCAAAGACAGCCAATACTGCTACGCTTACCGGAAACCTATCTGCAGGAGCACTCACGATTAACGGAACAAGTGGTACATTGAATCTTGGTACAGGAACCCATACTTTTTCAGGAACTGTAACCCTTACTTCAGGTACCTTGAATGGCGGATCTGCCATTTTGAATGAAAATGCCGTAAGCGCAACAGCATGGGGTGGTGCGGGAACAAACTTTATAGGTGGTACAGGAACAGTGAATTTTGGTGCAGCCGGCAATCAGACATTAGCTGCTACAGGGATAACCACGTTCAATAATTTAACCTTCTCCGGTTCGGGCACAAAGAATTTAACCACTGCCAATGTAGTTGTTAATAAGATTCTTTCGATGGAAGGAACAGCCTTAGCCGGTGCTGCTCCAACGTATACCACTGCAGGGGCTTCGCTGCAATACAACACCACTTCAACAAAGACGGTCGGTCCGGAATGGGTAACACCGTTCCTTGCATCCGGTGGGGTCGTGATCACAAGTACAGGTATCATCTCCTTGAATTCAGCCAAACAGCTGGGTAGTAATACCAATGTTCCGCTGAATATCATTTCCGGTGCAACACTGAGCACCACTTCGAGCAATTGGGGACTTACTTTCCATGGTGACTTTATTGGGACAGGAACATTGAGTGCTGCCAGTTCTCCGATTACTATTGATGGAATTGTCTCTTCACAGGCTATAGCTCCATTTACGACTGCTGGCACTGTTTCGATGACAAAGACTGCCGGTACTGCCACTTTAGGCGGTAGTATTCATGGTGGATCATTGGTAATTAATGGTACAGGCGGCACGTTAGATCTGGGAGCATTTACGCAATTCATTGCCGGTGCATGGACAATGTCAAACGGTACACTTTTAGGTAGTGCCAGCACGCTAAATATCGGAGGTAACGGAACCTACACAGGCGGTACCTTCACCGCAGGAACATTGGGAACGGGTAGCGTTAATTATACTGCAACGGGAGCTCAAGCGGTTGCCAATGTTACGTATAACAACCTTAACCTTTCGGGAAGCGGAGCAAAATCGTTCCAGGCGGCACTTACCATTGCCAATAATCTGACTATTAATACGGGTGCAATCGCTGATCTTGGCGCCTTTAGTCATACAGCACTTGCACTTTATTACGATGCCAGTTTACAAACAACAGTATTAGCCAAAACCTGGGGTTCAACCTCCTCATTGGCTGCAAATCAAGACAATACGCGTTTTGCTTCGAGCGGTGTATTGTATGTTGGCGGAGAATGTGTGCCTGGTATGTGGTTAGGCATAAACGCAGATTGGTACGATATTACGAACTGGTCTTGCGGAATTGTTCCGACGTCTACTACGGATGTTATAATTCCTTCAGGTGTTGTACAGCCAATAATTGGAACACCGTTGTCCCTTGCGGCTGTTTGCCGTAATATCACGATAAATTCTGGTGCGACCCTTACCATCTCAGGAACGAATACCCTGGCGGTAAATGGAAACTGGGTGAATAACGGTTCATTTACTCCAAATTCGAGTGTGGTTACTTTCGATGGCCCTTCAAAATCGATTGGGGGTTCGGCATCAACCTCTTTCTTTGATCTTTCACTGGCAGGAACCGCTTCAGTTACTACGGGAGTTGCTACAACCGTTGGACATAACCTTACCATTGGTGACGGGACAGCTTTAACTGCAGGGGGTTATGCGTTAACAGTTACAGGTGCAACTGCTGTTGGAGCAGGTGCAAGCGGTACCCTTACCATTAACAGTGGGACAGGAACCAAAACTCTTGGTGTTGTAACGATCGGTAATGGTGGCGCTGTTAATCTGACTGCCGGAGCGACCGTGAATGCAACCAGTGTTACGGTTAATGCCGGAGGTGCATGGAACAGCGGAACTGCCGCTTCATCTGTTACCCTAACGGGCGATCTGGTCAATACCGGCACATTTACCAATAGTGTGGCCTCCACCTATTCAATTGGTGGAAACTTTACCAATAATGGGACAACCTTTACTGCTGGCTCAGGTTTATATACTCTGACCGGTACATCAAAAACCATTAGTGGTTCTCTACCAATAGTTATACCAAGTTTGACGGTGAGCGGGACCTATGCCAATTCAGGTACCTTAACCTGTGCGACGGTTCTTTCTGTTGGTGCTACAGGTACACTATCCAATAGCGGAACAATTACAGCCACTGCTGCCCTTTCAGGTTTAGGTGCACTGACAAACGGTGCTACCGGTACTCTGAACATCGGAGGAACTTCAACAATTACGACCCTTACAGCTTCAGCCGCAGGCAATACGGTTAATTATACCGGGGCCAGTCAAACGGTCCACGCAAATAGTTACCATCATCTTACGCTTTCCGGAACCGGAACACCAACTTTAACGGGGATCACTGTGATTGGCGGTAATCTTACCTTAAGCGGGATTACTGCAGCTGCAACAGTTTCTGCAATGACCGTAGGAGGTAATTTAAGTATTGGAAATGGAGTCGCCTTTACAGTAGCAAACGGACTTACAGTAACTGGTACAACTACTGTTGGTGGTGGTACAAGCGGAAGCCTTGTTATCAGCAGTGCTACAGGCACTAAAATCTTTACAGGTCTGACTACTATTGCTGCTGGTGGAACCTGGACCAATACAAGTGCCAATTCACCGGTTACCTTCCGTGGCGGGATTACCAACAATGGAACGATTAATGCGGGTTCCGGAATCCAGACATTTGATATTAATTCGCAGGCTCTTACCGGAACCATTACGTTGCCAAGTGTTACGATCACCGGTATCAACCTGACCAATAATAACACCTTTACGGTCACCTCTGCCCTTGCGGGTAATGGGAAACTGATTCAGGCTACAGGTTCGGTCCTTAATCTGAACTTCACGGGCACCGTTGGATTATCAAGTAGCGGAATCAATGCGCTTGATGCTTCGACCAATGTCAATAACGTGAACTACGGTTTCGTCGGTACACAGAATATTTTTGCAACTCCATACCAGAATCTTACTTTGACCGGCGGAACAAAGACCTTCACAGCTTTGACTGCAATCAGCGGAATTATGACGGTAAGTACAGGGGCAATTGCCAATCTGGGCATTTTTGCCCATACGACCAACAGCCTTATCCTTGGAAATGCTGCTATGGCTGCTACTTCCTACGGAGGAACAGGAACAACAGGGTCAGTTACTAATACTACTTTCTTTGCAGCAACTACTGGTAAAGTAACTGTCACTACGACGACTTGTCTTCCGGGTACGTGGGTTGGAGGCACCGTGGGTGCTCTGACTGACTGGAACACCGGTACAAACTGGTGCGGAAATGTCGTACCTGATGCTACAACCAATGTAGTTATTGCATCGGTAACCAATCAGCCGAACATCAGTACTACTGCGCTTTGTAACAGTATTACGATCAATTCGGGTGCTGTAATTACCAATACTGGCACGCTGACTGTCAGTGGCAACTGGATCAACAACGGAGGTACAATATCCTCCGCAACTGGAACGGTTATTCTTAGCGGTGGTGCACAAGCCATCCAGGGAACTTCAGCTACATCCTTTAATAATTTAACGCTTGCAGGAACAGGGTTGATTACGATGACTACCGGACCAACTGTAAACGGTATCTTCACGATGGGTGGAACAGCAACTGTTTCTGCAGCGCCAACCTATGGAGCCGCTGCAACACTGCAGTACAACAAGCCAGCAAATTTCACGGCAACCTCTGAGTGGATTACTCCGTTCATTGCTTCAGGTGGAGTTATTATAGGCAATACCGGAATTATACAAGCCAATGCGGCTAAGGTATTCAATGCCACGGCTCCTTTGACTCTTCAAAGCGGCTCATCATTGAACATGTCAACGTTTTTACTGACACTTAATGGCAACCTTATTAATAATGGAGCCCTGGCTACATCTGGATCCGGTGGTCTTACCATTACCGGAACTGCAACTCAAAGCATTGGTGCTTTTACGACTACAGGATTAGTGACTATGTCAAAAACCGGCGGCGTTGCTACGTTGACCGGCAATTTGGGTGGTGCGGGCCTAACTATAAATGGAACTGGGGGTACTTTAAACCTCGGTGCCTCATTGACACATACGTTTAGTGGTTCAGTTACTCTAACAAACGGTACCTTAAACGGGGGCTCAAGTATACTGAATGAAAATAATAGCAGCCCAACGGCCTGGACAGGAACCGGTTCAAATTTCACGGCAGGAACAAGTACTGTTATTTTTGGTGGAAATGCGCAAACAATCAATACAACAACTACGTTCTACAATCTGACTTTTGCGGGAGCCGGAGCAAAAACTGTTGCAAATACGTTTACTGTCACAGTTGGTAATGGAACAGGTGGTACGCTTTCAATTGAAAACGGAACCAGTACCAATGTTTATACAGGGTCTCTGGCTTACGGAGCCGCTGCCACCCTTCAGTATAATGCAGGATCTTCAAATCGGACGATTTCAGGTTCGGCTTCCGATCTTAAAGAGTGGCCAGCTACATTTCTTGGAACGGGTGGGGTTAATATAAAGGGTACAGGAACCATAACCATTGGAGCAGCCAAACAATTTGGTGATGCTACACGCAATGTTCCACTAACCATTAATACTTCTTCCATTCTGGCAACCGGTGGAAATGCACTTACATTCTATGGTAATTTTAATAATTCAGGTACTTTAACGGCAGGAAGTTCACCGATAACTATTGCAGGTACAACTGCATCTTCGTCCGTCAGTATCGGATCCTTCTCAACAACGGGTGCTGTTACGTTCTCAAAACCAGCAGGTACAGCAGCTTTACAAGGAAACACAGGCGGAGCTGCGCTCACGTTCAGTGGTGCCGGTACGTTGGATCTGGGTACAGGGTTTACCCATACCTATACAGGAGCATGGACAGGAAGTGCATCGACAATACTGGGGAATTCGAGTACCCTTGCTATCGCTGGTGCTACCACTTATACCGGGACATTTACCCCTAACAGCGGAACTGTTACTTACAATGGAACTACCCAGACAATCGCTGCAGTTCCTTATAACAATTTAGTCTTATCGGGTGGCGTAAAAACGTTCCCTTCTTCAATTACAATAGGTGCGAACCTGAATATTCTGTCTGGCGCCAGCGCTAATCTGGGTTCTGTTAACCATAGTGCAGGAAGCCTTCAGTTCAATTCGGTTACTCAGACGACCGGATCATGGGGTTACCCGGTGACTTCTCTGGCGGACAATACCGATCTTACCTATTTTGGTGATGCCTCAGGTATTCTATACGTGAGCACTTATGTGCCTGGTGTCTGGCTCGGAGTTACCAGTACAGACTGGAAAGAGATCACTAACTGGTCGGGGAACTTTGTGCCTTTGGCTACCACCAATGTATCCATTACTACCGGTGCAGGAATTACCTATCAGCCGGCTATTGGTGCAGATGGTGTTCCTAAGTTATGTAACAACATTACCATTGGTGCCGGGGCATCCCTTTCCATTACCGGTGCAAATACATTGACCGTTAGCGGTATCTTTAATAATAGTGGTACATTCCTGGATAATTCAGGAACTGTTAAACTGAATGGTGTTGCTCAAACAATCAGCGGGACTAACGGATTTAACAACCTTACCCTGGGCGGAACAGGTGCTGTAACTTTTGGTACGGGCACTTCCACTGTTGGCAAGATTCTGTCGGTTGAGATGGGGACAAACCCAATCAATGTATCCGGTACGTTGACTTATGGATCAGCAGCAACCCTTCAGTATAATTCTGTTGGCTCGACCAGAGCAGTGACTTCGGAATGGCCTTCAACCTTTAATGGCACAGGTGGTGTTATCATTGAAGGGGCGGGTTCTGAAATAACTTTAAACGGAGCTAAAACGCTTGGTGATAACTCTCCGCTTACAATTAACAGTGGAGCAACCTTAACACCGGGTGCAAATCTTCTGACACTTGGGGGTAATCTTACCATTGCAGGTACTTTAACCAGCGGATCAGGTGGTGTTACCATTGCCGGAGGTGTAGCGCAAAGTATTGCCGGGTTTACAACTACCGGAAATTTATCGATGACCAAAACTGCCGGTACGGCTACTTTGGCCGGTGGAGTTTCTGCAGCAGCACTCACGATTAATGGAACAAGCGGTACCCTGAATCTGGGTACCGGTATTCATACCTTCTCGGGCGATATCTCCCTTTTTGGCGGTTCGCTGAATGGTGGCAGCAGTACCTTAAATGCAAACTCGTCAACCACTTCAGCCTGGAATGGTTCTGGAGTAATTTTCACCCCGGGTTCCGGATCAGTAGTTTTTGGCGGAGCAGATCAAACAATCTCTTCAACTTCCACTTCGTTTAACACCCTGACACTTTCAGGTGGAACGAAAACATTCAGTAATCCTACAACAGTGGCAGGTCTGACAACAATCAGCACCGGAGCAATGATGTCGTTGCCTGATTTATCCAATTCATTGACTAATTCACTGGTGTTGGGAGTAACCCCTGCTCTTGGTGCAAGTTACGGCGGGGATGCTGCAACGGCTGCTGCTGTGAAGGATAATACGTTCTTTGATATAAATTCATCGGGTATTTTAAATGTTGGCAGTTGTAATCCGGGTACATGGCTGGGCGGAACGAGTTCCGATTGGAATCTTGGGGCCAACTGGTGTGGTGGTATTCCTGGTGCAACAACCGATGTTGTGATTCCAGGCGGAACAACCAATCAACCCAATATCTCCGGCGCTGCTGAATGTAGAACCCTTACAATTATGGGTGTTTTGGGTGCCAATCTTTCCATCACGGGAGCAAATACCTTATCGATACATGGTAACTGGTTCAATTATAATGGAGCCTTAGGTTTCACCGATAATTCGGGTACCGTTAATTTGATCGGGACTTCTGCTCATTCCATCAATGGAAATACAACCTTCAATAACCTGACCCTTTCAGGATCAGGTGCTGTAACTTTCAGTACGGGAACAACCACAACCATACACAATGGTATTCTCTCGATTGAAAACGGATCAGTTGCAAATGTTTTCAACGGATCAGTAACCTATACGGGAACTGCAGCTCTTCAATACAATGCAGTATCTTCAACACGTACTGTTTCAGGCGAATGGATTACGCCATTTACCGGGACAGGTGGTGTTATTGTCAGGGGTACCGGAATGATCACGGCAAATGGACCTAAGGTTTTCAATGCAGGTGTCCCACTTACACTGGACAATGGGTCTTCTTTAAATATGTCGACCTATTTATTAACCTTAAACGGCGATCTGATCAATACCAGCAATGGTGGGGTCACTAGCGGTTCAGGCGGACTTACCCTTGCCGGGACAGCTGACCAAAGCATTGGAGCTTTCACCACTACCGGTGCGGTTACAATGTCGAAAACCGGTGGAACTGCAACATTAACGGGCAGTTTAAATGGCGTCGGGCTTACAATTTCAGGAGCAACCGGAACCCTTAATCTGGGAAGCGGTTTAACACATATCTTTACAGGTGCTGTGGCTCTTACCAACGGAACACTGAATGGTGGTTCAAGTATCCTCAACGTTAATTTTGTCGGATCAGCATGGACAGGAACGGGGGCTAATTTCAACGCAGGAACAGGAACCGGAACAGTAGTCTTTGGAGGTAGCGGCACACAAACCATTGCAACGTCTTCTACTTTCGATAATCTTACCTTTAAAGGATCGGGAGCCAGAACCTTAACGGGTGTGCCGACCATCAACAAAGTACTTTCGATTGAAGGGACTACCACAGTATCAGCTTTACCAACCTATGGGACAGCAGCTGCACTTCAATATAAAGACAGAGGAGTTTATACCTCAGGCGTCGAATGGCCGGCTACATTTACTGCCACAGGTGGAGTAATTGTCAGTGGAACGAGTACCATTACGATGAGTGTTGCCAAATCGCTGGGGGATGCTACCCACGATGTACCGTTGACAATAAACTCAGGTGCTGCCCTGACAACAAATAACCTGGGTCTTACCTTATATGGTAGTTTTTATAGTCCGGGAACATTGAATGGAGGAAGCTCACCGGTTATTCTTGCAGGTACAGTAGCGCAGAATATTGCAGGGTTCACAACCACAGGTCTTGTCTCTATGACTAAAACCGGAGGAATTGCTATCCTTACCGGTAGTGTTACTGCTGGAGGCCTCACTATTAACGGAACTGGCGGAACTCTTGATCTGGGTGGTGTCACCAATACCATCACGGGTAATCTTACGTTGACTTCCGGAACCCTTTTAGGAAATTCGGGTAATTTGAATATCGGCGGAAATTCAACTGTCTCAGGAGGTCTGTTTACAGCCCAGGGTAGTACAGTTACTTATAATAATCTTTCAACCAACCAGTCTGTTGCCAGTTTAGCGTATAACAATCTGGCCTTTACCGGAAACAGTGGTAGTAAAATCCTTACCGCTGCGACTACGATTTCAGGAAACCTATCGAGTGCAAGTGGTGTGTTGATAAATCTGGGTACATTTAATCATACTGCAAAAACCTTAACATTAGGTGGAACCGTTGAAGCGACTAATACCTCTTATGGCGGATTAAGTTCAGGTGCAGTGGTTAAGAACTTACCTAATTTTGCAGATGTATCGGGAATACTTTATGTGGATGCTACCTGTATTCCAGGAAACTGGCTGGGTCTCTCTACCGACTGGTACGATCTTAACAACTGGTCATGTGGTGCAGTGCCAACGGCTTCAACCGATGTTACTATTCCTTCATCATTAACCAATTATCCGGCTATTATCGCTCCTGTTGGGCCGCAATTACCGGCGGTCTGTAACAGTATTACCATTTTATCAGGTGGTTCACTTACCAATTCAAGTGTCCTGACAGTTAGTGGTAACTGGACCAACAACGGAACATTCACTGATAATTCAGGTACCGTTAACTTTAACGGAGCCACTCCAACGATTACGGGTGCTACGACGTTTAATAACCTTACCTTGTCAGGAACCGGGTTGGTGACCTTCAGTACTGCACCTTTGGTTAACGGAATTCTTTCGATGGAAGGATCCGCAACCGTTTCAGCAGCTCCGACCTATGGAGCCGCCGCCACGCTTCAATATAATAAATTGGCTGGTTCAACAGCCGGCGCTGAATGGGTTACTCCGTTCGCCGCAACGGGTGGTGTTATCATTACCAATATCGGTAGTGTAACAGTTGGGGCTCCTAAAGTCTTTAATGACAATATCTCACTCACTCTAAATAATGCTGCCGGCTTATCAGCAGGTACAAATCTTCTGACGCTGGGTGGAAATCTTATCATTACCGGAGCAGGAACATTAACCAGCACAACGGGTGGTGTAACAATTACAGGAAGTGCACTTACACAAAGTATTGCCGGTTTTACAACTACCGGTCCTGTTTCAATGACAAAAGCTACGGGTATAGCCACATTAACCGGAGCAGTTAGCGGTGCCGCGCTAAACATTAACGGTGCAGCGGGAACACTTAATCTAGGATCAACCAGTTTAACGCATACCTTCTCCGGGGTCTGGTCAAATTCTGCCGGCACCCTTGATGCAGGCAACAGTATACTTAATCTTGGATCAGCCGGAATCGTAGTTTCAGGTACAGGTGGTGTTTTCACTGCCGGTACCGGTACTGTAAACTATACTGGCGCAGCACAAACTGTAGGTGGGTTCAGTTACAATAATCTGACTCTCTCAGGTAGTGGAGTGAAAACACTTTTGGCTGCTACAACCGCGCTTTCGGGAAGTTTAACCTTAAGTGGAACGGCTTCTACGGCCACAGTGGCAAATTTGGCCATTGGTGGTAATCTGATTCTCGGAAATGGTACTCTGTTTACAGCCGGAGGTTATAACCTGACAGTTACAGGAACTACGACAATCGGCGGGGGTGCAAGCGGAAGTCTTGTAATCAATAATGTTGCGGGGACTAAGATCTTTACGGGTCTAACCACAATAGGTACAGGAGCTACCTGGAACAATTCAGGGAATTCGCCTGTCACCTTCAAAGGTGGTATTACAAGCACTGGTACGTTCACTGCCGGCACAGGAGTTTATACTTTCGATGCAAACAGCCAGGCGCTGACCGGAACATTCATTATACCGAGTGTTACCATTACAGGTGTTACCCTCACCAATAATAATAGCTTAACTATTAGCACAGCCCTTACCGGAAGTGGTATTTTAGCGCAGGCAGCCAGTGCCGTACTTAATCTGAACTTTACCGGTTCAGTGGGTCTGTCGGCTATTGATGCCGGAGTGGCATTAAATAACAAGGTAAGTTATGGTTTTACAGGTACTCAGAATGTATTTCCAACCACTTATCAGAATGTTACCCTGAGCAGTAGCGGAAGTGTGAAAACATTTACCGGTCCAACTACAATAAACGGGCAGTTGGTTATTAGTACCGGTGTCCATGCTAATCTTGGGACAGGGACCCATAGCGCAAATAGTCTTGTACTGGGTATCCTCTCTATGCCATTAGGTTCATACGGAGGAACAGGTTCTGGTGCGAGCAACATAAATACGACCTATTTTGATGCTGCAACTGGAATTCTTAATGTCAGTACTTCTACCTGTGTTTCGGGTACATGGTCCGGAACAACCAGCACCGACTGGAACCTGGGAACCAACTGGTGTGGTGGTACCGTTCCTGATTTTTCGGTAGACGTTATTATACCAACAGGTCTTAGCAGATATCCGCTTATTAGTGGTTCTGATGGTTTCTGTAATAATCTGACGATTCAAACTGGTGGTTCAATTACGATTTCCGATCCAAACAGTTTGACAGTTAGCGGAAACTTCGATAATCAGAGTGGTACTGTTTCATCCGGAACAGGAACCGTGATATTTAATGCTCTTGGAGCACAAACCATTACAGGTGCGACTGTATTCCATAGTGTTACTCTTAGTGGAAGCGGTGTCAAAACAATTACGACTGCTAATTTTACGGTGAATGGAACCCTTTCTTTTGAAGGAACTGCAACAATCTCTTCCCTACCAACTTATGGTGTAACAGGTGGTTTGAAGTACAATACCACAACAGCCAGGTCTGCCGGGGTTGAATGGATTTCACCATTTGCCGGAACTGCAGGGGTTACGATTGCCAATACCGGAGCTATAACGATGGGAGGGGCTAAAACCTTCAACGCAAGTGTTCCGCTTACCATTGGAGCAGGTTCAACGCTTTTAGCAGGTAATAATTTATTGACCCTTGGTGGTAATTTGTCTATTGATCCGACAGGGACATTGACAAGTGGAAACGCCGGTGTGACGATTGCCAATACTATGGCGACTCAGACTATATCCGGATTGACCACAACCGGTACTGTATCGATGACAAAAACTTCCGGAACAGCTACCCTGGTTGGAAATGTAAGCTCTGCAGGTCTGACCATAAACGGAACCGGCGGTACACTGAATCTGGGCGTCGGTCTTATCCACTCAAGTTCAGGAGCTGTCTCGCTTTCCAGCGGTACGTTAAACGGTGGATCAAGTACTCTTAATATCACCTACACAAGTACACAGAATTCTGCGTGGAGCGGAAGCGGATCCAATTTTGTTCGTGGCACAGGGACAGTTGCTTTAATAGGAACAGGTTCTACACAAACAATTGGCACTACTACCGATTTTTATAATCTTACATTTGGAACTTCAGGCACAAAGGCTATATCCAGCAGGAATACGGTCACTGTATACGGCACTCTTTCAATGGAAGGGACTGCTACTTATGGCGGCGGCGGTGGCGGAGGTGGAACCTTAACTTATGGTCCGGCTGCAACGCTTCAGTACAATACGGCCTCAGCTATGCCTACAGGTTCTGAGTGGGTTACTCCATTTATTGCAACCGGCGGGGTAGATATTGACAATACAGGTGTTATTACAATGAGTAATTCCAAGCAACTTGGAAATAACACGAGCGTTCCTTTGACCATTGATGCAGGTGCAACTCTGGCTACAGGAGGCAACACGTTAACGTTCCATGGCGATTTCAATAAAGCCGGAACTTTAACTGCGACCAGTTCTCCAATTGTTATCTCTGGAACTACTACCAGTCAGTTGATTGATGCCTTTACCACTACAGGTCAGGTCACTATGTCGAAGACTGCCGGAACAGCCACCCTACGCGGGAATGTAAATGGCGGAGCCTTTACCTTAAGCGGTACAGGGGGAACTCTGGATTTAGGTCTAGGTTTGACCCATACCTTTACAGGTGCATGGACCAGGACATCCGGTACCCTGGCAGGAAATAGCAGTACACTGAATATAGCGGGAACTACAACCAATACAGGTGGTCTGTTTACTGCGGGAACAAGTACGGTCAACTTTAATGGGGCAGCGCAAACAATAGCCGGAATTACCTATAATAACCTGGTATTGTCCGGATCTGGAACCAAAACGTTCCCTGCAGCCGTCACCATAAACAGCGATCTGACGATTCTTTCAACTGCGAAAGCTGACCTTGGGACCTTTGCTCATACAGCGCTTACCTTGCATCGGGATGCAACATTGGATGACGCCGGTATCTTTGGTGGTGTCGGATGTACAGCTTCCGGGGCTACTATTGATCTTACCGGTGCTTACTTCCTGCCAGCCTCTGGTGCACTTTATATCAATATTAAAATACCTGGTATCTGGACCGGATTAGGGGGAGATCATCTCTGGAGCAATGCGGGCAACTGGTCAAGTAATACTGTCCCTGACGCTACAACAGATGTTACGATCACTCCGCTTCCGACTGCCAATCAGCCGGTTATCAATGCAGATGCGTTGTGCCGTAACCTGGCTGTGCAATCAGGCGCCTTTCTTTCAATTGATCCGGGCGGATCAAGCTTATTGAACGTTAACGGAAACTGGAGTAACAGCGGAACATTTACGGCTGGTACGGGTACCGTTATCCTTGATGGTACTGCACAGACAATATCTGGCGGAACTACGTTTAATAACCTCACGCTGCAAGGTGCTGGTGCTAAAACTTTTGGTACAGGCATTACAACGATCAACGGTATTTACTCGATCGAAAACGGATCGAATACAAATACATATAGCGGATCTCTCTTTTATGGACCATCAGGGGCTTTGCAATACAATGCCGGCGGTTCAACGAGAACTGTGAATTCAACAGAATGGCCGGGTACCTTTACTGGTCTTGGTGGGGTAACAATCAATGGAACAGGAATTATCAACCTCGATGGGGCCAAGGTGTTTGGTGTAAATTCAAATGTTAATCTGACCATTGCAGCAGGAGCCACCCTGGCAACAGGTAGTGCGAACTTAACGTTCCAGGGTAATTTTATTTGTCCACCAACGGCAACACTGCAAGCGGGAACTTCTATTATTACCATTGCAGGAACAAATGGTGCTCAGAGTATCGATGGATTTACAACAGCAGGACCTGTACTGATGACAAAAACTGCAGGAACAGCTGTTTTCACAGGTGATGTTATAGGAGCCGGACTGACGATCAACGGTGCTGGTGGTACACTGGGTCTCGGGGCAGGCCATACGCATACCTTTACAGGTGTCTGGACCAATACGGCGGGTACCCTGGACGGAGGATCGAGCACGATAAACTTTAGCCAGGCAGGCACTGTAATGACAGGTGCTGGCGGAACCTTCTTACCGACCAACAGTACAGTAAATTACTCTGCTGTAGGTGCTCAAACTCTTCCTAATGTAAGTTATTATAACGTGATTCTTTCAGGAAGCGGTTCAAAATCATTTACTGCAAGCACCACAATTCTTAATGACATTACCATTAATTCGGGTGCACCGGCTAATTTAGGGGCATCAGATCACGTAGCTAAATCAGTTACTCTTGTTGGTGATCCTTTATCTCCATATACGACGGGAACTTTCGGATCAAGTGTTTCTACAGCAGTTACCAGTAAAGATCCTAACTATTTCGGGAATTCGGGCCTTGGTATCTTGTATGTTGGAGTTGGTGGTTGTATACCGGGCAGCTGGACAGGAACAGTAAGTGCTGACTGGAATGATACAGGTAACTGGTGTGGAGGAATCGTACCGGTAAGCACAACCAATGTTGTGATTCCGGTTGTAGCCAATACTAGTTCTTATCCGAATATCGGATTGGTAGCCGGATTACCTGCTACCTGTCAGAATATCATCATTAATTCTGGTGCATCCTTGACGATCACCGGTGCAAATACGCTGGCGGTAACAGGCGACTGGACCAACAGTGGCGGCAATTTTATTGCCAATACAAGTACAGTAACCTTAAGCGGGGGTGTTCAGAATCTGGTTGGAACAACTACATTCAATAACCTTACATTGGCCGGGTCTGGAACACTTACCTTTAACGGGGCTGTAACTGTCAATGGTATACTCTCTGTTGAAAACGGAACAAATACGATTTCCTTTGGAGGCAGTGGTTTGTTGAATTACGGACCGTTAGCTACCCTTCAGTATAATGCAGGTTCAGCAGTCAGAACTGCATCGAACGAATGGCCGACAACCTTTACCTCTGCCGGTGGTGTAATTATCAACGGATCCGGTACCATTACGCTGAATGCAGCCAAACAAATTGGCGATGCAACTCATAATGTGGCATTAAATATCCTGGGAGGTACACTCAGCACATCTTCAACTAATTTGGGACTGACCTTCTTTGGTAACTTCAGCAATGGCGGAACCCTGAGTGCAGGTTCTTCGCCAATAACTATAGCAGGTCCTGTTGTAGCGCAAAGTATTGCCGGATTTACAACTACAGGTATTGTTTCAATGACAAAAACTGCCGGTACCGCTACCCTGACAGGGGTTGTTAATGGCGGAGCTCTTACCTTAAATGGTTCAGGCGGCTCGCTTGATCTGGGAGTTGGACTCATCCATACCTTCACAGGGAACTGGGTGCGTACCAATGGTGGTTTGCTGGGTAACACCAGTACCTTGAATATTGGAGGTACTGTCACCAATACTGCAGGAACATTTACAGCGGGTACAGGTCTTGTAAACTATAACGGAGCAGCGCAGACTATTGCAAATGTCATTTATAACAACCTCACTTTATCAGGTACGGGTTCTAAAACCCTTACAGGTGCTACTGTCAACGGTATCCTTTCGATGGTTACTACTACGGGATCAACAGGTGCTATTACCTATGGTGCGGCTTCAACATTGCAATACAATGGTACTGCTGCACAGGTCACAGGTACTGAGTTTCCTGCAAGCTTTGGTGGCAGCGGAGGTGTTAACATTAACAATGCTGCAGGTGTAACACTTGCAACGGCCAATAAAGTTATAACAGGTAACCTTGCCTTAACGACAGGGGTTTTAACCACTACGGCTACCTATTCGGTTACTGCGGCTACGGCAACCCGTCCTCCAACCGGAGGTGGCTGGGTTAATGGCCGACTTCTTCTCTCGTTTCCTACGGGAGCACAAACCAAAACATTCCTTATTGGTGATGCTACTAATTTTGCACCTGTAACTGTCGCTTTCGCGAATGTAACAACTGCAGGAACTTTAGCTGCATCAACTTTTGCTGGTCCTTATGGAGCCTTTACAGGTTCCGGCCTTGATCCAAACTGGTGTGTCAGACGTTACTGGACGATCACACCGGCAGGCCTGGCCTTTACAACCGCTACAGCCACATTAAACTGGATTGTTCCGGGCGATATGATTATTGCAACTAATTCCAATACCTTTATTGTAGGGAAATTCAATTCCTCATGGTCGCTTACCTCATTTGGAAACAGGACAGCCTCTTCAATTGATGCTGTAGGTCTGACCTCTTTTGGTGACTTTGTTGTAGGTGCAACCAAAGGGACTACCGGTACAGGGATTATTACAACCAACGGTACATTTACTGTTCCTGCAGGTGTAAACTCAATAGATGTTTATACCTGGGGTGGTGGTGGCGCCGGTGGCGGCCGTCTGATGCGTAATTACTATGCCGGTGGCGGTGGCGGCGGTGGCGGCTTCGAGAAGGCTACCATTGCAGTTACACCAGGGCAGTTATTTACCTATACCATCGGTGGTGGTGGATTAGGAAATTCAACCGCTGCCGGAGTGGCAGGTACCAATACCGTATTTACAGGGAATGGTATAACTGTTACTGCGAACGGCGGAACCGGCGGTGGTTTAGGTCAAACACCGAATACGGGTAGTGCCGGAACCGGTGGTACTGGTTCTGCAACAGGTCCGGGCATCACTGCTGCTGTGACCTGGTCAGGTGGAAATGGTTCAAAAGACATAACGGCTAATGCAACACACGACGGAAATGGTGACGCAAATGGCAATGGTCATGGTGCCGGCGGTGGCGGCGGTGCGGGTGATTTAAGTGCTGGTGGAAACGGAACGGCCGGAACAGCTCCTACTGGTGGTGCTGGTGGTGGTGGATCTTCTACCGGTTATGCCGGTGGTGGTGGATCAGGTTCTACAAACGGTACAACTCCGGGTTCACCGGGTACAAGCCCTGGTGGTGGTGGAGGCGGTGTCTCCGACATAACTTTGGCCTACCAGCAGTCTGGAGGAAACGGCGGAAATGGTCAGTTGGCTATTACCTGGACCTGTGTTCAGGTCGATGCTTCAAACCTGGCTGTAACTTCCTCACCTGGAACACTGTGCCAGGGGACAACTGCAACAGTTTCTATTAGTTCAACGACAATAAGCCCCGGGAAAGCAGGAGTCTTTTATATTACCTATAGCCTGAGCGGCGGCGGCGGTACGTTTACAGTTCCACTTACTATGGCAGCTGATGGTACCGGTACCTTTACAACTGCTCCTATTCCTGTCAGTGGCGCTGTTACATTATCAATCGTTTCAGTCGCATGTACTCCTGTTTCAAGCGGTATAACCTATACGATGACGGTCAATGCAGCTCCTGCACCAACGTTTACGACCGCACCGGGGGCCTCAGCTTGTGCAAATACGGATATAACCTTTACCACACAGCCTGGTCAGTCGAACTACATCTGGACCATTTCGGGTTCACCAACTATTGTTTCGGGTGGTAATGGTTCAAATACATTGGTATTGCAATATCTGCAAACCGGGATCGATTCAGTTTCGGTTAATTATACCGAAACAGGTGGTAACGGTTGCAGCAGTTTTATCCCTGCAAGAGCTTCCACAATTGTATATGCAGTACCTGATGCAGCAACAGCAATAACAGGTGCCTTCACGGGTACTACTGCACCAGCTTGTATCGGAAGTAACTATACGTTCAATACAGCTCCAATTAATAATGCAGCAAGCTATGAGTGGGTCTATACAGGAACCGGAGTAACAATTACCGGTAACACGACCAACAGCATCAATATCACATTTGGTGCGAATGCCACAGCTGGCGATTTGACAGTTCGCGGTATTAGCAGTTGCGGTATTGGAGCTTATTCTTCACCAATAGCAATTACAGTTAATGCATTACCTGAAGCAGCAGGAGCAATTACAGGTACAAGCGTTACGGGTGGTGCAAGTATTGTATGTACTGGAACAAGTCAAACTTATACAGTTCCTGTCATCGCGAATGCAGCGGCATACAACTGGACCTATACGGGTCTTAATACGACTACAACTATTAATGCCAATACCATTACTCTGGATTTTACCGCCTCTTCAACATCGGGAACTCTGAGTGTAAATGGTACCGGGGCATGTACAAGCGGTGCGGCAGCTACGTTGCCGATAACGGTTGCAACAATCCCTGTGGCTTCATTTACTGCAGCTCCGACGAATATCAGTGCAGGAGCTACGGTTACATTTACCGAGACCTCGACAAATTCAACAGCGTGGGCATGGTCGTTCCCGGGTGGAACACCTTCGAGCAGCACTTCACAGAATCCTGTTATAACTTACAGTACACCTGGAATCTACGAGGCTTCACTTACTGCAACCAATTCATGTGGTACTGGTGCACAATACACCTCAACAGGTGGTCTTATTACTGTTAATATCTCAGGAACCCAGGGTGGTCCGTATGTCTTTACGGTTCCTCCAGGAGTGACCAGTATTACGGTTCAGGCAACTGGTGCAGGTGGTGCAGGTGGTCCGGGTGCTGCTTCTGCAACCGATGCTGCCAAACCAGGTGGTGGTGGTGGCGCTTTTGCGACTGCTGTTATTCCTGTTATTCCGGGAAATAGTTATAACTATTATGTAGGATTTGGCGGAACATCGACAACCGGAGCCGGAGACAGCTTCTTTGGTAATACCACTCCAAGTGCTCCTGGCGGAAGTCTTGTTCTTGCCAAAGCGGGTACCAATGGAGGAAGCGGAGCCTTGGCTGTCGGAACAGGCGGATCTGCCGGTTCATGTACACCTATAACAGGTGCCTTTAGCGGTGGTAACGGTGCCGGGAATAATGGACAAAATGGCGGCGGTGGCGGCGGCTCAGGCGGTAGTGCCTCTGGTGGTCTTGCTGGTTCAGGTACCACAGGCGGAAACGGTGGTGGTGCAGCCGGGTTGCTATCTGCTGGTGCAAAAGGTGGAAATGGTGGTGCAACAGGAATATCCGGAATAGCCGGTCTCTCACCTGGTGGTGGAGGTGGCGGTAAGGGATATGGAAATGTCACTTCCGGTTCGGGCTCCAATGGTCAGCTAATTATTACATGGGCATGTGCAGGCCCTGATGTCAGCGGATTAAGTGTTACTGCTACGCCTGTCTGTGTGGGCTCAGCTTCAACGGTAACTGTAACCTCCGGACTTGTTGCGGACGGATCTTATACAATAACCTATGGGCTAACAGGAGTAAATGCGACAACGACAGATGCTACCGCTACGGTAACTTTTGCATCGCACATTGCTATTTTCACAACCCCTGCATTAACGACTACGGGTTCAACAACGGTTGTTATTAAAGCAATCAATTGTGCCCAGGTAACCGCTGGAAATACGGCAATTATAGCTGTTAATCCGATACCTACTGCCTCAATCAGCGGTACAACTTCAATCTGTCAGAATGGAACAGCACCTGTCGTAACCTTCACGGGTGCCGGCGGTACTGCCCCTTATACATTTACCTATACAATTAATGGTGGTTCTGATTTGACAGTCACTACAACTTCGGGAAACAGTGTTACTGTTACTGCTCCGACTTCAGCTTATGGGGTATTTACCTATGCGCTGGTCAGTGTTAAGGATGGTCTCGTAACTGCTTGTTCTCAGGCTCAGACCGGAAGCGCTGTGGTAACGGTGAATGCTCTGCCAACGGCTACTATTGCCGGGACAGTTGATGTATGTCAGAATGGAACTGCTCCGTTTATCACCTTTACCGGTGCATTGGGAACTGCTCCTTATACCTTTACCTATACGATCGGCGATGGTGCTACCACGGGTGCTCCTGTTACTGCGGTATCAGACGGTACAGGTGTTGCTGCTGTGGCGGCTCCGACTACGGTTGCCGGAACATTTACCTATACGCTGGTTAGTGTTCAGGATAACAGTTCAACGGTCTGTTCTCAACTACAGAGCGGTACAGAAGTTATCAAGGTCAATCCTGCACCGGCAGCTATAATCGCCGGGGATACTACGGTTTGTCTGAATGCAATTTCACCAAACGTGACCTTTACAGGTTCTGGAGGTACAGCACCATATACATTCTCCTATAAAATCGGCTCAGGAGCTCCTCAGTCTGTAACTACAACCAGCGGCAACAGCGTTACTGTTGCAGTTCCTACGGATGTAGCCGGTACATTTACCTATTCGTTGGTTAGTGTTCAGGATGCAAGTTCAACGACCTGTTTGCTGACTCAGACCGGAAGTGTGGATGTAACAGTTAATCCAGCTACTGTAATTACAACAGATGTAACAAGTCCTTCTGCCGTCTGTGCAGGAGGTATCGCAACTGATCTGAGTGTTGTTGCAACCGGTACCGGGACGCTCCATTACCAATGGTACATCAACACTTCAGCTTCTACAAGCGGAGGCACGACTATTGGAAACGACGCCAGTACTCTGACACCTGATGTTACTACTGCCGGTACTTATTATTACTATGTCATTGCTAGCAGCGATTGCGGAAACGCTACCAGTTCGGTCTCTACTGTTTTAGTAAATCCAGTTGTAGCGATTACAACCGATGTTTCAACCACTCCGGTAACTACGTGTGCAGGCACTGCAGTTGCTGATCTGAGTGTGGCTGTTACCGGAACAGGTATCCTCCATTACCAGTGGTACAGCAACAGCAGTAACGTTGCAGGTAGTGGCACCTTGGAAGGTAGTGATCAGAATACCTATACTCCGAATGTATCTCTGGCAGGTACGACCTATTATTCTGTAGTTATCACCAGTGATTGTGGTAATATAACAAGTGCTGTGGCAACTGTTATCGTGACTGCAAATAGTTCGATTACGACCCAGCCAAGCGGATATAGCGTTGCACCAACAGGTACAGCAACGGCCTTGACTGTTGTTGCGGTAGGTACCAATTTATCTTACCAATGGTATAGCAATACGACCAACAGCACTTCCGGAGGAACAACGGTAGGTACAAACTTGCCATCTTATACTCCGGTGATCACAGCTGCTGGTAATTTTTATTACTATGTCGTAGTGAGCGGAACTTGCGGACCAAATCAAACCAGTTCAGTGGCATTGGTAACCGTCAACGCAGATGTTGGTATTGCAACAAATCCATTAGGCTTTGCAGTTTGTGCAGGTGGTACTGCGACAGATCTGAGCGTTACTCCTTCAGGAACCGGTCCATTTACTTATAAATGGTATAGCAACACATCCAATAGCAATACGGGCGGAACCTTAATCGGTACAGCTACAACAGCTACTTATACACCGGATGTGTCAGTTGCAGGTATTTATTATTTCTATGTGGAAGTAAGCAGTTCATTCGGTACCGCAACCAGTTCTGTCGCCACTGTAACAGTGAATGCCAATACAGCGATAACTTCGCAGCCGGTCGGCTACACTGTAGCTCCGACAGGAATAGCAACTGCTCTTAGTGTAGGTGCAGATGGCACTTCGTTAGGCTACCAATGGTATGTTAATACGGTCAATGACAATACTACAGGATCCGTGATAGGTGGTGCTACCTTATCTACCTACACCCCTGCAATAACAGCAGCTGGTACTTTCTATTACTATGTTGTTGTGAGTGGCAGTTGTGTGACCAGTCTATCAAGTTCGGTGGCCACAGTAATTGTAACTTCTGATGTGACGACCACAGATCCTGCAGGTTATACGTTGTGCGCTGGCACAACGGCTACGGCCTTAAGTGTAACTCCTGGTGGAACTGGTCCGTTTACCTATCAGTGGTATAGTAATACTTCCAATAGTATTACAGGTGGTTCAATACTATCCGGTGCGACATTGGCATCTTATACTCCAATAGTAACGACCGCTGGTATATTCTACTATTTTGCGGTGGTAACAAGTCCGTTTGGCACAGCAACCAGTGGTGTAGCTACTGTCACGGTGAACGCCAATACAGCCATCACGACCCAGCCTAATGGGTATTCCGTTGCGCCGACAGGGATTGCTACCGCTTTAACCGTTGTGGCTGATGGTACTTCGTTAACCTATCAATGGTATAGTAACACGGCCAATAGCGCGACTGGTAGTACATTAATTACAGGAGCGATATTAGCATCCTATACTCCGGTGATAACTGCAAATGGTAGTTTTTATTACTACGTGATTGTCTCAGGAAGTTGCGGCGCGGCCCAAACCAGTTCGATTGCATTAGTATTTGTAAGTTCAGATGTGGGTGTTGCAACGAATCCTGTTGGATATCAGGTATGTATCGGCGGAACTGCTACGGCATTAAGTGTAACACCTTCCGGCACAGGTCCTTTCACGTATCAGTGGTACCGCAACACGGTTAGCGGAAATACGAATGGCACACTTGTACCTGGCGCAATTGCAGCTAATTATACCCCGAATGTAACGGTCGCAGGAATTTCCTATTTCTATGTTACTGTTACCAGTTCATTCGGTACTGCAACCAGTTCTTCAGCTCCAGTTACCGTTAATGCCTTACCGGTTCCGACAATTACCGGACCGACTACGGCGTGTTTAAATACGGCGACCTATTCTACTGAAACCGGTATGACCGGCTATACATGGAGTGTAAGCGCAGGAGGTACGATCACATCCGGTGGCACTACAAATACGGTTATAGTTACCTGGAATACGGCAGGGCCTCAAACTGTATCGGTAAGTTATACCAATGCAAACGGATGTGCTGCGGCAGCTGCTACTGCGCTGAATGTAACCGTTACCCCTGCACCTGCAGTTACCGGTACTAATTCCATCTGTATCGGAACAACTGGTAATGTTTATTCAACGGCAACGGGAATGACCGGTTACGTATGGACCATCAGCTCCGGAGGTACAATCACGGCAGGCGCCGGAACCAATTCGGTTACAGTTACGTGGAATGTTGCCGGACCTCAAACGGTTAGTGTGAATTATGTGACTGCCAGCGGATGTTCTGCAGCAACGGCTACCTCGTATCCGGTTACCGTTAACGCACTGCCTACCTATACGATCACACAGGCAGCAACTTGTGCTCCGAATCTGTTGACCTATTCAATAGTTGTCACGGTCACTACAGGAACAGCTATAACAAGCACCGGGGGAACAGTTACCAATGTTGGAAATGTATGGACTATTGCTGCAATTCCTGCAGGAACCAATATAATATTGTCTTTAACTGATGGCAACTCCTGCGGAACTACAATATCTGTAACTGCACCTGATTGCAGTTGTCCTGTAATTGCGGCTCCGACACTAACCGGTCCGGTAATGACTACTTATTGCCAGGCCGATGCAATTCCGGCATTATCCGCCGATGTGCCTGCTGGAATTACCATTGACTGGTACTCAGCCTCTACAGGTGGTACTGCATTAGCTACAGCGTCACTTACTTATACTCCTGTCAAAACGGGTACATTCTGGGCTGAGGCCAGGAATATTGCTTCCGGTTGTAAGAGTACTACGCGTACCGCAGTCGCCCTTTCGGTGATTAAATCACCTACGGTTACAGGTAATCTTACCATCTGCGGTATTGGAACTACCTCCCAACTTACCGGATCAGATACTCCTGATCCATCGATTCCTTGGTTATCATCTAAAACAGGTATTGCAACGGTAAGCAAAACAGGTTTAATTACAGCAATCGCAAATGGTACCAGTGATATCTCTTACTTTACAAATAAAGGATGTTCATCACATGTGACTGTAACAGTGACTCAACAGTCATCGATTACCGTAACTACGCTTGCTGAATGTTCGTTAGATAACACTACCTGGTCTGTGGGTATTACTGTCAGTGGAGGTGTATTAACCACCACTGCCGGAACACTTACCCATACCGGTAATGTATGGACTATTTCAGGGGTACCTGCGAAGACGAATATTACGCTGAATGTGGCTGATGCCAATGGAGGATGTGCAAATTCGTTAGCTGTAACTGCTCCGGATTGTGGTTGTGCCGTTATTACTGCTCCTGTTATCAGTGGCGGAGATGTCGAATATTGCACGGGTGAAACTATACTGGCCATTAATGCGACAGTATCCGCTGGTGTTGTTGTTGATTGGTATGCTGCTGCCACAGGAGGTACAGCGCTCAAAACGGCAAGTAACAGCTATCTTCCAACTGGAGCTGGCACCTTCTATGCGGAAGCACGAAATAGTGTCAGCGGTTGTACCTCTGCGCGTACTGCGGTTGTTGTTACGGTCAGTGCAACTATTGCACCGGCGGTTTCTATTGCATCCAGTATTAATCCTGCCTGTTCGGGCGATAAGGTTACTTTCGTAGCCACACCAACTAATGGCGGAGCAAAACCTGTTTACCAATGGAAAGTGAACGGAAGTAATGCAGGCACCAACAGCGACACCTTTATCCCTGCATCAGTAGGTAACGGTGACGTAATTACCTGTGTCATGACAAGCAGCTCTAAGTGTGTTACAACTGCTACGGCTACTTCTAATGAGATCAAGGAAGTTGTCTATCAAACTCCTGTTGTGGGTGTAATAGCTGGTGAAACAATTGTTTGTGCCCCTTCACAGGTAGACTATACAGTTCCTGTTAACTCAAATATTACACGGTACGAATGGAGTCTGCCGACAGGTGCCTCCATCCTGGGTGATAAAGCAGCGCATACTATTACCGTAGCGTATAGTGTGGATGCAGCAGGTGGTGTTTTATCGGTTGCGGGAATGAACGATCAGTGTGGTTCGGCCGGAAGTCCGACAGCTGAGTCGATCATAACGATTTCTCAGAAACCTGGTGCTGCCGGAGAAATATCGGGGACTAATACTTTTGTAAGAGGATCAACGGATGTTATTTTCAGTGTTGATACAATTCCGAATGCAACCGATTATATCTGGACCTTCTCGCAGCCACAGGGTGTAACTGTTCAGCCACCGTCAACCGCAGAATCTATCAAGGTTGATTTTGGAACAGCCGCTGTTTCAGGTACGTTAAGTGTAATCGGAAAGAATAGTTGCGGAGAGGGAGCTGCTTCACCAGTGAAAAAACTCGATATTCCTGAGCAAAGTTACAATCTGTATCCGAACCCAAGCAACGGTAAATTCTGGGCAACAATCAGCTTCCCTACCGAGACGGTATTTAACATCAGTATCATTGATAATTTGGGGAATAAAATCATGGAGATTCCAAACGCCACGACAGTCGACGGTGTTTACAGGTACCAAATTGATCTGGGGGCAATCTCAAATGGCGTTTACTTTGTACAATTCCATAATGGGACGTTTACGGAAGTGCGTAAGCTAATTGTCAACCATTAATAAGATGTAATTTAGTGTATTATATCGTTCCGAAGAGTTAGAGACTCAGGAAATATCCGAAGAGCTCCTTTTAAAAGGGTTTAAATTAATTTTGAAGAACTTAAGTTGGTCCTAAATGGGACCACTTAAGTTCTTCTTTTTTATAAAAGAATTTTTTAATTTAGCAGAATATCCGGATAGAAAAATTTCAGACTCGATTTCCGGAATACCCCCAGTGTCGATGGGAGAGTGAAATTAGATGCAATTTTCAAATCAAACTATAACCCCTAATGGTTAATGCCGTTATCATTGAAGATGATCCTCTGCTTGCTAAACATCTTACCTTGTTGATTGAGGAGCATTGTCCGGAAATTAAAATTATCGCGTTGGTTAATTCCGGAGAAATGGCACTGGATATATTGCCGTATATACACTTCGATCTCGTATTTTCGGATATACAGCTCGGAGACATGGATGCCTTCGCGCTTTTTGAACTTCTTGAAAACAAAAACCATAGTATAATATTTACTACGGCCCACGATGAATTTGCATTAAATGCGTTTAAGCTGGGCGGGATCGATTATCTGATTAAGCCTATTCTTCCTGATGATCTGAAACGGGCAGTTTCACGTGCACTGGATCATTTGGGCTCCAGAGAACTGCGTCCTTCAATTCAGGGGACCTATACCGTTCAAAAAAGCGGGAAAATACTTATCAAGAGCAACGATGAGCTTCACCTTCTTTCACCGGACCGAATTATCTACTGTGAGGCTGACGGCGCCTATACAAAGGTTTATCTCGCCGATAACTTAAGTGATTATAAGGTTGTTACTATGCATCTGAAGAAAATTGAAGAGATGCTCCCATCTTCCTATTTCTTCAGAATTCACGACGGATATATTGTAAACACTAATTTTATCGATCATATCAAATATCAGAAACGAATCTGTGTTTTAAACCATAATACAGCAACAGGAAAGACGCAACTTAAAATTTCTGAACGAAAATACCTTGCTTTTATCGACTTCCTCAAAAACGCCTGATTTCTGAGGTCAAATTGTTTTTTTTCACACTTATTCGCTGTATTCCCGCACCTATTGCTAAAAAGGGGTCACCTGCCAAGTCATTCGCAAATATTGCACGGATTAGGATTCAATTCATCTTTTTTTTTCGAGATTTGCAACTGAAGAATATCTCTTTAGACCCTAATCAATTTATATATTCAACCACTCTGACAGGACATTTGTTCCTGTCAGGGTTAAAAATATGTAACTCTCCATCTCTCCTCTCCCTGCAATGCCGGTATTATCCACCTTTTGTCGGACGGAATATTTTCTACTCATGACACCGTCCATTGTCATTCCAAGTGGAGCGAAGCGGAATGAGGAATCTCAATTTCATTGCTTATTTTCTTAACTGTCATGAAAACTGGTGTGCCAGCAGGTAGGGGACATTTAATTATTCTTATTACTTACTTGCTCAAGATTGTTATCAATTGACAAGGTTCATTCATTTTTTTAACGAAAATGTTTATATTTGACCCACATGTTTTAAAAGTCTATTATGAGCATTGATAACAGTAACACAAAAAGGGACGTTGTACGAGAGAATATTCTGAAAATCGCACAGGAGATTTTCAGCAAGTACGGCTATAAGAAAACTACCCTGGATGATATTGCTAATGCTGTAAGAAAAGGGAAAAGTTCCCTTTATTACTATTTCAGTAGTAAGGAGGATCTTTTTCAGGAAGTAATCCAAAAAGAGGCAGACATCCTGCGTGAAGAGCTCTCCAAGGTTCTTCAGAAAGATATCGATCCGGCTGAGAAATTACGAGACTATGTGATGACCAAAATTACAACCTACCGTCAATTGGCGAATTTCTACAATGCCATTGAAAACGATACGGCAGCAGTGGAGTTTATCGATAAAATAAAATCACAATACTACCAGGAGGAGATCCGCATGATGAAACGTATCCTTCTCGAGGGTGCCCGTCAGCGTAAATTTATTGTGAAAGACTTTACCCTGGTCGCGATAGGGATCACAACGGCCATTCGGGGACTGGAGATGCCTTTATCTGCTGGTCCTTACCGCTCAACCGATCTGGGCAAGAGTGTCGATTCAATAGTCAAGATTATCTGTTACGGTATTATGAAACGGGAATAATACTGGCAACTAGCTGCTAGCCACAAGCTGCCAGTAACCAGCCGCCAGCCGCCAGCTAATTAAAATTTACATCCCCTCCACTCGATTTCTGGACATTCCGTTCCTTTGGATCACCCGATACCTTAATATTCCCGCCGCTACTTGCCTGGGCATTAATTTTATCTGATACTGAGAGCTTTAAATTTGCCCCGCTTGATGCACCTGCATTGCAAGTTTTGCTTTTCAGATCGGTTGCCTTAATGTTTGCACCGCTTGATCCGTCA